>CAKSSR010000082.1 GCA_934489735.1 uncultured Eubacteriales bacterium | reverse complement strand
ACACCTACATTATATTTTCACAAGCCTCTATAATGTAGTCAAACTCCTCTTTCAAAGCCTTCAATTCCAAATTCCTTCTAAAAATACTTTTGTCATCCAAAATCTTCTTATTCCAAATAGCTATGTATTTCATATTCCCTTTATAAATAACCTTAATCGGAACACCAAGCTTAAGCTTTATATTTAGCAGATCCTCCATATACTTAGGTGTAACAATCTCCCTTGCCTTAATCTGATTTTTAGAGCAAACCTCAAAATATTTTTCAAACTCAGCATTTTCCAAATAAACCTTTTGAGAATCATTTCCCATAAGCTTATCCTTACTTATAACAATACTACTTACATACTTATTTTCAAAATCAGGTTTTATAATAACTTCATTTTCATAAAATTCGTCAAGTTTCTTAGTGGCAAAAATGCCATCAAACTTAACAACCCTACTTTCATCAGTTCTATCAGTTGCAAGAGCATTAGCAATCTTAAATCCATTTCCTATATTTACCTGCTCAGTAAAAAACAAATTATTATACCCATTATAAATATTTGAATTTACAAAATCATTTTTCAAACTTCCAATAGGAAAATACAATACAGCTTCATGTTTACCCTTTCTAGAAGACAAAAAATAATTTAAAATTTTATTCTTCAAAGCCGTTTTATCATTCATATTAGCACGATAAAAATAAGCCATAAGCCCAATTGCTGCAGCAACAAAAATCCCAAATAAAACAACTGCAAACGCAGGGGCATGAATACTTATTAAAATTCCCATAATTACAAAAAAAGCAATAATTAAAGCAATACATACAGAAAAAAACTTTACACTTTTATTTCTATACATCTTAATTTCCGAATATATACCATTAAGCAATTCTTCATCCATATAAATTCACACCTTTACAAATCAACCTTTACATTATCCCTTGCTTTATCGTCTATGACAAATAACTCTTTCCTTTTTAATTTTAAAACCTTAGCAACCAAATTAGTTGGAAACGAATCAAGCGAAATATTATATTCAGTAACAGCTGCATTATAAGTCCTTCTAGCTGCTAAAAGTTCATCTTCCATTTTCTCAAGAGACTTTTGCAAAGCTAAAAAATTCTCAGATGCCATAAGTTCAGGATAAGCCTCAGCAACAGCAAATATGTCTTTAATACCACTTGATATACTATTATCCAATTTCACAATCTCATCATGAGATTTTTGAGAAATTGCCTCGTCTCTTAATAATGTTACCTTTTCAAAAATCTCTTTTTCATGCATGGCATAACCCTTTGCCGTATTTACCAAATTAGGAATCAAATCATATCTCTTTTTCAAAAGTACATCCACAGTTGAAAAAGCATTGTCAGCTTGCTTACCCTCTCTTACTAACTGATTATACATTAGTATAAATATTATTAAAACAATTGCAATGATAACAAACAACATTTAAGACTTCCTCCTTATTTTTCGTCAAATAAATCCTTAAACAAACCATTTTCAATTTGAGTTGCAAAAATAC
>CAKSSR010000081.1 GCA_934489735.1 uncultured Eubacteriales bacterium | reverse complement strand
CCTTTGCTTCTGTCCGGCTAACTTTTAGTTGTCTATTTCAGACATAGCCTCATCAATCATTGATTCTATTTTTGATTCTGGAAGACTTTTGCCAGACATTCCAGCTAAAGCTTTGATAAAAGTTACAGCGCTCGATTCACAACAGTCATATTCTATTTCATTTTTCTCATACATAGATATGAGCGTCTCTATAGTTTCTTGTGGGAAGTTTAGATTTAGACATATTTGTTTAATGAGTGATAAAAATTTTGATTTATCCATTTGAGATTTCGCTCTTACTTTTAAGTAAGGTTCGTTGCTACCTTTTACATATATGTTAACGTCAACAACTTGATGTTCAGCATATTTACTAAATATATCTTCGACCACTTTTGCCATCGTTTCGTCCTTAACCGTTATTTCCCTTAAATTCGGACAACCATAGCAGAAGTTGTCACCTATCTCCTGTACGTTTGGAATGTATACGCTTTTTAGTTTGCTACAGTTTGCGCATACTCCGTTCCCTAAAGTTGTCACATTGCTAGTATTTATACTAACCCTATCAATATCTCTAATCGCACCGCTATCAATTTTTGTATAATATTCTGGAATTTCCATATCGTTGCTTAATATCCAATTCTCATTCCATCGAGCATCTATATAAAAGATATTTCTGCTTAAATTATCATGTAGATAACCAACAATTGTATCATTAACACATATACGTATTTGTTGTTTTAAATTTGCCTCTAGTAGTACTTCTTTAATTTTCCCCTCCATACCATTACTAACATGTACTTTACGAAGGCATATACATCCTTTAAATACTTCATTCCCTATTTCTCTTACACTTGATAAATATATCTCTCGCATTTTCCAGCAATTTTCAAATGCATTATCTTCGATAATCGTTGTCACATCAGCATATACTTTTTCTATATCTATATTTTTAAATGCTCCAGCCGATATAACGTTTTCTTTCATTTTAGTGAAATCATAGTGCGGCACTTCAAACTCATCCTCTTCTATTAGTTCCCGAACCTTATCACGGAATAGATATTCGCAATTATTTTTTATAGATATCTTAAATTCTCCTGCAATATATATATCAATTCTTTGTATAAGGTTACATGCTCTTATTTTTCCTATGACTATTTCAGCCATATCCTGGTCTTTTACTTCTACTCTATGTAAATTTGTACAACTTTCAAATGGATTTCCTTCTATTTCTGTTACCGCTAAAATACTCAGTCTCTGTAATAGATCACTTACATCTTTAAATGCTTCAGCCGATATAACGTTTTCTTTCATTCCAGTGAAGTCATAGTGCGGTACCCGAAGTTCATCCCCTTCCATTAGTTCCGGAACCTTATCATTGAATAGATATTCGCAATTATTTTTTATAGATATCTTAAATTTCCCTGCAATATATATATCAATTCTCTGCTTAAGATTACATGCTTTTATTTTTTCTATTACTAATCCAGCCGTGTTCTCATCTTTTACATCTACTTTATGTAGGCTGGAACAACCTTCAAATACGTTTTCTCCAACCCGTTCAATATTTGGCATAAT
>CAKSSR010000080.1 GCA_934489735.1 uncultured Eubacteriales bacterium | reverse complement strand
ATGTATTTGCTGTATTTATTACAATTCTATACATCCAAGTTCCAATATATTCTTCATTTCTAAGTGTATCTATTGCAACAAGTGCCCTAACAACACTTTCATTTACTATGTCTTCTGCGTATTGCTCCGTCTTAGAATATGAAAATGCTAATCTATATAATCTATCTATATTTTTAGTAACATATTCTTTCAAAAGTTCTTTTTTCTTCTGCATCTTTTTGCCTCCTTCAAATATTTAGACTATGATAATACCAAAAAAGTTTGAAATTTTCAATACATTAACCCATTTGACCTCATTTATGCTAACTAATTTATATAAAGAAACATAAAAAGAAACGCCCATTAATTTTAAAGTGCACCCCAAATGTTAGACAAAATCTAACACTTACGATGCACTTCATTTAATAGCCTTCTATTTTAAAAAAATTATTTTACTAACCAAGTTCCATTTTTTGTTGAGCCAACTCGCTCCAACTTACCTTGTTCCTTTAACTTTTTAATGTTATATGACACACCGTCTCTAGTAACCCCAAGCTTAACAGCCAGCTCTCCTTGCGTAATATTGGGATTTTCTTTTATTAATGCAATAAGCTTTTCTTGTGTAGTTTCTTGTGTAGTTTCTTGTGTAGTGCTCATTAATAACTCTCTTAAAGTTTCGTCTATCATTTTTAGCATAAATTCTATAAACTCATTAGAATTTCCTACAGCATTGCACTTAGAAATAGCATTATAATAATCTTCCTGATATTTTTTTATCAAACTCTCTATTGGTATATATTCAAAAGCTTTTTCCCACTTTGAAAGAATTGCAGTTTGCCAAAGTCTTGCCATTCTTCCATTTCCATCTCCAAAAGGATGTATAAATACAAATTCATAATGAAATACTGATGACAAAATTAATGGATGCACTACTTCTTTTGCTTCGTTTAACCAACTAAAAAGGTCGTTCATATGTGATGGCACTAATTCAGCTGGGGGACACATGAAAATCAATCTATCGCCATCGTAAACACCTTCACCATGTGTTCTAAACATTCCACTTTCTTCTTCAACGAGAAATGTCATTATACCATGAACTCTCTTTAATTCCTCAATATCGTAAGGATTAATATTATTCAATTCATTATATGCATTATACGCATTTTTAACTTCTTGAATATCTTTTCTATCACCAAGTACAACTTTTCCGTCAATTACATCCTTTACTTGATTCATAGACAATTGATTATTTTCAATAGCTAGCGAAGAATGAATCGAATTAATCCTATTTTGTTTTCTAAGCTCTGGCTTTTTATTTAATGTTATATAATCAAGCTCACCTATTTTTTTCATTATATTTGACACATAAGTAAGCATTTTGTCTGTAATATTATATGGTGGATAATTCATTTTTAACCTCCCTATTTTACAAATAAATTCTCATTTAAATTAGACTCTACAATCATTTATATGATAGCACATCGTCCAAAAAAATTCAATTAAACAATTTCATCCGTAGCATTTTATTGAAATTACCTTGTTATATCACAAAAAAATATTGAAAAAATTCATGGGTATGATAATATATATGATATGTAAGAATTTATTCTTAAAATTTAGGAGGATTATATGTCTGAAATAATTATG
>CAKSSR010000079.1 GCA_934489735.1 uncultured Eubacteriales bacterium | reverse complement strand
ATTTGGCAGAGGTTTGTCGAACATTCAAAAGAAAATTATCGTCTTATTATTGCGCCAACTACAAATAATATTTATTTGCCACCTCATTTTATCCAATCTATGAAGGAAAGTTTTGATGAAGAATATTATAAGATAAACGTTTTGGGCGAGTTTGGGGATTATTCGTCAGGACTTGTTGTTAAAGGATTTGATGAAGGAAATAAACTTAAACTTCGGTATAATCCTGATTTACCTTTACATTTAACTTGTGATTTTAACGTTGACCCGATGTGTTGGGCATTGGCTCACAAGGATAATGAAAATGTTTACTTTTTTGATGAAATTGTGATTGAAAATACTTCAACTCAACAGTGTATCAACGAATTTATCCGAAGATATCCGAACCATAAATCATCTATAATTATAAATGGTGACGCTTCAGGTGATAATAGAAGCACACAGAGCGAGTATACTAATTATGCAATTATAAAAAATAGTTTGCTAGAATATGGTTACAAGGATGTTAAATTCAGGTTAAGAGATTATAATCCGCCGATTATGAATAGAATTTCCGCATTTAATGCTCGTGTTAAGAATTCAAAAGGCGAAAGACATTTATTTGTTGACCCAAGACGATGCAAGTGGATTTTGTATAATATATATAATTTGTCATTTAAAGAAGGAACCAGTATTGTTGATGTCCCGACACATAATCAGATTAAATCAAATCGAGATTTCAAGTTTTTGGAGCATCCGTTTGATGCAATAAGTTATTTGGTCGAATACTATTGGCGTTTAAGAGGTTAAAACCTCTTAAATGCCCAATTCTGCAAAATTTGGTCATTTCCTCGTCTTACTTACACTATTATTTTAACCTCTTATTCCCCTATTCCCTCATTACCTTATTCCCTTTCCATATTTTAAAATCCGATTATAACTACATTTTAGCCTATTTATGTAACGATTTGTAACAATATCCTTCAAAACGCTAAAGTTTTTTAAAAATGTGCCGATATACATGATGTAAAGAAAAGCAAAAGTTTTAAAAGGAGTAGAAAAATGACAGACGGAATCGGAAGACTTTCAGGATATGGAAACTACGGTGTTGGCGGTTACATTCCTCAAAGAAGAAACGGAGATGTTCAAAAAGAAGGCCAACCACAAGAACAAGTTTTGACAAATAATCATGCAGAAACTCAAGTAGACCCTTCAAAGGTTATGGATTTTCTTGCAAGTAACAATTTCTTTGTAGCTCCTCAAACTACAAACGGAGCAGCAGATGTAGATGGTGCAAATGCCGTTGATGCTGCAACACAAGATAGAGTTGCAGGTTATATGGAACAATTTGAAATGATTTACGGAATTGTTCAAGAAGAATTCGGTGAAGAATTGGCACCTGCCGTTATGGATATCGTAATGGACAGATTGATGGGTATGGCTGAATAGCAAAATTTTTCTCTTTTTCTTTATTTTTCTACACTAATCTTTATAAGGCTGATTTTATTCAAAATCAGTCTTTTTTATTTTGGATTACTCCATGTTCTGTCGGTTGGGCTTTCAGCCCAATAATAACTTAAAAAGTCATGATTTATTTAAATCATGACTTTTTTTATCAATATTCCCCCACTTGTGCAATTCCGAATTGCCGACTTGTCGAATAGCGTCACAACCTCAATCGGAGTTAAATATAATTATTAAATCTTTTTCATACTTCCAGCTATTCTTAATTCCAGAGCCG
>CAKSSR010000078.1 GCA_934489735.1 uncultured Eubacteriales bacterium | reverse complement strand
ACGATTTATTATATTCTTGGTTTAAAAATGCAATAAAAAACGGGTGTAAAAGAGTAATTATCAAGGTAATTTGAAGTGAACCGACGACAATTGTTGTCTATGGCACAGCGCCTGGTGAAATTTTTAATCAATATAAAGAAACGGGCATAGAAATATTGCAATTCGATAGCGAATTTATGCAAAGTCGTAAGGCGGTGAATGTCTAATGGGAACAGGATTTCACGGCGGCTTTGGAAAAACCGAAGGAGCAAAAAGGTATGAGACAGCCGAGTTAATAAAAGAACTTGAAAAGAATAGAATAAAATTTAATAAAAAAGATATTATTTTCATAACCAAAGATGGCACAGGGCAAACATTATGGCTTGAGAAAGGTAATTCATCAGCAGGCCTTGAACATATTCTTAACGGAAACGAGAGATCACCAGGGCATGTCGCTGACTTTGAAAAAGCTTTCGGAATTTCAAGAGATCAAATTCCATCCTTTTTAAACAATGTGGTTTCCGATGGGAAAGTAATATCGAATGAATTAATAATTATAAACGGTCGCGAAGGTTTTGAAAGGATATATTATTACAAAGGGAATCATTACACTTTGATAGGTGTAGGAACAAACGGATTCATAGTGACTGCCTATCCGATAGAATATGGAGGTTAAAAAATGTATAAAATCAGGCTTATGAATGAATATTTACATGGCCCAATTTGGATACTAAATTCCGATGGCATTTCTGTGTGGAAGTATCCAAAAATCGAACAAGACTATTTATTAAAGGAGCTTAACGAAAAAGCAATGCAAATGTTTAGTTCTTATTATGAATTTGACTCTCACGATGTCCCATGTTGGTTTAATCATGATAAAGAAAAAGCAGAGAAATGGGAAATGCTTAATATTATTAATCGGATAAAAGAGCGACTAAACGAAATTAATGACGGTAGTTTTACGATTGAAGATTTTGAAACAGAAAGACTTAAAAATTTATAGTCAATCAAAGGAATATTATGATTTTTATAATTACATAGCTAAAAGAATTTAAAAAATATCGAGTAGGAAGTGAATAATCGTTTCGATTTGCATCCTGCTCGATTGCTCTTTTTTATTTTGGCTTTGTATTGCTTAAATTACTAACAGTGGTTTTCTATTAACTTACAATGTTCCGGCTTGATGAGGAAAGCAAAATGTTTGCAGAACGAAAGAATAGTTAAATACTTTTTAATAAAGGAAGAATGTGATAGGTATAAAATTATGATCTCAAAGCAGACAGATGATAAAGATATGGAGGTGGAAATTGACAAGTTGTTTAGAGATAGCTTTAGATTTGATTGAGTTCTTATGCGAGAATCCAGTACCACTTAAGCAATCGAACGAAGTTTTATATAATTTGATAAGAATAAATAAGAATTAGTTAAGAAAGTCCCATAGCTTTTAGGCTGTGGGATCGATTTTATTCAGGAAATGATTGTGAATTTCACGTGTTGCTAAAAAATACTTGACTTTTATAATGATATAACTTATAATTTCGGCAAACAGAGACAAATATTGTAAATACTTTTAAATAAGTACATTAGACTTTTTACTTCGTATTAAGAATTTTTTAAAACAGAGTCGAGAGGATGAGGATAATAAAAGTATCGTACAAATGAAAAAGGCACTCTATGGAATTGCGGCAACAATTATAAAGTGCATTTTCTTATTTGGATGCAGGCATCCGATGATTTGTCTTAAGCATTATGCCACATCTGAAAAAGATTTGCAATGATTATTACCAATTTTATAATGAATTTTGCAAAAACAGATAAGTACGGAACAAGCCTAAAATGTCTAATGGGAACAGGGTTTCACGGCGGCTTTGGAAAAACTTATGGTACAGATGAAGGCTACAAAAATTATATTGAAAATATTCTACCAAAGAG
>CAKSSR010000077.1 GCA_934489735.1 uncultured Eubacteriales bacterium | reverse complement strand
CAGCAAACTAGTACCAGTTGGCAACGGACTCAATATCCTCAATGGCACCAAAATCCTAGAAATATTAGTCCACCGCAACAAACTTATAGCAGTACGCAGCAAACCAATACCAATTATCAGGCTCATCAGCAATCTAAACAACTTCAAACTGATCAAAGTTTAAATCAATTTAATAATTTTGATAACATAGACAACATACCAAATGACAGCAGTTGCGAATTTGTCGAATGCAGTTCTCCATATAATATAGACGGAGAAGGAACTTTAACCTTTGACAAAGAAGAATTCGGCAACAAAATTTCAGAAAGAGAATTTACCGGTAATAATGAAATAGTAAAAGTAATATGCGAAGACAACATTACTGAAATAGATGAGGGAGCATTTGAAGGATGCAAGAATTTGACTTCCATCCAGGCACCAGCGGTTATAAATATTAATGAAGCTGCCTTCAGTGGCTGCGAGAAATTAAAAGAAATTAACTTCCCAAATGCAAAAAGTATCGGAATTAGTGCATTTGAATGCTGCACGTCATTAACTAACGCTTCTTTCCCAAAAGTCGATGAAATTCAGGCATATGCTTTTAATGATTGTACAAACTTAGCCATAGTCAGCCTTCCAAGTATTAATAGTATTGAAAATATTGCTGAATGTTCTTTTGATGGATGTAAATCGTTATCTGAAATCCATATGGATAATGCATCTGTATGTGAGCATTTTTATGACAAATACTGCAGCCATACAAAAGGTATCAAAGTATCGTACATGCTTCTTAATGGGGAAAAATACGAGCGAACAGTAAAAGGTAAGTTCAGTTAAAATAGTCGATAGAAAAGAACTAGCAAAAACAAATTTTTAATAAGTAAATTAAAAGGAGATGACACAAAATGGGTAAAATACTCGACAAAACCGAAGCAAATTACTTCAAAGGCAAAGTATTTGCTACAAAAGAAGGGCAAGAGCCAGACCAATACTTATTTAATATTAAAGATGGTCATTATGTACTTAACCAAGACTACGATGAAATCATTGGCGAAAATGTATTTGAAGACATATTTAATGACACATTTAAGTTTGACGAGCAAGTAAAAGGATTAAACAAGATAAATTTCAATAGAATAAAAAAATAGGTGAGGATTGTTTTTATAAATTGGAATCAGATAATCCTGAACTAGAATTTTATTTTGATGAAGATACCATCAGAATAGAGCAAAGAGCTTTTGGAGACAGTTTTAAAAAGCTGAATAAAATAGGAGGATATAATAATAAAAGCATAGAATTATCATTGCATAGTGGATGTTTTACAAATTTTGAAGAAATAATGCAAAACATAGAAGGATTCGAAAATGTAAATATATATCTTTATGGGACATGGACTAAAAAGAACTTGGGATTATTGATGGATAAAATAAAAACTGGTAAGATATATAAAGCAACTGGTGATGATAAATTTGAAATTGATGAAAAGTTTGATAAACTGGATCCAGAGTCATTAAATAAACTAAGCAAAAGTATGATAAGTGCTATCGTAATAAGTAAAGATATGGCAGATAATTTGATACAAAGTAAAAAAGGTGCTAAACCAGAATTAGAGAGATGGTGAATAGTATGAATTTTCAAAACAATAATCATGTCTACGTCCCAATGGAGGGAAAACATTGGGATCAATTAGGAACCTATTTAAATAATGGCCAAAATACTCAAACTCAAGCATATCAAGGTCAGCAGGGATATTATCCTCAACAAACCGGCTATAATCAATGGCAACAAGGTAATGCCTATGGTAAGACGCAGCAAGCAAATTTGACAGAAGCAGCAAGCACTACAAAAATAGAGCTTTCGAATTCAGATTCGGATTCGGATTCAGATTACGAGATAACAGTAGTAACAAATGATTCAAAACAGGAAGATGGAACTCTAACAATTTCCAA
>CAKSSR010000076.1 GCA_934489735.1 uncultured Eubacteriales bacterium | reverse complement strand
ACGATTTATTATATTCTTGGTTTAAAAATGCAATAAAAAACGGGTGTAAAAGAGTAATTATCAAGGTAATTTGAAGTAAACATCTACGGGCACGGAACCTGGTGAAATTTTTAATCAATATAAAGAAATTGGCATAGAAATATTGCAATTCGATAGCGAATTTATGCAAAGTCGTAAGGCGGTGAATGTCTAATAGGAACAGGATTTCACGGCGACATTGGAAAAACCGAAGGAGCAAAAAGGCATAGAGACAGACGAGTCAAGAAAAGAACTTGCAAAGAATGGAATAGAACTTAATAAAAAAGATAAACCAAAGATGGCAAAGAGCAAATATTATGGCTTGAGAAAGGTAAAGTGGAATATAATCGAAACACAATTTAAAATGGCGGATATGAGAGATTATACAGTGGTAAAGGACAATACTATGTTCTATCAGGTGTAGGTAAAATGGTCAATCCCATTAGAAAAAAAGAAGCTTTAAAACTTATAGAGAAGCTTTTAGCGGTTAAAACAGAAGTGTAAAAAGTCATAAAACATCTATTGATTTTTTACAATATAACATGTTATAATTTGTACGAGGTGATAAAAATGAAATATTATACCATACATGAAATGACAGAAATATTAGGGGTAACTGCTCAAACATTAAGGAATTGGGATAGGTCAGGAAAATTAAAACCGCATCATACGAGTTCTAATGGTTATCGTTATTATTCAGAAGATGACTTAAATCAACTTTTACATAAACCTAAAAAAAAGGAAGGTAAAACAGTAGGATATTGTAGGGTGAGTTCAGATAAGCAAAAAGATGACTTGGAAAGACAAATTGCCAATATGCAGACATATCTTCTTGCACAAGGAAAACCTTTTGAAATAATATCTGATATAGGTTCAGGAATAAATTATGAACGGAAAGGTTTGCAGGAAATAATAAAAGGAATGGCAAACAGAAGCATATCAAAAGTTGTAGTTCTGAACAAGGATAGATTAACACGATTTGGGTTTGAAATGATAGAATACTTATCGGATTTATATGATTGTGAAATAGAAGTTGTAGGTGCTACAGAAGAAATAGAACAAGAAGAACTTGTGGAAGACTTAATGCAGATTATAACTGAGTTTAGTTGTAAAATGCAAGGGGAAAATAAAATTAAAAAGATGATAAAGGAGCTTACAGAAGATGATTAAAACATTCAAAGTAATGCTTTGTCCTAGCAACAAACAAAGAACTAAACTATTTGAATGTATAGGAACAACAAGAAGAAAAGTAAGCAAAAGCGTAGATTACAACGCAGAATATCAAGAAAATATATAAAAACAAAAAAGGAGACGTTACTGTAAGACTAAAAATATCTTAAAAAGTGAAAAACAGCTTTTGAAGATAAATAACCGATTAACGAATATTCGTAATAGCTATTTGCGTTATGTAACATCTGAAATTGCAAGCCGAAAGCCAAAGTTCATAATTTTGGAAGATTTAAATGTAAAGGGAATGAAACATAATAGCCTTTTACTTGGTTGTTATAGCTTTTTGTAAGTTTTCAGTAACGGTATAGAAGATGAATAAAGAAAAACAAGTTATAAAAATTCAGTTGGACTACCTTCAAGGTCCTATTTGGATAAGTGACATTGAAACCGGTGAACCAATGACAGGGATTGATATAGTAGATAGTGATAAAGTGCTGAAAAGCCTTAATTATGCTGCAGGGCAAATGTTTAGTTCGTATTACGAATTTGACTCTCACGGTGTCCCATGTCGGTTTAATTGTGATAAAGAAAAAGCAGAAAAGGGGAAAATGTTAGATCTTATTAATTGGATAAAGAAACGACTAAACGAAATCAATGATGGTAGTTTTACGATTGAAGATTTGGAAACGGAAAGACTTAAAAATTTATAGTCAATCAAGGGAATATTACGATTTTTGTAATTACATAGCTAAAAGAATTTAAAAAATATCGAGTAGGAAGTGAATAATCGTTTCAA
>CAKSSR010000075.1 GCA_934489735.1 uncultured Eubacteriales bacterium | reverse complement strand
CACAGCAAATACAAACAATAGAAAAAATGATTAATTCTGTTCCAAATGGCGGATTAAGAAAATCTATGAGTAAGAGACTTAAAAATATTAGTTAATTTTATGAAAAATAAATAGCAATATAAAAGAAGGTGATTTGTTTCTGAATAATATTATAACAAATGAGAATATGGCAAATTATATGGCAATGGTATTTGAATTAGAGGAACTTCATAATGGGTATTGTCGTGAACCAAAAATGGCGGATTTTACTTTTCGAGAAGTTGGTAATTATCTTGCAAAATATTATATTTCAACTGGAGATTCTTCTGCTGAAAGTGCCAAAACTCTGGTAGAAATGTATTTAGAACATGGAAGCGATGATTTTGTCAAAAAACATTATATGCCTTTTTGTGAAGATACTATTGCTAAAGAATTGAATATTGACGGTAGCAGAATTACAGATTTATCCTCTAGAATAAGGATTCATGATTTTATTGCGGAAAGAAATGCTAACAACCGTTTTTTCACTCATTGTTTCCCGGGTGCTTTATATGATGAAGTGAATGAAAATGGATTGAACATTCATAAAGAAATGTTTAAAGAAGAATACAAGGAATTAGGGAAATGTTTTAAAACTGCTTTTCAAACTGGAAATTTAAACTATTGTGAGTTATCAGCTGCTTCACTTAGCTATGCAACAATGGGGATGCCAGAAAGGGCTAAATTTAGTATTGGTGGAAATATTCATCAAGAGATGGGAGAAAGTAGGTACGATGCATGTTTAAGAGCATTAAAGGAAAACCTATCGAAAGAAGTTGAAAAAGGACATATAGTTCAAGCGGAATATGATAAACTACAAGAAGCTGGAACGCATATCATAGATTTTTATTGTGATAATCCCATGGGGTGTGTAGCTTTTTTTAGAAAAGGAATCGCAGAAGATACCCCACGAGATGCAGCACGAAGAATTAATGTAGAAGGAAGGTATATTTCAGAGATAAAAGGTCTTTCTTCGGCATTTAGGGGGACTTTTATTGAAAAAGTTTTAAAGGATGTTGAAGATGAAAATAAACAAAATCCAGGCAATGAGATTAATAATTATCAAAAAGCAATCAATACGATTGTAGATATTATGCCAGAATTTAGAGGCACTATTGATGATGTTTTCAGTTACAATTTCGGCAAACATGAAGTTGCTAACCTTCAATATGGAGGATTTGCTGATGGATACGTAATAGAAGGAGGAAAACTTGATAGAAATGATTTCGCTATTACAAAATTTGAATTACCTTCTAGTATTGCGTTAGAAAACCAAGTACAAGTTGCAGAACATAGTAGCTCTGTTGCAAGTGTCCCAAAAGCAAAAGAAAAAACAACTATGGCAAATGAGTTAAGAAATATAGAAAGAATATTTAATTCTGTTATAGATGAAATGCCAGATCCTGATTCTATAGAACGTGTATCTTTAAATAAGAGAGGAATTGTTGTTGGAATAAAGCGAGAATCTGTTTGTGTGCCAGGTAGAAAGATTATTGGAAAAACAGAAGATGGAAAACCTATATATTCTTTATTTGCTGGGAAAATAGATTATGAATTACCTAAAAAAATTTTAGGTAAACGCACTAATGATGAAGAAGAAAAAATGGTAGAAGAGTATAAGGTAAGTCCGGAATTTGATGATTCACTCGATGAAGATGAAATAAGAGATGAGGCTATAGACTGGAAAGCAAAACAAATTTTTGACGGCTTAGATGAAGCAGAAAAAGGACGTATCATAAATGAAATTCTAGTGGAAGCTGGTACATTTACTATTTCTAATCATAATGGAAAAGCAAGCTTGACTTTGCTGACCAATGACGGAACTCCACCTACAGAATACACAGGCGAAATGTTATATAGTATAGAAAATGCGTGTAAATATGGAAAATTATTTGATAGAATGAGGGAAGGTAGGCAGAAAAGTGGAAGAGAAGATTGTGAGCAAGATGAAAAATTAAGAATATCGCTAGAAAGAGGTGCTATAGCTTCACTTGAATCAAAAGATAAAAATTTTGATGTAGAAAGGGGATAAAGAATGGTAAGCAAAAGATATTCTATGG
>CAKSSR010000074.1 GCA_934489735.1 uncultured Eubacteriales bacterium | reverse complement strand
GGCTTTATATTTATAATAGATGAATGGGACTATATATTTAACAAAGATTTATTTTCGAAGGAAGAAAAAGATTCATTTTTGACATTTTTAATGACATTGTTAAAGGATGAAGAATATGTAGATCTAGTATATATGACAGGCATACTACCGGTGGCAAAGTATTTTGATGGATCGTCATTAAATATGTTTGACGAATATACGATGCTAAATGATGAAACATATGATAAATACTTTGGATTTACAGAAGATGAAGTGAAAGAATTATGCAAAAGACAAGATAAAGTATCAATGAGTGAACTGAAAGAATGGTATAATGGATATAAGACATATGATGGAACAGATTTGTATAATCCAAGATCGGTATCATTCGCATTGAGTAGATCGAGATGTCAAAGCTATTGGACAAATACAGGAGCATTTGATGGGATTCTGGAATATATCAATATGAATATAGATGGAATTAAAGATGATATTATAAAGATGATAGCAGGAATTCCTATAAAAATGGTACTGAAAGGATATAGCGCAGAAAAGACTTCGTTTGGAAATGAGAATCAAGTATTTTCAGCAATGGCGATATATGGACTATTAAGCTATCATAATGGGATGGTAAGGATACCTAACCATGAGCTACAGATAAAGTTTGATGAAGCAATACAAGACAAATCAGTAGGAGAAGTAGCAAAATTAATAAGAAATTCAAAGGAAATGTTAGAAGCGACATTGAAAAAGGACACAAAGAGGATGGAAGAGATAATACAGGCGGCACATGACTATAACATTCCACTACTAAAATATAACGACGAGAACTCATTATCATGCGTGGTAACATTGGTCTATCTTCTGGCGAGAGACGACTACAATATAAAAAGAGAGGAACGGGCAGGCGCAGGACTAGCAGATTTTGTATTTCATCCATACAACAGATCCCAGCCGGCATTCATATTGGAACTAAAGAAAGACTCGACGCCAGAAGATGCAATAAGACAGATAAGGGAAAGAAGATATATAGAAGCATTAAGTGACTGTACGGGAGAAAAGTTTGCCGTAGGGATAGTATACGACAGCAAAAATAAGAATCATAAAATAAAAATTGAGAACTTATAAGAAAACTATAAGAAAATGATTGGGAGGAAACAGAAATGAGTTATTTTTTAAACAAGAATTTCAAAGAAAATGATTTTGAACTAATAACAAGAGGGAAGTATTTTATAGATAAGTCAATAATGATAGAAAAAGTAAATGAATATATAAGTACAGGGGACAGACATATATGCATAACAAAACCAAGACGATTCGGAAAGACAACAAATCTATTAATGTTGGCATCGTATTATTCGAAGGGAGCAGATTTTAAGGATTTGTTTGATAAATTAGAGATAAGTAAAAGTAAGACATATCTAAAACATTTGAATAAGCATAACGTGATATATATAAATTTTAGTGAAAAGCCTGAGAATAAAGACTTTACCTATGAAGAATATATAAACAGATATAGAAAATTAATTAGAAAAGATTTAAAGGACTTGTGCCCGGACATAGAAATATTGCCAGAAATGATATTGTGTGATATATTTCAACAAGTATATGATAAAACTGAAGAAGGCTTTATGTTTATAATAGATGAATGGGACTATATATTTAACAAAGATTTATTTTCGAAAGATGAAAGGGAATCATTTTTGGATTTTTTGATGGATCTATTAAAAAACAAGCCATATGTTAAGTTGACATATATGACAGGAATACTACCAGTGGCGAAGTATTTTGAAGGATCGACATTAAATATGTTTAAAGAATATACAATGCTGAATGATAAAATATATGATAAGTACTTTGGATTTACAGAAGATGAAGTGAAAGAATTATGCAAAAGGCAAGATAAAGTATCAATGAGCGAACTGAAAGAATGGTATAACGGATACAAGACACATGATGGGGGAAATTTATATAATCCACGATCAGTAGTATATGCACTTGATGATGGAGTATGTCAAAGCTATTGGACAAATACAGGAGCATTTGACGGGATTTTGAAATATATCAACATGAATATAGATGGGATTAAGGATGATATTATAAAGATGATAGCAGGAATTCCGATAAAAATGGTACTGAAAGGATATAGCGCAGAAAAGACTTCGTTTGGAAATGAGAATCAAGTATTTTCAGCAATGGCGATCTATGGACTGTTAAGCTATCATAATGGGATGGTAAGGATACCTAACCATGAACTACAGATAAAGTTTGATGAAACAATACAAGACAAATCAGTAGGAAAAGTAGCAAAATTAATAAAAGATTCAGAAGAAATGTTAGAAGCGACATTGAAA
>CAKSSR010000073.1 GCA_934489735.1 uncultured Eubacteriales bacterium | reverse complement strand
AACCGGCATTCATATTGGAACTAAAGAAAGACTCGACGCCGGAAGATGCAATAAGACAGATAAGAGAAAGAAGGTACGTGGAAGCATTAAGTGACTGTACGGGAGAAAAATTTGCAGTGGGGATAGTATACGACAGCAAAAATAAGAATCATAAAATAAAAATTGAGAATTTATAAGAAAACTATAAGAAGAAAATGATTAGGAGGAAACAAAAATGGGCTATTTTTTGAATAGTATAGATAAAATAAATCAATTTACAAAGGAGACAAAAGGGAAATATTTTGTAGATAAGTCAGAATTGATAGAGAAAATAAATGAATTAGTCGGAATGTCATCGCAATGTGTTTGTATAACAAAACCAAGAAGGTTTGGAAAGTCAACAAATTTAATGATGTTAGCATCATATTATTCAAAGGGAGTAGATTTTAGGAATGTATTTGATAAGTTGGAAATAAGTAAGAGTGAAACATATCTAGAACATTTGAATAAGCATAATGTAATATATATTGATTTTAGTGAGGTACCAGAGGAAGAAAATTTTACTTATAATGATTATATAAGTAGATATAAGGAGTTATTGAGAGAAGACTTAATAGAATTAATGCCAGATATAAAAATATTATCAAGGATGACATTGTCAGATATATTTAAAAAGGTTTTTAGTAAAACGAAAGAAGGTTTTATATTTATAATAGATGAATGGGACTATATATTTAATAAGAATTTATTTACAGAGAAAGAAAGGGACTCATTTTTAACATTTTTAATGAATTTATTAAAAGGAAAGTCATATGTGGAACTAGTATATATGACAGGAATATTACCGGTAGCGAAGTATATTGAAGGATCGTCATTAAATATGTTCGATGAATATACAATGTTAAATGATGAAACATATGATAAATACTTTGGATTTACAGAAGATGAAGTGAAAGAATTATGCAAAAGACAAGATAAAGTATCAATGAGTGAATTAAAAGAATGGTACAATGGATATAAGACATATGATGGGACAGATTTGTATAATCCAAGATCGGTATCATTCGCATTGAGTAGATCGAGATGTCAAAGCTATTGGACGAATACGGGAGCATTTGACGGGATTTTGAAATATATCAACATGAATATCGATGGAATTAAAGATGACGTTATAAAGATGATATCAGGAATTCCTATAAAAATGGTACTGAAAGGATATAGTGCGGAAAAGACTTCGTTTGGAAATGAGAATCAAGTATTTTCGGCAATGGCAATCTATGGACTATTAAGCTATCATAATGGGATAGTAAGGATACCTAACCATGAGCTACAGATAAAGTTTGATGAAGCAATACAAGACAAATCAGTAGGAAAAGTAGCAAAATTAATAAAAGATTCAGAAGAAATGTTAGAAGCGACATTGAAAAAGGACACAAAGAGGATGGAAGAGATAATACAGGCGGCACATGACTATAACATTCCACTATTAAAATATAACGACGAGAACTCATTATCATGCGTGGTAACATTGGTCTATCTTCTAGCGAGAGACGACTACAATATAAAAAGAGAAGAACGAGCAGGCGCAGGACTAGCAGACTTTGTATTTCATCCATACGACAGGTCCCAACCGGCATTCATATTGGAACTAAAGAAAGACTCGACGCCGGAAGATGCAATAAGACAGATAAGAGAAAGAAGGTACATGGAAGCATTGGATGACTGCACGGGAGAAAAATTTGCCGTAGGGATAGTATATGATAGCAAAAATAAGAATCATAAAATAAAAATTGAGAATTTATAAGAAAACTATAAGAAAATGATTGGGAGGAAACAAGAATGGGTTACTTTTTGAACAACGATTTTATAAAAAACAATTTTGAATTAATAACAAATAGTAAATACTTTGTAGACAAATCAATGATGATAGAAAAAATCAATGGCTATATTGGAATAGAAGATAGGCATGTATGCATAACGAAACCAAGACGATTTGGGAAATCAATAAATCTGCAGATGTTAGCATCGTATTATTCAAAAGGAGCAGACTTCAAGTATCTATTTGATAAGTTAGAAATAAGTAAAAGTGAGACATATTTAGAACATTTAAACAAGCATAACGTAGTATATATTGACTTTAGTAAAAAACCTAGAAATAGGAATTTTACTTATGAAGAGTACATTAGCAGATTTGAAACATTTATGATAAAAGACTTGAAAAAATTAGCGCCTGACATAGAAATAGATCCACAAATGACAGTATATGATATGTTTGATCAAGTATTTAAAGAAACAAAAGAGGGCTTTATATTTATAATAGATGAATGGGATTATATATTTAATAAAAACTTATTTACAGAAGAGGAAAGGAAGTCATTTTTA
>CAKSSR010000072.1 GCA_934489735.1 uncultured Eubacteriales bacterium | reverse complement strand
TAAGGCTGATAAGAATGGCAGAAAAGACGCGGACAAACAGTATCATTCAAGTGAACATAAAATGGGAGCCGGGGCAAAAATCCTGTTAATTATCATTATCTGCGCTGTCTTTATGGGAATTATAGGCACAGTATTATATCTGCTCTGGAAGAAGGGGATATTGAAAAAGCAATCATTATAATAATTAGGCATAAAATCAGTAGCGGAGCTGTAAAGCTTCGCTACTGTAAGGCTTTGACGATTTTTAAGATCTGTTTTTTTATATCATCAGAACAAAGGCGCAACTCATGAGAAATCTCATTGTCTAAGGGAGTGGAAGAATCGGTGTATTCTTCTGCTAGTATATAGTCAATGGTAACACCCAATGCATTGCATACATGCACAAGTGTAGGTAAGGAGATTTTTACACGGTTGTTTTCGATATTGCTAATGTGGCTGGTATTGACGTCTGCCATGTTGGCAATGTATTCCTGGGTTAAATTTTTGCTTATACGAATCTCCTTTATTTTTTTGCCAATCCGGGAGAAATCAATCTCTTTCATATGAGTCATTCCTTTCAAAATATATGTTCTGATTGTAAATTTTATATACTTGCAGTACAATGACTTATGACTATATAAATATTAGTAATAAAACATATGTGAATTAGAAAGAGTGAGGTGCATAGGATGTTTTGTTTAAAGTGTGGAGCTGAGAATGTTGACGGTGCAAAATTTTGCAATAAGTGTGGTGCAAAAATAATCAGTGAAGAGGAAGGCATATTACCTTATAATTCCTTGCGTGAGGAATATGAACAGCAAATAGAAGAAGGGCTTTTTGAAAGGTATATAAACGATGATGAACTGGACGCACAAGAATTTTATAAGCGAGCAAGGTTTTATGAGATGCAGAGAGAACAGGTGGATAAGATTGTTGCTGAATATAAGGACAAAATAGAAAAAATAAACGTTTTTATCCAGAGCATTCTTGAAGAAACAGTTGCGTATGAATTAGCTGAAAAAATAGAGGATGAAGAAGACGAAATAATTCGGTATGGAAATGCGTTGGGTTTTGCGGATGAGGATATTGATGGGATAATTGAAAAGTATAAGTCTGTAAATTATCTAGAAGAAAAGTCAAAATTGTATTCTGACTATATAGGTGAATATTTGGAGTCTGAGCATGTAGAGATAAAGAGGTGTGAAGAGGAACTAGAGCCATATCAAGAAGAAGTATATGATTTGTTCAAAAAAAATATTTCAAAAATGGAAGATATTTTAAAAGAACAATATGCTAAGGCAAAAGATTATGACTTAAGCGAAGAACAAGTGCATGCTATTTATTTAGAAGGGGAGAAATTGTTCCCATACAATTCACTTCATGTAATTATCTATGCTTATGAGAAAAAGAATGGAATTATCGAATATAAGAACGAAATAGAGAGAAAAAGAGCAGAAGAAAAGGCAACTAAGTTTGAACTGTATGGAAAATGTGTCAAATTTTACGAGGAAGATTGTATTGGGATAAATTTAGGCAAGCAATATCGGCGTGTTTTCAAAAGATTAATGAATGAACTATCAATGTTTTATAAACGTGAAGATATAAGGAAGGATGGTTATTGGGAGGATCTGAATAGAAAAGTTATTACCTTAATAAAGGTTATTTACGATTCGATGGTCTCAACATTAAGGGATATTGGAATTACGGAGGAAGAGATTTCTGCGATAGATTATAAAGAACTGTTTGTATATTGGATCCCAATATTTGAGAAGATTGATGATAAGTATAATGAAATTTGTTTTGGAACAGAGGCAGCAGAATTTTATCGTAAATTGAGAAAGGAGAGTAGGGGAAGATTTGTAGGGGGAGGTTTTGGAATAGAGGGAGCACTGAAAGGAATGGTAACCGCGCAAGCTTTAAATTTAGCTTCTGGAGCAGCTCATTCTGCATTTAATTTAATGGGGGATGTAAAAGATAATTGGCGGCTTTTACAGCAAAAAAAAGAATTATTTGGAAATCCTTTAAAAGAAACTATTGTGAAGGTTTTTAGAGATACCATTCAATTAGCATATGATAGGCACATAGAAATATTGGAAGAATCATATGAGAAACGTATCAAAAGATATCAGTTATTTTATGCAAGTGGTCAGATGAAAGGTGAGGCATTTCATGTAGCCGAATTGGAACAAGACCCATTTAATGAAAATGTGTATGAGAAAACATTAAGAATAATGGGTGATGAAAAAAAAGAATTGGAGCGAATAGCTGACTTTACGGATATAAATGTTTTAGAGCTAAAGGAAAAATATTTAAATGAAAGCTGCAAGGCTATACCGATTGATAAAGTTGATCCGTCGATTCTGAAGTCAAGCATTCAATCTATGAAGAACAGACAGGGCTATACGAAAACACTGGCTATTGAAACCAATATTGAAAAAAGAATAAAGGAAATAGAAAAAGCAAAAAGGACGGTATATGATTTAGAGATAGAAGGCGTTTTTGGAAAAGATATAAAAAGACCTGAACTTAGG
>CAKSSR010000071.1 GCA_934489735.1 uncultured Eubacteriales bacterium | reverse complement strand
GGCTGGAACAACCTTCAAATACGTTTTCTCCAACCCGTTCAATATTTGGCATAATAAGTGTCTCCAGACGTTCACAGTTTTTAAATGCTCCGTCTTCTATGCCTGTTATATCATTAGTATTTATTGATACAGGGTTTTTCAGTCCTGCAAAAGCTCCTGCCTTTATGTCTCCTTTCCAGTTGTCTTCGATAGTTACATCTGCACTTTCGGCTGCTAAATCTTTTGCCTTGCCTTTGTTAACATTTCCTGATAGGTAATCACTTGCATTATTTAGCATATTCATTTTTAATCATCCTTCCTTTTGTTTAAAAATTTCCGAACCGTTCATCTAATATGTTTACGGCTCTATGTAATATTATATATATATATATATTGTCAAGTACTTTTTGTTCAAAAATCATAGACAGTTCAAGTTTCTATAAGCCTGGATAAAAAAATCTCAGCCCAAGCCATCCTATTCGATGACCTGAGCCATTTGTTTTCTAAATTTAGATTAATTTTTTTAATCATTTGCTATTGCTTCGTCAATTGCTTTCAATTTATATAATAAAGGACTTAACCGAAGGCTATCCACTCGATAACCTTTGCTTCTGTCCGGCTGACTTTTAGTTGTCTATTTCAGACATAACCTTATCAATCATTGACTCTATCTCTGATTCTGAAAGGCTTTTGCCAGCTATTTCACTAATCCAGTATATGATATATGACATACGCATGTCTTGATCGTATTTTCTTAGTACAGATAGAATCTCTTCCACACATTTTACATCTTTATTTAAATATTCTGTTGCTACTTTACTTATAATTAATATAGAGTTTTCTATATTAATCAAAGGGTCATCTTTTTTTATTTTGAAGAAAGGATCACTTTGACCTTCAACATATACGCTAACGTCACTAGATCTGTTTTCATTATATGAAATAAGTGATTCTTTAATTTTATTTGTCATTGGTTCGTCTTTGACTGTTACTTTTTCTAAATTCGGACACCCAAAGCAAAGTCCAAGGCCTATTTCTTCTACCTTTGGTATATATATTTCTTTCAAGTTGTCACAGTGTGAACATACAAACTTTCCTATACTTGTTACTTTATTTGTATTTATTTTAGTTATGCTTGAAAGAGTAAATGCATTGTCATCAATTTTTATATAGTATCCTGGAATTTCTATATTATCGTCCGATATTCAGCCTTCATTCCTTTCCATAGCTTCTTTAATCATATCTTTACTCAACTCATCATGTAAACAAGCTACAACTGTGCCATTAACATGTATATATACTTGTTGACTTAAGCCTGATTCTATCAATACATCTTTAATTTTTTTTACCATATCATCACTAACATGTACATTGCAAAGCTTTTCGCATCCTTTAAATACTTCTTTTCCTATTTCTTTTACACTTGGTAGATATATTTCTTCAAGGTTTTTGCAACCTTCAAATGCTTCATCTTCTATAATTGCTATCGCATTGGTATCAAGTCTTTGAAGGTTATTTACATTTGACAGTGAGTTACTTGGGAGAACATATTCTAAGTCGCCTGTAAAATCATAATGAGGAAGCGTAAAGTTATTATCTTTCACTATTTTATCAAATCTTCCATAACGGCTCAAGTTAGATAGACACGCCTGATTATTTTTTATAGATATTTTATAACCTTCGCCATATATATCTATATCAATTTCTTGCTTGAGCCCAGATTCTATTAAATATTTTATAACCGCTTCAGCCATATTCTCATCTTTCACAGTTACACTATCTAGGTTTGTACAATTTTCAAATGCATTGCCTTCTATTTCTGTTGCTTCTGAAATATCCAAGCCCCTTAGATTATTCATATTTTTAAATGCTCCGGCTGAGATAATATTTTTTTTCATTCCAGTAAATGAAAGATACAGTGGCATGGAAAACCAACTACCTACCATAAGTTCTGGAACTTTATCGTTGAATATATAGTTGCAATCATTTTTTATAGATATTCTAAATTCTCCTCGAATATATATATCAATTCTTTGCTTAAGTCCGCAATCTGTTATTTTCTTTATTATTGTTTTAGCCATGTGCCCATCTGCTGCATCCAATTTACATAGATTGCTACAACCTTCAAATACGTTTTCTCCAACCCGTTCAATATTTGGCATAATAAGTGTCTTCAAACGTTTACAGTCTTTAAATGCCCTGTCTTCTACGCCTGTTATATCATTAGTATTTATTGATACAGGGTTTTCCAGTCCTGCAAAAGCTCCTGCCTTTATGTCTCCTTTCCAGTTGTCTTCGATAGTTACTTCTGCACTTTCGGCTGCTAACTTATTAGCTTTGTCTTTGTAAACATTTCCCAATAGGTAATCCTTTGTATTGTTTAGCACATTCATTTTTAATCATCCTTCCTTTTATTTAAAAATTTCTGAACCATTCATCTAATATGTTTACGGCTCTATATAATATTATATATATATATATATTGTCAAGTACTTTTTGTTCAAAAATCATAGACAGTTCAAGTTTCTATAAGCCTG
>CAKSSR010000070.1 GCA_934489735.1 uncultured Eubacteriales bacterium | reverse complement strand
AAAATCTCAGCCCAAGCCATCCTATTCGATGACCTGAGCCACTTGTTTTTCTAAATTTAGATTAATTTTTTTAATCATTTGCTATTGCTTCGTCAATTGCTTTCAATTTATATAATAAAGAACTCAACCGAAGGCTATCCACTCGATAACCTTTGCTTCTGTCCGGCTTTTAGTTGTCTATTTCAGGCATAATCTTATCAATCATTGACTCTATTTCCGATTCTGGAAGACTTTTGCCAGCTGCATTAGTTATATTATTAATCATCTTTACGATGAATGACATTTTATTATCCATGCTATTTTCTTCTATCATAGATATAAATCCTTTTACAATTTCTTGATCAATATTTAAATCCGAGCATATCTTATTGACAATTGCTATTGACTTTGATTTACTGATCAAAGGGTTTACTTTCATTTTCAAAAACGGTGCGTTCTCGCCATCTATGTATATATTTATATCGGCAAGTCTAGACTCTTGATATTCGCTAAGGATATCTTTAATTAAATTTGCCATTGGTTTATCTTTGACTGTTATTTTCCTTAATTTAGGACAGTCCTTGCAAAAATTTTCTCCTATTTCTATCACATTTGGCATATATAGTTCTTCCAATTTATCGCAGGATGTAAACACACGGTTTCCTATGGTAGTCACTTTGTTAGTATTTATCTTAGTTAGATTTGAACGATCAAGTACGCCAGCATCAATTTTTGTATAAATTTCTGGAATTTCTATATCATCGCTTAATATCCAGCTCTCCTTTCTAACCACATCTTCTGCGATTATATTATAACTTAAACTATTATATAGATAATCTACAATTTCGTCATTAACATATATATATACTTGTTGATACAAGCCTGATTTTATTAATATTTCTTTAATTTTGCTTACCATGTCATCGCTGACGTGTACATTGCAAAGATGGATACATCCCTCAAATGCTTTATTTCCTATTTCTTTCACATTTGATAAAAATACTTCTTGTAGGCTCTTGCGATCTTCAAATGTATTGTCTTCAATTTTTATATAACATTTAGGAATTTCTATAGTATAGTATGCTACCCAGCTTTCATTTCTTGCCACAGCTTCTTCAATTCTAGCTTTACTTAAATTATTATACAAATAATCTACGACTGTGCCATTAACATATATATATATTTGTTGACTTAAGCCTGATTCTATCAATACTTCTTTAATTCTGTCTACCATATCATCACGAACATGTACACGGCGGAGTTTTTTGCATCCCTTAAATACTTCTTTTCCTATTTCTTTTACATTTGGTAGATATATTTCTTCAAGGTTTTTGCAGCCTTCAAATGCTTTATCTTCTATAATTACTATCGCATTGGTATCCAGTCTTTGAAGATCACTTTCATATAACAATGACTTACTTGAAATAACATATTCTAAGTCGCCTGTAAAATCATAATGAGGAAGTATAAAGTTATTATCTTTCACTATTTCATCAAATCTTCCATAACGGCTCAAGTTAGATAGACACGCCTGATTATTTTTTATAGATATTTTATAACCTCTAGCACGTATCCTTATATCAATTTCTTGCTTGAGCCCAGATTCTATTAAATATTTTATAACCGTTTCAGCCATATTCTCATCTCTCACATTTACACTATTTAGGTTTGTACAATTTTCAAATGGATTGCCTTCTATTGCTGTTGCTTCTGAAATATCCAGACCCCTTAGGTCATTTATATCTTTAAATGCTCCAGCTGAGATAATATTTTTTGTCATTCCAGTAAATGAACGGTGCCATACGGTAACACAACCATCTCTCGTCATTAATTCTGGAACTTTATCATTGAATAGGTATTCGCAATTATTTTTTATAGATATCTTAAATTTCCCTGCAATATATATATCAATTCTTTGTTTAAGTCCGCAATCTATCACTTTTTCTATTATTGTTTCAGCCATGAGCTCACTTTCTGCATCCACTTTACATAGACTGTGACAATTTTCAAATACATTTTCTCCAATTCTTAAAAAAAATCTTGGTATGATAAGTGTCTTTAAACGTATGCAATCTTTAAATGCTCCGTCTTCTATGCCTGTTATCCCATTAGTATTTATTGATACTAGGTTTTGATATCCTGCAAAAGCTTCGGCTTTTATACTTCCTTCCCATCCATCCTCAATAGTTACTTCTGAACTTGCAGTTGCTAACTCTTTTGCTTTGTCTTTGTTAATATTTCCTGATAGGTAATCACTTGCATTATTTAGCATATTCATTTTTAATCATCCTTCCTTTTATTTAAAAATTTCTGAACCGTTCATCTAATATGTTTACGGCTCTATGTAATATTATATATATATATATATATTGTCAAGTACTTTTTAGTTAAAATTTATAATCGATTTCAAGTTTCTATAAGCCTGGATAAAAAAATCTCAGCCCAAGCCATCCTGTTTGATGACCTGAGCCACTTGTTTTTCTAAATTTAGATTAATTTTTTTAATCATTTGCTATTACTTTGTCAACTGCTTTCAATTTATATAATAAAGAACTCAACCGAAGGCTATCCACTCGATAACCTTTGCTTCTGTCCGGCTAACTTTTAGTTGTCTATTTCAGACATAGCCTCATCAATCATTGATTCTATTTTTGATT
>CAKSSR010000069.1 GCA_934489735.1 uncultured Eubacteriales bacterium | reverse complement strand
CTTTTAACAAGTCTCATTCTCTGAAAATCAATATTGCTATTGCAATTTTTCAGTAATAATGATATAATAGTCAAGTAAAAGAAACTTAAATGTAGAATTATTATTAAAAAGTTTCATATTTTAGAGACTTTGAATTTATAGAAATTTCTTGAATTTGATATTTGTTTTTTACGAAAAGGAGTGATTTATCTATGCATGAAGGTCATAGAATGAGAATGAAAAAGAAATTTTTAGAAAGTAGATTTAGAGCATTTGAAACTCATGAAATTTTAGAATTTTTACTGCATTTTGTCATTCCAAGACGGAATACCAATACAATCGCACATGAATTGATTGACGTTTTTGGAGGATTTTCACCGATTTTTGATGCAAATATAGAATTTCTTGAAAAAGTTAATGGCGTGGGTGAGAATTCGGCTATATTTATGAAAGCAATGCATGTGTTGATGAATATATACGAAGCTGAAAAGCGCAAACAAAATGAAAACAAAAACAAATGGAGCTATCTTGAAAATTTTTTAGTTAAAGAATTCAAAAGTCAAGGATTTGCAGCGTTATGTATATTGTGCGATAATCGATTTAATGTTTTGAAAAGCGATGTTCTAACGAAAGGCTCGGTTTACAGGTTTAAAGACTACGCAGATAAAATTGCAAATTCGATTTCGTTTTACAATGCTGAAAAGATCTTGATATCATGCCGGATAAATAGAAAAGAGACGTGTCTGTCAAAGGATGACATCTGTCTCACTAAAAAAATTAAAGCTATTGCCAATTCGGTCAATGCAGATTTGATTGACTATATTAAATTTTCTAAAGGTTTTTCAAGTATCTCCATTGCTAGATCAAAGTTTTGCAATATTCTATACAACGATTTGACAAGAGAAGGTTTGGATTTTTTACTCGACGAAAAGTAATATGCTGAAAATAACAAGGCTTTCGTAAAGTTTTTTTTGCATTTTCAGAACTTGACTTTTTTGATGCTTATGCTAAAATTACTAATAGGTAAATATTTTAAAGTAAAAATTTGATTTTTTATAAAAATTAATAAGGAGTGAAAAAAGAATGGAGGATAATATGACGAGAAATGAAAAGGACGATGAAATTAATAACAATGATAATGCGTCCAAACAAGAAATTCATGCGGATCACGTTTCAGATTTAAATAATGAGAGAACTGAAGAAGACACATACAGCGAAGACGAAAGTGGTGCTGAATATGATGAAGATGGCAATCTCATAATTAATTATGATAATATAGATGATGATAAGATTTGCAAAAATAGCAAACTGATAGGCATATTTTATGACGAAAATGGAATTCTTTATGAACATTTATGGACCGACTATAATATCGATGACGGCGTGTTGAGCGCAGGTTACGTGAGAAGCAGTAAATTTAAGCCGTATATTGATAAAGATGGAGTGTGTACGATTCCGGAGGGAGTTACTAAGATAAATGGTAACGCATTTTTTGCAAATAAAGAAATCAGATCGATAGAAATTCCTGACACAGTGACAGAAATCGGTAGAGGTGCGTTTATGTTTTGCCCTAACCTAGAATATATTAAATTCCCGGACAACCTTGAGGTTTTAGAAGAAAATGTCGCACAGAGTGGAGTCGTATTGAAAAAAATAATTCTCCCAAGCAACATAAAGGAAATAAAAAGAGCAGCGCTCCGTTGTAATTTACAATTGCATTCGATAGAACTACCAGAAGGTTTGGAAATTATAGGTGATGGAGTCTTTTACAACTGCAGAAACTTGAAAACGATAACAATTCCAAGCACATTGAAGTTTATTGGAGAGCAAGCATTTATGCATTGTTGGAGTTTGGAGACAATGTACGTCGCAAACATAGAAGTTTGCAATATAATTCATAAATTCTTGACCCCTTATTTCGGAATCAATGGAAGAATTAAAATAATGTATAAAGACGGAGACTCCTACAAGGAATGGACACCGCCTCTCGATATGAGATGCGTAAAAAAAGAAGAAATTAGAGGAGGAAAGTGCCCGTTCTGCTCAGAATCATTAAAAAATGGTGAGCCAGTTTACTGCATGCATGGCTCAGATGCCCCAATCGAAGCTCAACATCAAGCTCATGAAAGATGCGTCATAGCGCAACTAGAAGAATTTTGCACCTGTCCAATATGCGAGGAAGTTCTGGAAGATCCAATTAGAGTCAACAAATATCTCATAGAGAACAAGGATTGGATAGACAAAGAATATGGAAGAAAAAATTTCATTTATAAAGCTAAATGGATAAAAATGTGAAGTATGAAACATCTGAGGTACACTTCAAAAGAGGTGAATCTCAGATGTTTTTAACCTTTTTATTGATATTATAAAGCAAAAAGGCACCGTCTCTCAATAAACGGTGCCCGAATAAAATAAAAAAAATGATAAATGATTGAGCTTTCTTCGAAACTCAATAAAATAAAGTAATAATGTAGTACCATGTAAATAAAGAAGCCCCTTAACTAATTAAGGAACTTCCCTACTTGGCTCCCCCTGTTGGACTCGAACCAACGACCCTGCGGTTAACAGCCGCATGCTCTACCGACTGAGCTAAGGAGGAATATAGAAGAGTTGGCGACTACTTATTTTCCCGGGCGACTACTCGCCAAGTATCTTCAGCACTACTAAGCTTAACTTCTGTGTTC
>CAKSSR010000068.1 GCA_934489735.1 uncultured Eubacteriales bacterium | reverse complement strand
TTAGCTACTCCTCGTGGATTAATTGCTTTCTTAGAAAATAACGTAAATGAAGATGGTAGTGTTAATGTTCCAGTTGCTTTAAGACCATATATGGGTGGACAAGAAAAATTAATGCCAAAGAAATAAATTTTATTTTTTCTTAGATATTTATTTAAAAAACAAAAAGTAGCAGTTAATGATTCTGCTACTTTTTTGTTTTTACTTTACATACTTTCTGTGAAGTTTGTAGAAATCCTCCTCACAAATATTTGTACTATACTTAGAATTTTCAAGAAGCACCTTAATTAAAGCTAAACTCCTTGCTTGACAATTTAAACTCTTATGGAAGTTAAAACATACATCGGTGAAAGCATCATATTCTTCTATATCCTCAATGCTTCCGTTCTGAGTGAATGCTCTGTAATACATCCAATCATAAAACAATGTCTTCGGATACAAAGGCCAATCTTTACCTTGATACGAAAACTTTTTAAGATGATACCCATTTTCAGCAGAGAACTTAGAAATGAAAGCTTTGGATTCTTTAGATGAAAGCTTTGAAATTTCATCAAAAAAAGGGCCAAATTCATTTCCATTTTCATCTTCAAAAACTTTCGCACCTTGAAATACAACTTCCAAAGGATAGCCATCAACTTTCAGATTGAAAGCCGAGTACTTTGCAGATACTTTTTGCGTTCCTTTAGAAGATACTTCAAGTGGATTACAATTTTTTAACCCCACTATTGAGTCATGAATAGAATTGATGTTTTTTCTGACCTGCGACAAAGCAAAACCAGAATGAAATTCATAATCGACAATAACATCCTCAACTCCATTGGAAGTAGCCAAAAAAACTTGTTTCTGCGCCATCTTATTATTTCCTCTCTCAGTATTTGCAATAACTTTCAATATCACCATCAATTATATCTGCTATGCTAATAAATAATTCATCTATAAAATTAGCAATAAAAGCTTCAGGCCTATTATGAAGATCTCTCACAATACTTAATGCAAGAAAGATTATTGATCTTTTTTCAGCATCAGTAATCGCATTTTTCTCCATCACACTATCCAACTTAGTTAAGAACTCTTCTCCCTTCTCTTCTGCCTCTAAGCAACTATCCGACGGAATTGACAAATCCAGCTTTGAAATCATTCCCTCACTTTCTTCGTACATCAATTTCCACAACTCTTTGATTCGTTCCATTTTTTCTCCTTTCTATTTGCAAAGAGATTCTAAAATAAATTATCCGTACATAAACAATTATACTATTTTTTGCAAATTATGTCAACTTATTTTTCTATCTCTTGATCATTTTCTATCTTACCAAATTTTTTATCTTGCTTAGTAATAGTGAATACTTTCGTATATCCACCACCATAATTACGTGTACCCTCATAGATTTCGCGTTTACGTTCTAATGAATAATCCAGTGCTAAACCACATATTGCATCAGATTTGTCCCTTTGCAATTTTAAATTATATAAAGCTGATGCCCAATTTTTAAACGCAGAAATCCTCCTTCCTTCTTCATCACTCACTTCTATACCATCTAATCTTATTATATCTCCATATGTAGGATGTTCTTTTTTACCATTTTTCACATTTTTATTAGGTGCTATTAGTTTAGGTGCTCCCTCCATAATACCTGTGAACTTCACTAATTGCTCATTTTTTGGTTTTATTCCAACCAAACTCGCGAATTCTACATTTGATATTATTTTTCTAATCGACATTGCATGTATAAACGTGGCTAAAATCTCACGTTGATCAATATCGAACTCATTTTTTATATCTCTTCCTCTACGTCTTTCGATTTCATTTATTACACCAGCTGTCAATTTATCCTTATACATATCTTTATTCAAACGTTTCATTGAATCTCTTTTTGCCCCATCTTCACTATAATACATCTTTCTAATAGCATTCTCATCTCTATTCATTCTAGATTCAATGTTTTCTACACACTTCATTACCGCATCAGGATTTCTAATATAACGCTCAACAAAATGATTAGCCATTTTTTTGCCATAATCATCGCCACCCATTATCGCATATGCATATGCGATATCACTTATTTTTTCAGGCAATTCAACAACACGAATAGCATCAGATGAAGTAATATTTTCCATAAATACAACTTCTTGTGACGCATTTAAATAGTTTCTATTTCTAGATAAAATATTAATATTTTTTCCTTTACTAGAAGTAATTGTTAGGTGTTCGTTATCAGAGATCCTTCTAGAATCAAAAAATTCCGGAATTATATCTAAAGAGTTTTCATCAATACATATTGCTATTATTCTATTTCTAACAGACTCTGGATTTGCATATGTACTTTCTTCTGCATATGCATTTGCATAATGTTTTGCAATGACTATTGAATGCGTCGTAGATATTGGAGAATAATAACCTGTTTGGCTCGTTCTTTTTAGAATGCTTCCAGCAGTTACGTGAGCATTAAATCTTTTCTCAGTTGTAAGCTCTTTTCTTGGTGGCTTCACTTCTGTTCCACGAACCCCTACAACTTTTCCATCTTCAAATACTAATTCTTCATCGAATTTACTCGCATATAATACCATTTTTTCTACCTTTCTAATTACAACTTTATTTTAAACAAAAATAAAACCCCACGTGTAGCCGTTCCATTTGAGCTGATTTAAGACCCTGTGCTAACACAGGTGGGTG
>CAKSSR010000067.1 GCA_934489735.1 uncultured Eubacteriales bacterium | reverse complement strand
CAAGAGAATTGTTCGAGAATGAAGAAATAGAATTGGTACATAATCCGAATTTGGCTAAGAGATGGATAGAAGAATGGTTTAAGATAATAACAGTCTTCCCTCAGATTAAAGGAAAGGTACGTTTGATTGCAAATGAGAAACCATCTCCTGATGGATATCCGGATTGCTTTGCGGAAACAGGATACATCCCCGGAGTAGAAGTTTATGATATAACTTACTATAAGAATATGGAAGACCAAGAAAAATGTAAAGAGGCTGAAAGAAAAGGACTATTTGCTAAGGGACCGACAACAGAATATACTGTCGTACATGAGTTGGGTCATGCCATAACATTCTTTATTAGTGACATCCTTGGTAAAAATTTAGATATAAATATACCATATGTAAATATTACAGAGGAAAAGGACTCGCTTGAAGAAGAGATCTTAAAGATAAGTAGATATCCACTTGAAGCTGCTAGCAAAACTGCAGCATTCATTTACGATTATATTCTAAATATGGAAACAATAGCAGAAGCATTTGCAGACGTAAATACCAGTGGAGAATCAGCGGCTCCGTTGAGTAAAGAAATAGTATTTTATATGTATGAAATGATCAAGAAATAAGCATCTGTCTTATGAAGTTTAAAAAGGCTAGATATGAAAAAAATTAGTAATAGAAAGGAAAATCGTTATGTTTTCAATGAATAATCAAAACAATCAAATGATAAGTCAACCGCCTATGGTCAATCAATTACAAGTTGGTTTTAATAATGTAACTAGAGATCAATTGGAAAAAAGCTTTTTTCACGTAATTGATGGCGTTGATTTGGTTAATAGACCAAATGATATAAGAGCTATAAGACTAAATGAATATGAATATATATTATATCCATCCTTGGATGGCTTGAACTTTAGCAATACATTTACTCATTTAGTGCCTACCTTATATAAAATTAAATATTATTTAAACAGTGGCATTCGAAAAATTAGTGCTAGTGATCCAGCATTTAAAAATATATTAGAAAGTTGTTCAAAGGCTAAGAGTATTGAGGAATTTTTTAACTCGACATGGTGGGAAGATCAAAATTATTTCTTTAAAATACAATTTGGTCACCTAATGGAAGCAATTGAAAAGAAAGAGGCAATCCCTAGCGCATTTAATCCACCGGCTGGATATAAAACATTTGAAATTTTTAGGAAACCAGGTACCTTACCACCACCTCCAGCACCGGTTGCTCAAAAGCCAGCAACGCCAGGGCCGCAAATACCACCACCTTTGGTACCACCGCCTTTGGCAACATTACCTACAGCTAATGTAGGGCAGATAGATAATCAACCAAAAGGACAAGCAGTTCATTGCTACGTTGTAGGAGGAACAGACCTTAGTAAGAAAACTTTATCAATATACATATCAAACAGTTATGGCCAATGCTATGTGGTATGTGAAGATGTGTTTTCTGATATAGAAGGTACTGACTCTCTTAGGGGATCTGTAGATAGATTAAGAAAAATTTTTAAGATCATTGCAGAAATAGAAGCAAGTAATGTTAAGGATTGGTCTTCTTCACCATTGGTTGATAAGATACCGACAACTAGACAAATAAGTTTTGAAGAATATAGAAATATGCCAATTAGAAATTTATATGACAATACAAATAAAAGTGAGTTAAAAATATCTGATATTTATTATCTTAAAAGTGAAGGCTATATAGATTCGTTTATCAATAGGTACGAAAGAAACAAACCTTTACAAAAACTTTATTTCTGCGCTGAAGAAGGGGTAGATGTAAATGATTGTAGAATCTTAAAATTTAGAGGGAAAGTAAGATGTCAGCATACAACTGAAGAAGCCCTACATAGTGCAAAAAGATTGCCTAGATTTTATGATAAAGAAGAGACTGTATATTTGTTATATAAACCGTTGAATAACTTGACTAAGGTCACTGATATAAGAAAGAGACTTTTGGAAATATCAGAAATCGTTAGAAGGGCAAAGAATGGTGGAGTAGAAATATATGAGAGTTCGTATGCATCATTTAATGAGAAAGCTCACGATAAGATAAGAGAGCATGCAGCAAATATTAAGCCGTATGAAGGATTTTTAAATACTTTGTCTTTAACAATTAACGGGATACAGCTGTCTAATGGAGAAATTTTAAATTTTAACGAGCAGGATATAACTGAATTGAATGGATGGATAACTAATGTAAAGCGTTTGAGAAAAAAAAAGGTTACAACATCAGCAGCTGAGTATGAAGATACAATGATGCGTTACCGTGATAGAATAAATGCAATCATTAATAGAAATAAAGCTTTATATGCAAGCAAATTGAGTGGAAGTGTAGGAAGCGCACAACCTAGAACAATGCAATCTGATTCAAGCCTTGGTCGATTTCGAATGGAATTTGGGCAGGGATTTGGAACAATTCCACAGCAACCAATGCAGAATCAAGGATTTGGCATGCAGCCACTAACAATGCCGATGCAAAGTGGTTTTAACCGAGGACAAGGATTTGGTATGCAACAACCACCAATGCCAATGCAAAGTGGTTTGAATCAAGTGCAAGGATTTGGAACAATGCCACAACAACCAATGCAGGGCCAAGGGAATTTTAACCAAGGACAAGGATTCGGTATGCAGCAGCCACCAATGCCAATGCAAAGTGGTTTTAACCAAGAACAAAGATTTGGAAC
>CAKSSR010000066.1 GCA_934489735.1 uncultured Eubacteriales bacterium | reverse complement strand
TCTGTTGAAGTAACAATAAAAAGAAAAAATGCAAGTGGAGAGCTAATAGAACATACTCGTATGTACTATCCTAGTGAGGAAGATTATAACAATAAAGAAAAAGAACCGAAAATGACAGAGATAATATTCTTTGAAGGTAATAAATCATACTTAAGAAAGACAGTCGAAAGATATTTGTCAGAAGAAGAAATCAATAAACGTTTCAACATGGGCGGAATAACATTAAGTCCTTTTGCACCAGATAAGATAAAGAAAGAAATGCTTGAAACAAAGACAATATATACAATAGATAAACAAAGAAGAGACTATGAACTTCCAGAAGAATTAAAGAGCTTCGGAAATTATATAGAAACAAAAGAGAAAGAAATTAGATATATAAAAGACGAAAAAATAAAACCAGAATTTACAGAGTTTAGAGAATATTATGGACCTACAGAAATAGAGAGAGATGTAATTTTATTTAAAAACGATGAGCCAAAAGCTAGAATCGAGCAAAACGATGAGATTACATTTAAAAGCAATAGAACCCATAAAATAAAATCTAAAATATTAAACTACCCAGATAAAACAGGAAGCTATGGTGGTGAAGGAAGAGGTACTTATGCAACATTTGATAACAAAGTACTTTATGCCACAGGTAGCCAAGCTATCAATGTCAAGAAAACCAAAGATGGAAAAGTAGGATATTCAATTGGACATATAGCGATGGAAGATGCAGATGCTTTAGTAGAAATAAAAGGACAGGACATAAATATAGATATAAACAACACAATTAAAAAACCAGAAGAATTTGCAACATCTATCCTAAAAACATTTAAATCAGACTGGAACATAAAACCTACATCAAAAGCAATGTACACTATAAAAAATACAGAAATTACAGGGCAACTAAATTGCAATGAAATTATGACGAAAAATATATGTACTAAAAGCAAATAAAACGATAAAAAGAGATGTTGGGAGAAAGTTGTTTGAAAAAGTGATAGTAGCAAAGGAAGATAATCGCTTTTGATGAAAAAACGACTAATTCTTTTATGCTATAATTGCATTGAGGAGATGATTAAAATATATAATTTTATGTGCGCAATAGGAATGGTTTCGCGGACTAATTATAATTGTTGTTGGAGTTATGCGTACTCCACGCTCGATGGTTAAGTTCGTTAGTGGATGCATGATTTTAGCAGGAAGTCTATTGGGAGGGGTTTTCGGAACTCCATCGAAAGATATGCCGCATGGTGATCAAGAAACGGCTGGATTTGGAATAATACTTCTTGTAATTGGAATAATTATGAATGTATGTTCATTTAAATTAGATAAGAAAAGAAAAGAAAATTTACTTGAACTAGAAAAAGAAAAAGAGGCAACAGAGCTTAAAAGAAAAGAACAAGAAAAGAAAAAACAAATTGAATTAATAATTTATAATAAATGTTTAGAAAATAACATATTAAATTTTGATTCAAAGAAGAATAAAGATGCTCTTTTAATAATTGCATCATCGTATGGAATCGAAGATATAGATGAAGCACAAAAAATGTTTTATAATGCAAAAGAAAGAGTTGAAAAAGAAAATAAGGAAAGAGAATTAAAAGCTGCTGAAGAAAGAATTAATAGATGTAGGAAAAATGATCAACAAATATATGATGATGCAGTAAAAATAATTAATTACAAAGGAAAAGAAAAATACCTTTATTCTTTAAAACATGATCTTGAACGTGGCAGAAAAGCTTTAGAGCTTGGTGCTAAAGCAGAAAAGATAGCTTTATCTAATATGACGGCAGAAGCTCAAAAATCAGATTTGGCTATTTGGGCTGGTATGGCAAATGGAATTGCAGGTCCTGGAGCGGCTATTGCTACTGCATATGATCTTGAAAAAAGGAATAGAGAGGCAGAAGAAAATGCTGAGGCCGTGAGGGAATCAGGAAGAAAATTATATAGCGAACTAAAAAGCATTCAAGCTAATTTACCTGCTGCTTTGAGGGCTGAAGAAGGTATGATTCAATATATCGAAAATCGATTGTTTGATGATAAAAATCAGCATCAAAAATTTAAATTACTTAATATATCAGATATAAAATACACAATAAACGATGGACTTAATTTTGATGTAGAATTTAAATATGATTTACGAGATGAATTAAAATTGATAAATTCTATAGCAACTTTAGATGGTTCGTTAAAAATATGCGTATATGATAGTGAAAATAAACTTGTAGCTTCGGGTTATTATAATGCTGAGGGTATGGAAAAGTTTGACTTGAAATATAAGGGACTAGGTAATTTTGATTTAAATGCAGTAGGATTTAAAGGAATACGAACAAGAAGCTGCAAATGTATTTCAAGTGATTACAAAGAAATTGACAAAGATGGTGAGTATAAAGTGGTTATCGAACCAAATTATTTATGGTTTATCGAAGTTTAACAATTACCTCAAATTATGAGAAATAGTTTTTGATTGAATACTACATATTATTTATGTTAAAAAACAACATTTTTCAGTATGGTATTGAGAGAATATTTTATAGTACAGACCTTATCAATAAGGTCTGTCTTTTTTTCAAAAAACCAAAATTTTTACTTGTTTATTTCCTAGTGTTCCTTCTTTTCTTGCTTGTTTTTCTTGCATTTCCCTAAGGAAAATGATAAAATTTTCTGTATGTAAGGAGTGGTATTTGTGGAAGAATTGACACC
>CAKSSR010000065.1 GCA_934489735.1 uncultured Eubacteriales bacterium | reverse complement strand
ATAGCTTGGTAAATATCTTTCCGTTAGGAGAGAGTTCCCAAGAACCCTGCGACTTTAGTCGTGGGAGGTTCAGAGAAAATTATATAAAACATTTGATAAAATCAATGGCAACAGAACTAAGAGATGGACAGATAGATGCGAAACCGGTTGCATGTAATAACGATGTTTGTAGCTATTGCCCATATATATGCATATGCGGCTACGAAAATGATAACAACCAGACAGCTGAAAAATTGAATAGACAAGAAATTTTTAAAAAAATGTTGGAAGACAGTAGAGAAGATGAAAAAAAATAATTTGAATGATTAATGAAAATTATAAATTGTAGAAAATAATTAATAAAACTAGTAAGTATTGTACTAATAAATGATAAATATTTACTAACCACTTTTCTTTTACATATGAATAAAGCACTAAAAATAAGTAACTAAATTTATATTTTTGTTAACTGTTCATTAAACAGGTGTTGACATTGCAATATCATTATGCTACAATATAACTGTCGCAATGATGAAGCGATAAAAATAAACAAAATAAAATTATAAGGAGATGTTAATTATGGCTGGAGGAATTGTAAGTTTTATGCTTGAAATGAATAATGGAGTTGTGAGTAATACTTCGGATTTAGCACCAGAAGCATTTAAAGAGTTATTGGAAGACCCGTCGGATGGTAAAAGAATTTGTTTAGTCTATGTACCAGCTGATGGATCAGGAATAAAGATTTTGAGAGAAAGCGATAACAAAACGATTGCAGAAATAGCAGTAAAAGTTGATGAATTTATCGCAAGTAAGCTAAAGGAAAAAAGTACGGTGAACGTTCTTTGCTCAAACTTTAAAACGGAAAATGCTCGCACATCGAATTCTGAAACTATTTCTAATATAGAAATGGATCTACAAGGTAGTGAAAATATTAGAATGATCATAGATGAATTATACAATGATTATAAAATAGATCCAATGGATTATGAGGCGATTCAATTTCGTTCAAATTCACCCCTTGGATTGCTATTAAGTGGTGATGTGTCTGGCTTTTAATTGATTTTTTGCTCACTATTTTTTACAAATGGTAGTTGTCTAGTTGATTGCAACTGGGCAACTACTTTGTTTATTAGCTAAAAGACTTCAGATCTATTGATTTTCTGAAGCTTTCTTTAATATAAAGAAGGAAAATAGGAAGGCAAATTTAGATAACTAATAAAGTTTTTAAGGAGAAGGATAACGCAGGGTCGGAATCGGTATTGGAGGAAGAGGGACATATTATTTAAGTAGGTTGATTTCATCACAATATGGCATAGAATTTTTAGGCTCAGACTTTGATGAATTGAAAAAAGGCATATGTTATTTGGATATACTTAAACGTACCGGACGCAGAAGCAGGCACAGTAACAGTCTACAGGACGGTTAAATGGGATTTAATAGGGAACTCTATTAAGATAAGCCAGTGAATTATGACCTACAAAAAATGTTAATAGTAAGAAAAGTACAAAGAGGAAGTACGAACCAGTACAGACTAAATAGACTTAATTTAAAATTTAATAATAAAATTAAAAGAAAAGGCTTCAGAGAATTGATAAATCTGAAGCTTTTTTAACAATCTTTTACGGCAACTCTTTCCAAATGTAGACTCGGTTATGAATTTGTCATAATATAAGTATTAAGAAGTAAGAAATTTGTTAAATGATCATGAATTTATGTATAAATAGGTAAAAATATAAATTAAGCATTGTAAATAATGCAAAGCTATGTTATAATAAAAATGTAGTGGGCAGGAATTGGAAGGAAAGATTGCTCAAATAAAATGTATTTTAAAATTGAAATGTATCAAGATTTTTGATATAATAATAGCGATGGGCGTTGAATTTGAAGATGCCTTAAAAGTCGCAGACATAGACAAAGAAACTTTTGAGAGATATAATGAAGGCAATTTATAAACAGAAATAATGAAAATGATTGTATAAGTTACTTTTGGAGGGGAAGTTTTATGAGCTCAAAATTATTGAGCAAAACTAATGACAAGGTATTTAAAGAGATATTTACGAGGAATAAGAGCTGCATGGCAGACTTTTTGAAATGTATATTAGAAATTCCAGATGAAGAGTTTGATGATTTAGAATTTTTATATCCTCATACGAGAGTGGGAACAAAACTTGACGAAGAGGGAACTTGTGATATAAAAGTTAAGACAAAATCAAGTCTAATAGACATAGAAATGCAATTGAAGGGATGCAATGTATCAGAGCAAAGGGTAGTGCCGTATCTTGCAAATATGGCAAAAGGTCAGAACTGTGAAGGGCTTAGATATAAAAATATGAAAAGGAATGTATGCATAATAATAGCAGCAGACCACAATGTAGTGGATGACGATGAGTATTTTCATAGATTTACAATGAGAGACCAGAGAGGCAAAATAGAATTTAGCAAACTTTTAGAGATAGATCTATTAGAATTAAAGAAGTTACCTAAAAATAATGATGGAACAAATTTATGGGATTGGTTGAAGTTTATAAAGACTAATGATCGGGATGATATGGAGAAGCTTTCAGATACAAATCCAGAAATAAAGAAAGCATATAATGTGCTTCAAAATTTAAGCGATGATGAATCGATGAGATATGCGGCACAGAAAAGAGAAATGTTTTTGCAAGATCAGTTAGCAAGAGAGGAGAATCAATATGGTGAGGGTTTTAGAGAAGGAATAGAGCAGGGAATAGAGCAAGGAATAGAACGGGGCCTTAGAGAAGGAAAAGAGGCAGGAATAAAAGAAGGCATGGAAAAAGGCATGGAAAAAGGAATGGAAAAAGGCATAAAAGAAGGAGAAATAAAGGCAAAGGTAGCAATGATCGATAAATTGAGGGCAATGGGGATTGAATTTGAAGATGCCTTAAAAGTCGCAGACATAGACAAAGAAACTTTTGAGAGATATAATGAAGGCAATTTATAA
>CAKSSR010000064.1 GCA_934489735.1 uncultured Eubacteriales bacterium | reverse complement strand
GAGCAATATGTTCCAACTTGCCGTTTATAGCTTTTGAAAACGTTCCTGCAGAGGATGAGCTTTTGATTAATCAAGAGTTCGACCGTGATTATGTAAATAGGAAGTCAGATTTGTCATATTTTATCGCCCTTCATCTTGCAAATATGCTAAGGGATAAAGGATATTTAGGTATTATTACGTCTAATGCGTGGCTTGGAACTTCTGCAGGTGCAGCATTCTATTGTAATTTGCTTGAGCACTACAACCTGTTACAAGTTCATGTTAGTGGATCTGGAAGATGGTTTCAAAATGCAGATGTAGTAACAACAATTCTTATTTTGCAAAAAAGAGATTCTTCTGAAAACAGGTTGCCCACAACATTTTGGCTTTGGAAAAAACTCTAGAATCTATATCCAATAACTCTGACTATGAACGTACTATCATAGAAAGTTCTTTACTCAATAAATCTTCTGATGAAAGTATAATAAAGTGTTCAGAATATACCAGTGACCAAATTGATCAATTACATAATATGAATATCTCATATAATGCATTGTTTCATGATGTTCTATGGCTTTTGGATATTCAGCAAGTTCTGACTCCTTTAAGAAGTTTGTTCAAAGTTTTTAGAGGCAGTCGAAGGGGATGGGATGCACTATTCTTTCCAAAGGATAAAAATTCAATTGAGTCAAAGTTCTTGCACCCAGCACTTTTTAACGCAAAGAAGTTAGACGATTTGGTGGCTGTTCCAGACAGGAAGGCTTTTAGCTGTGGCTTGGATTTAGCGACCTTGGAAACAAATTTCAAGGGTGCATATAAGTGGATTAAGAAATTTGAAAATCAAAAGAATGGTACTGGGAAACCGCTTACAGAGGTTCTTGCAAGACCTAAGGAAAAATGGTATGAAATGAAACCTAATGAAGTGGCTGAAATATTTACAATGATGAATCCTGATAAGCGAATTTTCTTTGGTAGATTTAATGAGCCTACGTTTATCAACCAAAGATTAATTGGGTTAACATTATTAGATAATTCATCAGATGTAGTGTTGTACCATGCTTTGTTAAATTCTATTTTGATGAAATTCTTTATAGAAGCTGTTGGCTTTGGACGAGGTTTAGGTGTTCTTGATATAAACAAGGACAATGTAGCAAGCTGCTTGATGTTGAACCCTGCATGCTTATCGCAGCATTCTGTTAATAATATAAAATTGTCTTTCATGGTTGTTACCGGGAAACCAATAATGACAGTGGAAGAAGAATTGAAAGATACGGACTGGATATCATTTAATCATACTGTACTTTCAGCATTCAATATTGATTCATATTACGATAGTATATGTAATTCATTAAAATCAATGCGAAAGGCAAGAATGACCGCAAAGGATAAATTTGAAGTTAATGAGACTTCAAAAGTCGGTAGTATTAAATATGATGCTTCTTTGTCAAAAGAATATTCTAAAGCAGCAGAGCCATGAGTAACGAAGGGTAGCCATTTTGTTGGTTTACAACATTATGGCTACTCTTCAACTGTTTATTATATTAATTATGAGCACAACATCTAAGGGAGACAGGTTCGAATTAAGAACTCAAAAATTATTGACTCAAGTACTTAGAAATGGTAAATTTGAGTTGAAACTGGAAGGAGAATCTGAATTTTGGATTGTCCCTAAAGATTCTTATGTCTTCAATAAGAAAAAATATAAGTATGTGTATGGAAGCAAAGTTATTATAGATGTATCTATTGAATCCCCTGTTGAATCAGAGGTTCCTAATCTTGTTATCGTTGAATGTAAAGATTTATCAAGAAAAGTAGACAAAGGTGACATGGGAGAATTTTGCTTAAAGGTACAAGACCTTAATGCAAAAAAAGGTATATTTGTAACCAACAATGGCTTTCAAAAGGGAGCAATCGAAATGGCTAAATATCATAATATTGCCCTTATACGAATTGACGAAAAGAATACCTTAGTATGGGATTTACATCGCATAAGGGGATTTCGTAATATATCATATTTGGATATTACAGAATTACTAAGTTCTGATGTTCCTGCAATGCCATCTGTTGTTTTTGATGGGTATATTTATTATACATCTGTTATAGATTATTTCTATTCATTGTTTTATAGCTCGGATTTAAGACTTGACAAAAAAATTCCATTCTATTCAAATGAACAGATACAGAAACAGGTTGATTTGTTTCTTAACGGAAAAAAGTATGTAAAAATTAGTAATGAAATTTTAAAATTCTATATAATACGACAAAATATTCTTTTATGTAATGAAACCGTATCACCAGGTTTTCTAGGGCGCTATGATTTTTACAACAACAAAATAAGTATAGCAGAAGTCTTGCAAAATGATGAACACAGATACCGTTTTACACTGGCTCATGAAATAGGACTTGCCATCTTGCATCGTAAACTCCTAAAAGGATTAATAGCCTCTGCGGATGATGACGATGTGTTGTCTTTAAAAGACTGCTCCAAATGGGAAAGGAGACTCGAAATTCAGGCTAATTTATTTGCCTCTTACCTTTTAGTTCCAGAAGCCCCATTATATAACCTCTATATGGAGGTTAAGCGGAAACTAAATATTAATGATTATGCTCCTTTATATTTAGATGAACAGCCATGCAACAAAGAAGATTGTTATAAAATGTTTTATGTATTATCTAAAATATTCAATGTTTCAAAAGAGGTAATAAAATATCGTCTGAAGAATGAGAATCTCTTGCTAACTTCAGAATAAGAAATTATCTATCTCTCTAAAAAATAGATGTCTTTTGCTTCATACAGAATCGCTCATATCTTTGCCTTAAAAAGCAAGATATGAGCGATTTTTCATTTATCCCACCGACATCCGTTGTCACCATCCCTGGTGCCCACGCCTCCGCTGCCTTCATCTCCAAGACATCTGAAGTCTTCAAGGAGGAGCATAACATCGCACCAATCATCATCAATGACAAGATGAAGTACATCCCGTGGGGAGGCGACAATCAGATGCCGTACAATATCATTGACC
>CAKSSR010000063.1 GCA_934489735.1 uncultured Eubacteriales bacterium | reverse complement strand
TGTAAAAGGTCATAATGATTCTTTGGGAAGCGAGTTACTATTTAATATATTTGAAAGTTTGGGTAAAGAATTTTTGGCTTGTTATGATGACGTTTCAGATGATGAAATTCGTGATTTGACAATATATTTGAATATGTTAAAAAATTATATTAATAACGAAGTTAAGAGCAAGAAAGAACAATTATTCGATATTGAGGAGAAAATTTAAAGGATAACGAGAAAGAGAAAGTAGAAAACAAAGAAAGCTTACAAGAGCTTTTGGAAGAGTTGAATTCATTAACTGGACTAGATGATGTGAAAAAGGATGTGAATTCGTTAATTAATTTGCTTCAAATTCGTAAAATAAGAGAAGAAAGAGGAATGAAACAAACACCTATGTCACTTCATTTGGTTTTTTCGGGAAATCCAGGGACGGGAAAAACTACAGTGGCTCGTTTACTTGCGAAAATTTATTACAATTTAGGAGTACTAACTAAGGGCCATTTAGTAGAAGTAGATAGATCTGGTTTAGTTGGTGGGTATGTTGGTCAAACGGCTATTAAGGTACAAGAGGTTATCCAAAAATCATTAGGTGGAATACTGTTTATTGATGAAGCGTATTCTTTGACAGCTAACAAAGGTGAAAATGATTATGGATTAGAAGCTGTTGATACCTTGCTGAAGGGAATGGAAGACCACAGAGACGATTTAGTGGTTATTGTGGCTGGATATCCAGATTTAATGAATGAATTCCTTAATTCTAATCCTGGATTACGTTCTAGGTTTAATAAGTTTATTAATTTTGCAGATTATAAGCCAAAAGAATTAGTGGATATATTTAAAAATATGTGTAATAAATCTGGATATAGAGCAACCGAAGAATGTATAGAATATGTACAGAAATATTTTGAAAAACGATATATGACACGTAATATAAATTTTGCTAATGGTAGAGATGTAAGAAACTTTTTTGAAATGGCAATGGTTAATCAAGCTAATAGACTTTCATGTGATACGGATATATCAAATGAGAAATTGGAAGAATTTACATTAGCAGATGTTGAGAATATAGCAGTATAATAAAATGTTTGAAAATTTATTGAATTATATTGGCGTATGCAACTATATGAAGTATACTATATTTAGTATAAGAGTTGGTGTTGACATTTTGAATTATGAAATGTGAGAAGAAAAGAGGATAGAAATGGCTGAAATTAAAAATTTTATATATTGTCTTAATATAAATGCAGAAGATGGAAGAACGGATTTAGTTGGAGTATTGAATGCAATTACGCCAGAATATATTCCTGGACTTTTTTCATTTTCAATAAGCTTTGCTTTATTAGATATTGATGAAGGAGAACATATACTTGATGTGAAATTTAAAGATCCGGATAAAAATGTGATCGCAGGAATTAATGGCGCAAAAGTTTCTTATAAAAAAGATGAGAATAGCAATTTGCCAGATAGTCAAATGGGAATTAATGTAGCTGCTGGAATGCAGAATGTTGATTTTAAGAAATCAGGTTTGTATTCAACGGAAGTTATACTAGATGGGATAAGTATAGGGGAGTATTCTATTTTGGCAAAAGGAAAGAATGAGTAAATTATGGTAACGAACTGTGTACGATTATCAAATGATTCTAACTTCTTTAGAAGTAGCAATAATCTTAACAAAAATAATACATATTCTGAAATATTAAACGGTAATATGAATATTAGTAACGGTATTGTTCATAGTATTAGTAAAACAGTGGAATCTGTTGTAAGACTGTTTTGCAATAGTAGAAGTGGAGTACAGTCTATGAACTCAGAAGTTATTAGAAGTCTTAATCGTTTGAAAGATATAGAAAGCTTAGAGGCTAACTGGAATGGTTATGGTGCAAAGCCTTTTTCTGAAAAATTAATTGATAAATGTGAAAGAATTGTGAGCATATTACCTGAACAACCAGCAATCTATCCTACAGGAAGAAATAGCATACAATTTCAATATGAATTAAGGGATAGAAGCTATTTGGAATTTGAAATCTTTGAAGATAAAACCATGTGTTTGCAGGTTCCTAAAAGAATCTATTCGAAAGCAACAGAAGTAAAATTAATGGACTCGGAAGACGTTCGGATTAAGGAGATTGTAGATAATTTTTATGGAAGAAACAGTACAGAGAAATGAATTGCTATATAGAGTGATAAAAAGATCTCAACCAGATTCTATGAATGAAAAAGGAAGACCAACATCTGCGTTGTTTAAGCAAGAGAATGGAGTCTCAGTAGATAGAGATGGGGAACGAAGTGAAGATGTGATTATTGAAACATTTAAAGAACGATTTGATAAAAGATTTAAAGGATTAGTTAAAGTTGGCGCTGATATATGCATTGAGAATGATATTGTGGTTATTCCAGAAACTTCATCAAATATTTATCATGCGGAAATTTTTGAAAATGTAAATAAAGATCCACTAGGTCAGCTAAAAGCTTTAATTTTGGCTGATCAGTCAGAAGTTGTAATTTATGAACCAGAGGTAAAATGGGTATAGGTGAGTTTTTGAAGTGGCAACAAATTGGCAACAGAAAATCAGCAAGCCAAAATAATATATGTAACAGAGATAAAATAACGGCTAAAAAGATATTAAACTTAAACAAATATGTTTAAAAACATCTTCGGATTTGCCGAGTTTGAATAATAATAATTAATAAGCAAAATACCGCTAAGGCTCTGAATCTACATAGTAGTTTCAGAGCCTTATTTTTGTGGAAAGAAGATTTCGCTTGAATTCCCCCTTTGTTGGATATAAGCATGGTAGTAGAGTACCTCTTTTAAATTTTACAATACAACAGAACTCGGTAAGAGAGGGAAATATATGCCGTTTATATATGTGCATTATGGGATAGGAGAGGAAGTGGACAAACAGCTTTCTGGCTCTGTCCCATGAATGTGGAGGTCAACAAAGAATCCCGCAAGCGGAAGAACGGAACGGAGTGCATCCTCTGCTATGAATGCACGAAGGGTTGCCCCGCAAGGGCTTTGCATTGAGATAAAACGTGATCATATTTGGAAAAACTATATTAAACCAGGTTGAAAATTCATGGTAGCAATGCTAGTATAGGAAGAAGATCAAAAAA
>CAKSSR010000062.1 GCA_934489735.1 uncultured Eubacteriales bacterium | reverse complement strand
ATCAATATACATGGCCAAACGATAAAAGCAATGTTTGCTTCAGCAATGTTCAAGGTAAAGCAAATTACAGCAGTTAAGCTTAAACCTACAGCTGCACCTATGTAAGCACCAAGGCCACAAAAGAATATATAAAACAAAATTACTAAGATATCAAATTTCATAAAAATCACTTATTGAAATCCTTTCTAACGTCTTGTGTACGAGTGCTTTTTTGTAATAGAACTTTAGACAAGTAATATTGTTATTCTTTACATACTTATGTACGAAAAAATGTTTACATGCTATAATTGTATTATAACGCTGTGTGTTGCAGTGTGTCAAATATTTTGGTGAATATATATTTGGTCTTGTGAAAATGGTAATGAGGTAAGTTTATGAGCTTTATATTTTACTGCTGATGATGATAATGTTGCATGAAATGATACATTGGCAGGATGCTAGAGAGTATGTTGCTGAATTTGGAGAAATAACTAATCAAAGGGAATATTTGTAGTATATTAGCACAAAGCATAAGAGAAACGTGGATATTTTCCTGCGAAAAGGATATAATATAAGTGAGATTATCGACTATGCTGATGTTAAGAATCTATCACGTCGTTATGATGAAGTTATTACGGAGTATAGAGTTAAGTTGTTATTGGAGGGAATTTCGTGAGGCGTATGACGGATGAAGAATTAAAAATGTTATATGAAGTTAGACCTTATGTTGATAAATACGGAAATCTGAAAAAAGATGCTCCAAAAGAAATTAAGGAGACATTAAAAAAATTATTACTTTCTTCTGCAGATAATGTTTGCTATTAATTGATGCAACTGCTTAGAAAATCTCGGTAGGTACTTTCTTGTTTAATGAACTATATATCGTTAATCAAGCACGTGTAATAGCATATTTTTTATTGCTCAGGAGAGGGTACAATATAGGGTGGAGGCTCATGATATGGAGGTATCAGAAAATTGACGGAAGCTGAAAAAGATTTAAAAGTTATTAAATTTGAATTGTTGGATAAAGCATACCCTGACTACTTCTTACATAAAAAGATGACTGTTAGGTGTCCAAAATGCAAAAAAATAGTAGAGGTTTATGAGGTAGGCAATTCGTACGGAGCAAAATGCGAATGCGGATTTATGAATAATACTGTTAGAGGACTTTAAAGGTAAATGTGTTTATTTTTAACTAAACAACAGACAAGCAGATTTTGAGCGAAAACTCAGAGTCTGCTTTTTTCTTCATCCCACTAATTTCCCCCATAAAAAGGATTTTACCTTTGTTTTGTAGAATTATAAAGTATAGCAAACAGTGATATAACTATAAGTCTGTTATAGATAAAAGGGAAAACTCTGATGGTAAAAATCATTCTACATAAAATTACAAAAGAATATGTTCAATATAGATTTTATCCGGAAGGTGAAGATGGGGAATACGGTATTATTCAAGTTAACCTTGAAAATTATGATTTTGATATTTTAAAAGATATTCCCGGTATATGGAATGCTTATAAATTTCATGCGTGTTCTCATATTAACAAGTTAGTTAGGAATGGAGAATTTCCGGAGGAATCGTGGGTAGCATGGTACTAATGATGTGAAAAAGCTAATGGATATACGGTTTCATTGCGCCTAAAAATAAAAGGCTTTTTGAGCTTATTTTGTTGACGTAAGCGAATTGATATTATAATGTGCGTTCCGATTTAAAGAATGCTGATTTTGCTTTATCAATTATTTTCATAGATGTGTTACCTAATGTCAGGTCAGAAAAAATAAGTAAGATTATAGGAGAATCGCTAATGGTTACCAAAGAGGATAGGGCTAGGCAAAAAGCTATATATGCTGCGCATGTAGCTAAGTTGGCGGATGCAGAGGCTAAACAGCTAGTTGCAGAGCATTTTCGCAGAAGAATGGAGATTTTTGAAAAATACGATCCATATCGAGACACTTTCCCTACGGGTTTAGACGGAGGCTCGCCGGACGAAAATAGGGAACTGCGAGAAGAAACAAAACGATTCGATAAAGCATGGAATATTTACGCTGAAAAAAGGAAAAGAAGAAAGTGATCTTGTAAAAATTACATGATTGACTAAGTAGATTTTGAGTGAAAACTCAGAGTCTGTTTTTTATAATATTTTCGTTTATCCTTCGCTTTTTATAGTTCCGTTGGAAAATATAATATTGAACGTTGCTGTATAAATAAAAAGTCCGCTCAGGCGTGAGCGGACAAAGAACCAAATATAAATAATTAGTCGTCTTCAAAAAAATCCTCGTATGTTTCAATAAGAAATTCTATAGTTGCAAAAGGAACTATTAGAACTGCGCCGAAGCCAATTAAAGCAGCAATGATGTCAATCATGGTAATCACCATCCTTTAATTACTTATATTATATCATATATTCTGAGGAGTAAGGTACTGCTTGTGCAGAATATATTTTTGTATGCGAGCGGACGTGAGATTTAATCTCGCTTTTTAAATAATTTGTTTTTTGAAACTGTATAAAATGTGGTTTATACGTTTTAGTTAAAAACGCAAAATGTAAAAATATAGACGAAATAATTAAGATAAGTTATAATGCAATTATAATAAGGAGGTGAAAGCGTGGATGAGGAATAAAATGTCGCCGAGAATATTTATTACACATTGGTTTATGTATTGATTGCTTATGCTGATAAAAGAAAAAATAAAAATTTGGCGACAAAAAAGCCCCCAGTAAATCGCAAAGCCAAAAAGCGTAAATAAAGAGGGCAGCAGGTAGGGCGAATCGTTCTCCTGCTTATATTCTACCACGTTTTAGCAAAATGAATATACTAATTTGGTTATTCACTATTAGCGTTATAGTTGAAGCTGTAAGAATTTTTCCTCAAATGAGCCTACATGAGTTGGTTATATGATCACATGCTCTAGCTAGTGGTATATTGATTTTATATTGGTGGATAAGAAGAAGCTGAAAAAGATTTTATAATTAAAGAAGCGAAGACTATTGGAATAGATAAAAAGTATCTTTGCTTTAGAGATTATCAGGCAGTTGGCTGTAAGGAGGGTTTTGTATGGATTTTGAAAACGAAGAACGAAAACAACGTCGAGATTTATTAGACAAGGCATATGATGACTTCTTCCTCAACAATGAAACTAATACCCGTTGTCCGGTTTGCAATGAATTGGTACAAGTTTGGGAAGAAGGAAGCTGCTACGGGACTAAATGTAAGTGCGGATTTATGGATAA
>CAKSSR010000061.1 GCA_934489735.1 uncultured Eubacteriales bacterium | reverse complement strand
GGATAATGCTGCAGATGCAGTGATTATATTTGGTAATCCTTGCACGATGCAGATTATATCTAAGCATTGGACGGATGAAAATTTGAAATCTCCGGCTAAACCGGTAAATGCTCCATTGATTAAAAAATATACGGGAGTGGAAAATTACAAAGGAAGAGCAGACCAGATTCATGAGGTTATGGAACACGTTACTGTGGAGAATTACAAAGATATGAGTCAGCGAGTGAAAAAGTTGGATTCAGATGATTCTGTTATTGGTAGCAGTAATTTTGGAAAGTTCATAAAGTTGTTTGAGAAGGGTGATAGTAGGTGGATTGAGGAGATTAATAAGCAAATAGAGTAGGAGGAGTCATATGAGAAAGACAGAATTAACACAACAGGATATAAAAGTATTGACTTGATGATGGCAAATTTTTCAAAATATTAAGACAGTTATTGAAAGTGGGTGAATATATGAATTGGATTTTTGAGGGTATTGGAACGCAAATTATAGGAATAATTATAAGCTTGATAATTGGTGCATTAGGGGGTGGTGCAGTAGGCTACAAAATTGGAATTAAAAGAACAGCTAAACAAGAACAAATTGCAGGTGATGAAGCTAAACAAAAGCAGGAGTTGCACATGGATGAAATCCGTACCAGGAAAAATATTTCAAAAAATAAGACCAATATTAGGCAGTCTCAAGAGGCAGGCAATAATGTTGTTCAAACCCAGATTGGAGAGATTAACGATGTCAGATAAACAAATACAAAAGGCAGGTGAGCACTCTCAACTGGTTCAAGCAAGGACAGTAAACATTTATGAGGGTATAGATGAAAAAAGAGCTAGAGAGATTTGTGCAGAAACATATGCTATTGCCCGCCAAAATTTTACGGCAGATGCATATGCGTGTGCCAATGAACGTGTGAAACAGTTTGAAGATTCGCTTTTATCCAGAATGTTAGAGATTGAGGATGCATTAAGTGTGTTTTCAGATCCTGCATTTCAAATTTTATTAATAAATGCTCAAAGAACTGCTGCAGCAACAGAACGAGATGTTGATTACGATATGCTTGCTGAATTACTTGCATGTAGAGTTGAGAAAAGTACTGATCGAAAGAATAGGGCGGGGATTAGTCGAGCTGTTGAAATTGTTGATAAAATAGATGATGATGCTTTGTGTGCTTTAACAGTTGTTCATGCCGTAAATAAGGTATTCCCATTATCCCAATCGTGCAAATCTGGTATTAGAGCGTTAGCTGATTTATATGAAAAATTGATATATATGGATTTACCAACTGGAATAGATTGGATCGATCATCTGGATATACTTGATGCTGTACGTATAAATTCGGCTGGTCATTTTAAAAAAATGTCGGAATATTATCCTGAGCGACTAATTGGGTATTCGGCTGCTGGAATCCGTATAGATTCTGATGAGTATAAAAAAGCAATGGACATGTTGTTGAAAGTTGGGCTTAATTCTTCTTTTTTGATTCCAAATGAGCTATTGGATGGATATGTTAGAATACCTATTGCAGAAAAGAATGCAATAAAAAGTATTTTTATTAATAGAAAAAATATGGTTGATGGGAAAGTGATTATGCGACAAGATAAAGCTAATCAGAAAGAAATAGAAACTTTAGAAGCAATTTGGAATCTTTATACGATTGATTCAAAGGAAAAAGAAGAGGCAATTGCTGCTTTCATGAATGAGTGGGATAGTTATCCATCGTTAAAGAAACTTCATACTTGGTGGGATACATTGCCGATTGCGTTTAATATAACACAAGTAGGAACTGTACTTGCACATACAAATGCACGTCGTTGCGACAAAACTATTCCAGAATTACTATTGTAGGTTGGGGAAGCAGTAATGTAAATTTAAATTATATATCGATTTGTTAAGCAAAGCTACTTATAGTTTGTATTGGAACATATTGTTATTATACACAGTTATGGAGTGATTATTAAGAACGATAATAAAATGGTAACATTAGCCTATATAGGTAGGATAATATAGATAAATTAAAGATTAAAAAGAAATGTGAATAAGATGTCGAAACCTTGTAATTATGCAGATTATCGGCATTTATTTTATCTTAAGAAAGGATCTAATTGTTGGGTTAGTGGTTTGTTTTGACAAAATATTCTAATTTATTGTGATGAAGTTAGAACAGACTATTGTTATGCTATAAATGTATATTAATATAGTAGGACTATCAAATAAGAAAAGTTTGTATACAAAAAACATATCTTCAAAGTGGAATTTGGGGGATATGTAAATAGGATAGAACTAAAGATGGACATGAACAAATTAGTCAAAAAAGAAAATTTATCTGAAATATTTAATAAATTAGAAATTATAAGATGTATCTAAACTCTTTTTGTTTTATAAGATTTACTTATTTTCACAAGAGAAAACAAGATATCATGTTTATAAGAAATGATCGGGATGATTATTGTAAATTAGCTGATTCATTATTCTTAAAAATCTACATAAGTGATTATTTACGGATTTGATTTTTTGTGATAAAAAATGAGATAGTAAATTTTATTATGAAAGGAAGAAGAAATATGTATTATAACAATATTTTAGATAAGAAAAAAATAGGTCAATTTCTGAAAAATAGTATACGGGAACGATATACTACAATAGCAGAGTTTGCAAGACAAACGGGGCAGACATATCAAACTGTACATTCGTGGACATCAGGAGAGCGGTTGCCAGAATTGGGAGATATGGTTGCAAATTGCAGTATTTTAGACATTCCCTTAGAATATGTATTGGTTGGAACTAATGATGGTCCTGAATATAGTGATATATTATTGGAAGAAGATGAGTACAAAGAAAAGGCACGATTTAAGTATCCTAATTTAATAGTCCAAGATATTGCGATAATAATGCCACTTTTAGATATAAGAAATTTTATCGATATTATGGGTAGGGCAATTGATTGCAGTGACAGTTTTTATATAGTTAAGCTTTTTAGACAATATATAAGAATGGATTCAGATGAATGGAAATATTGTGTATATGTTTTGCAGAGAAAGAATAGTCCACTTGTTGCCAATATACCAAGGATAAAAGCTAAAGAGACAGAAATAGATCAATGGTATAATATATATGAAAAAAGGAAAAGTGATTACATTGAAGGCATGAAAAATATGTATAATGCCATGGATATGATCACAAAAGCCAAAGCAAAAATAACGACTTCAAGGAGATGACTAGAAAGATCTGTTAAAGGTTCGCTTGGAGATGAGTGCTGATACAGTTGGAGAGAATATAAGGAGTAATTTGAGATGTTTTAATATAATGAACATATTGGGATTAATTCCGCATACTTGAGTCAGCAGAGAAAATTATATGTTTAGTTTTAACCCCAATTTAAGGAGACCATAAATGCCTGAAAAAGAAACCAATACAAATATCAATAATATATCTTCCATGTCAAAACCAGAAGCCCTGATTCGGGAAGCTACCCAAGAAGATCTCACTCAGATACTGCATTTATATTTATACCTTCACGAGAAGACCATACCGGAAGATTCGCAGCAATTACGTGATACTTGGGAACGTATCATCAATGATAAAAATCATCATTTGATCGT
>CAKSSR010000060.1 GCA_934489735.1 uncultured Eubacteriales bacterium | reverse complement strand
ATGTAGGCTGGAACAACCTTCAAATACGTTTTCTCCAACCCGTTCAATATTTGGCATAATAAGTGTCTCCAGACGTTTACAGTCTTTAAATGCTCCATCTTCTATGCCTGTTATATCATTAGTATTTATTGATACAGGGTTTTCCAGTCCTGCAAAAGCTCCTGCCTTTATGTCTCCTTTCCAGTTGTCTTCGATAGTTACTTCTGCACTTTCGGCTGCTAACTTATTAGCTTTGTCTCTGTTAATATTTCCCAATAGGTAATCACTTGCATTATTTAGCACATTCATTTTTAATCATCCTTCCTTTTATATTTATAGATCTCTATTATATTATACACAATTACACAACAAATTTCAAGTGCTTTTTAGTTAAAATTTATAACTGATTTCAAGTTTCTATAAGCCTGGATAAAAAAATCTCAGCCCAAGCCATCCTATTCGATGACCTGAGCCACTTGTTTTTCTAAATTTAGATTAATTTTTTTAATCACTTGCTATTACTTTGTCAACTGCTTTCAATTTATATAATAAAGAACTCAACCGAAGGCTATCCACTCTATAACCTTTGCTTCTATCCGGCTAACTTTTAGTTATCTATTTCAGACATAGCCTTATCAACCATTGATTCTATTTCTGATTCTGGAAGACTTTTGCCAGCGTCTTCAATTATAAGACTAAGAGCGGATATAATATATGACCTATTTATGTTTTCATCGGATATACAAAATAGTCCTTTAGAGGGGTGTCCCATGCTAAATGCTGCATATTTTGCATATCCTTCATCTATATTTAAATAATCTATTAATACTTTATGCATAATTAATTTAGTTTTTTCCACACTAACCACACTGTCATCTTTTTTTATCTTGAAGAAAGGATCACTTTGACCTTCAACATATATGCTAACGTCACCAGATCTATCTTCATTATATAACATAAGCATTTTTTTAATTATATTTGCCATTGTCTCGTCCTTAACCGTTATTTCTCTTAAATTCGGGCAATAACGGCAGAAGTTAGCACCTATTTCTCTTACATTTGATAAATGTATCTCTCGCATTTCCCGGCAGTCTTCAAGTGCATGGTCTTCGACAATCGTTGTTGCATCAGCATTTACTATTTCTATAGAGTTTCTATACTTAAATGTTCCAGACGCTATAACGTTTTCTGCCATTCCAGTGAAGTCATAGTGCGGTACCGAAATTTCATTCCCTTCCATTAGTTTCGAAACCCTATCACCGAATAGATATTCGCAATTATTTTTTATAGATATCTTAAATTTTCCTGCAATATATATATCAATTCTCTGTAGAAGGTTACATGCCTTTATTTTTTCTATGACTATTCTAGCCATGCCCTCGTCTTTTACATTCACTTCACATAGTTTGCGACAACCTTCAAATACGTTTTCTCCAACTTGTTCAATATTAGGCATAATAAGCTCCTCCAAATATTCACAGCCTTTAAAAGCTCCGTCTTCTATGCCTGTTATATCATTGGTATTTAGTGATACTAGGTCAGCAATCCCTTCAAAAGCTCCTGCTTTTATGCTTCCTCTCCAGTTATCCTCGATAGTTACGTATAAACTTCCGTCTTTTACCAACAAATGTGCTTTGTCTTTGTTAACATTTCCTGAGAAGTAATCCATTGCATTATTTAGCATATTCATTTTTAATCATCCTTCCTTTTGTTTAAAAATTTCTGAACCGTTCATCTAATATATTTACGGCTCTATATAATATTATATATATATATATATATATTGTCAAGTACTTTTTAGTTAAAATTTATAATCGATTTCAAGTTTTTATAAGCCTGGATAAAAAAATCTCAGCCCAAGCCATCCTATTCGATGACCTGAGCTTGTCATTTCCTAAATTGAGATTAACTTTTTCTTAATTTTCCTGGTCACACTTATCCTTTTGTATTATTAAGAATGGTTCATTGTTATTTCCTATATATATATTAATATCAGATGATTGTTTTTGATTATATGAATCAAACATATTCTTAATTAAATTTGCTACTGCTTCATCTTTGACTCTTATTCTTTTTAAATTTGGACAATAACGGCAGAAGTCGTCACCTATTTCCTGTACATTTGGTAGATGTATCTCTATCAAATCATTACAAAACGTACATACATCGTCTTCTAAAACAGTTACTTTATTAGTATCTATGCTAGTTATTCCTGGAACATTAAATGTGTTCTTATTAATTTTTACATAATATTCTGGGACATTTGTATATTTACCTATCCAAGGTTCCTCATAACTGACAGCTCTTTCAACCATATCCCTATTTAAATCATTATGTAGGTAATCTATGATTGTGCCGTCATTAGCACGTATATATACTTGTTGAGATAAGTTTGATTCTTCTAACAATTCTTTAACTCTACCTGCCATGCTTTCATTTACATACACATCATTAAGTAATATACAATCTTTAAATGCTTCATTTCCTATTTCTTTTACGCTTGATAAAAATATCTTTTCTAGCCTCCCGCAACCTTCAAATGCATTTTCTTCAATGATCGTTGTTGCATCAGCATTTACTTTTCTTATGTAGTCTATATCTTTAAATGCTCCAGCCGAGATAACATTTTCTTTCATTCCGGTAGACGGATAATGTGGTACTGAAAGTCTGACGCCATCCCGTAGGTACGGAATTGTATCATTAAATAGATATTCGCAATTATTTTTTATAGATATCTCAAATTTTCCTGCAACATATATATCAACTCTTTGTTCAAGTCCACATTCTGTTATTCTTTTTATGATTATCTCAGCCATGTTCTCATTTTTTACATCCACTTTATTTAGATTGTAACAATTTTCAAATACATTTTCTCCAACGTCTTCAACATTTGGTATAACAAGTTTACTCAGACGTGTACAGTCTTTAAATGCGCTATCTCTTATGGCTGTTATTTCATTAGCATCTAGTAATTTTAGGTTGCTAATTCCTTCAAATGCGCAAGCTTCTATGCTTCCTTTCCATCCTGATTGGATAAATACTTCTGAACCTATAGCAACTAACTCCTTTGCTTTGTCTTTGCCAATATTTCCTGATAAATAATTAAACATTTTAATCATCCTTCCTTTTATATTTATTGATCTCTATTATATTATACACAATTACACAACAAATTTCAAGTACTTTTTAGTTAAAATTTATATCTAATTTCAAGTTTTTATAAGCCTGGATAAAAAAATCTCAGCCCAAGCCATCCTATTCGATGACCTGAGCTTGTCATTTCCTAAATTGAGGTTAACTTTTTCTTAATTTTCCTGGTCACACTTATCCTTTTGTATTATTAAGAATGGTTCATTTCCATTTCCTATATATATATTAATATCAATTGCTCGCTTTTTATCATATGAATCAAACATATCTTTAATTAAATTTGCCGTCGGTTCGTCTTTGACTGTTATTTTTCTCAATTTAGGACAACTATAGCAAAATCCAGACTCTATTTCTTCTGCTTTTGGTAGATATATTTCTTTCAAATTGTAACAGCCTACACACGCATGCTTCCCTATGGTTGTTACTTCGTTGATATTTATCTTAGTTGCACTTAACCACCGAAGCGTATATTCATCAATTTTTGTATAACACTCTGGGATTTCTATATTATCGCCTGCTATCCAACGTTCATTTCTTGCAGAAGCTTCTTTAATTATAGCCTTACTCAATTTTATCATATAAACAATCTACAATTGCGCCGTTAGCATGTATATATACTTGTTGAGACAAGCCTGATTCTATTAATACGTCTTTAATTTTGCTTACCATATCAGCACTAACATGTACATCACAGAGTCTTTTACACCCCTTAAATACTTCTTTTCCTATTTCTTTTACATTTGGTAGATATATTTCTTCAAGGTTTTGGCAGCCTTCAAATGCCTTATCTTCTATAATTGTTGTCGTATTGGTATTCAGTCTTTGAAGATTATTTGCATTTGACAGTGAGCCGCTCGTGATAACATATTCTAAGTCACCTGTAAAATTATAATGAGGAAGTATGAAGTCATTACCTTTCACTATTTGATTAAATCTGTTAGGGAGTTTTAAGTTAGATAGACATGCCTGATTATTTTTTATAGATATTTTATAACCATCATATCTGATATATATATCAATTTCTTGCCTGAGCCCAGATGCTATCAATTTTTTTATAACTATTTCAGCCATATTCTCATTTCCTACCTTTACAATACCTAGTCCTGTACAATTTTCAAATGCATTTCCTTCTTCTATGGCTGTTGCTTCTGAAATATCCAGTAACTCTAGGTTATCTATGTCTTTAAATGCTCCAGCTGAGACAACATTTTCTGTCATTCCAGTGAATTGATAGTCTGGTACTTCAAGCTCACCGTCTCTTATTAATTCCGAAACTTTATCATTGAATAGGTATTCGCAATTATTTTTTATAGATATCTTAAATTTCCCTGCAATATATATATC
>CAKSSR010000059.1 GCA_934489735.1 uncultured Eubacteriales bacterium | reverse complement strand
CATATCCTCTGCCACATGTTACTTCCAATATTACCACCTCTATGATAATTATAACATATGTAATTGAAAAAATCAAAAAATGTCTTTCTCGATGTCTTTAATCGAAATATAGTCTTCATTTCTAAAGACCAGGTGATCAATTAGAACAATATCTACTAATCTTAAAGCGTCTAATAAGTCCCTTGTAAATAATATGTCATCAATCGATGCACGAAGAAAGCCATAAGGATGATTATGAGCAATAATCATTTTAGCCGCTTTATATTTTTTAGCCATATCAATAATTTTACTATTCCGAACATCAACTTTTCTAATAATTCCTTTGCGAACCGTACTATTAAGTAAAATTTTATTGTTATCGTCCAATAAAAGTATAGCAAAAATTTCAGTCGGTTGTCCAACAAAGTGAAAAGCTAATTGCTCATTTAAATTTTCAGGATGTAATATATTCCGATCTCTTACATAAATCCTAGAAATCTTTGTCAGTATATTAAAAAAGGCTATCGATGATTCATTAATTTTACTTATATCATGTAATATTTCTTTTGGATTCATTAGTACCTGTGAGAAACTGTTATATTTACTTAGAAGCTCCTTCGTAACGGCAATGGCATCGTTCTTTTGACCTGCATAATACAAATTTAAGATCAAAATTTCTTCCAAATTCATCTCTTCATATCCATGTTCGATAAATTTATTCTTAATATTCTCAATTTTTTCTTTATTCATAATGTCACCTACCCATTCTAATTATCCGATACAAATAATTTATATGTATATTATACTATATATTGCAATATAGTTCAAGTGCTATATGTCGAATTGCTGTAAATTCTCTCTAATATCGTCTTTTCCATTACCTTTACCAAGGTCCGAATCAAAACCTATTTCTCATTTTCCAATGCCCTATTGAAATAGCAAGTAATTCTTTTGCAAAGGCTTTAGACTGGATATATAATAGCTAATCTCTTCAATTGTTTTGCCTTTATTTTTCACCAATACCTTTTTAACAGAAAATACTGTCCTTAATCCGTCATATTCAGTTCGTTGATCAAGTCATGATAAATCGTTTTATATTCATCCTCCATTCTTCCCGAGTCTCTAAATCTGCATTTGTAATGCTACTCATTCTATATTTTTATGTAGACTCTTCTGATTCTCTTTCTACTCGAATACATAATTTCCTTCTTTTTCTATTATCTTTTCGCAAATTTCTTTTCGATAATGCATCGCATCTGCTGTAATAGTTTTGCTTTTTATTTTAAAGTATCCTAACATTTGTTTAAATATTGGTATCCTCCCGTATTTTCTCCTGCCCTCTGTTAAATATATGGTCACTATTTAAAGCACTGAGTATCTTTGTTTTAGTTTTGATTGCATCTTTTCTATCCCAAATTCCTCTTTAAAAAAGTCTTCTTTATCATCGGCAAATGTCATTATATCACATAGTCCATCCAATCCGTATAATACTAAACAAGGCAACTGCATGAAAAAGTTAGCTGAATTTATTGCAAATGATGTCAAATAGAAAATTATCGTCAAAAGAACATTTAAATCGTTTTGCTTTTAGGCTAAGTTTAGAATTTTTAAAAGATTTATATAAGTTGAGTGCTATATGTCTTATTATTGCAAAGTTCTCCGCACTATTGTCTTTCCTCATACGACATCGATCTTCGTTAAAATCTAAATCCAGACACCAACCCTCTATCTCCCAATGCTGTCTCACTGCTTTTGAAAATGTATCTATATCCGTTGTCGATGATATAAAATACCTATCATCACTACTTTATATCCCATTAACAATTTGTCTACTTCTCACCATCCCTATTGCATTTAAGTTAGCCCATTCTTTTCTATTCTCTATCCATTCGATATCCGTCGTTAAAAAATATTCCCTTCTCTCTATCCTCCCGTGATCTTTCCCTTTCATCTTCCTCTCTTTTAATTGATAATTCTTTCTGTCTCCTTGTGCTGTTTCAAAATATAGTTTTACTTCATCATGCAGCTTCCCTTGATTTCCTTTTAAACGAATCAAATATTCACATTTCTTCTCTATTATCTTCTTTACTGTCTCCTTTTGACAACTCATTGCATCACTCGTTATGACGCATCCCTCTACATCTATCATACCTAGTAACTCTGGTACTGCTGGTATCTCATTGTTCTTCTCATCTACCTTGATTTGTCCTAATACCACTTGCGTTTGATTCGCCCATGCACTTACCATATGTACCGCTTCAAAATCGTCATCCCTACTCCCTCTGATGATCTCTCCTTTCGGTATCCTTATTACTGATTTTATCCATTTCATAAAACATCTCTCGAACTCTTTCGGCTTGATTATTGCAAATATCTTTTGAAATGTATCTTCTGTTGGTATCCCATTTTCCAGCTTTAATTTGAATTTATCCTTTAACAATCTCTCTTTTGATTGGCAATACATTGATATCTCACTCCAATCTTCTGCCCCTGCCGTTACTGCTATTATCGCCAGGACTACTACTTCTGCTAAATTATATTTTATCCTCCATTATTGCCTGCTATCACTTAATTCTTCAAAGTATTCTATCATAACTTATCTCCCCCTGTATTCTATCCCCTCTCAAATTTTTCATGTGGTCGCTCTAAGCTTTACCGTCATGTCTCTTGACATTTGATATGATACAATGATGTTATCGTAAATATCTCTGATTACTGATAAATAGCAATTACCTTGTGCTGTTGGAATGTATGATATATCGGTAACTCATTTCTGATTTGGTCTATCGGCGGCTACAAATTCTCTGTTAAGCAAATTGGGATATCTATGTAAATGCTCTGATACATATTTGAATTTCTTCCCTCGAATTACTGATAGTAAATTGTATTTCTGCATTATTCGTAGGATCGTTTTAGGATTCTTATGTATTCCTTCCTTTTCAAGCCATATATGTACTCTGCGATACCTATTTCCTCTCTTGGCATTCCCTTATCTTATCAGCTAACTCTAAATTTCTATCAGGTATTTCTAATCTCTTTAAAAATCCATAATACCCACTTCGAGATACTTCAAAAAACTTGCACATCTTATTTATTCTATATCTATTCTTATACTTTAAGATTACTTGGTATTTAATTGACGCCCTCAATTTCCTTCTATATGTGAGAGAAAATCCTTCATTAATTCATTCTCCATTTCTAATTTCTTGATATATTTCTCTTTGCTTGCTATTACATATCTCATTTGAACTAGTTCACCTTGTTTTTGTACTGATGGTGGTATCCCCTCTTCGTTTTTTCTTGGTCTACCTACCTTTTTAACTACCTCTCCTGCCTCTATCATCCAATCTCTTTTGCTCTTCCTTTTGAAAAAACCTCGAATCTGTTCATAGCTCATTCCCAATCTCTCTGCTATTTGTCTATGTGTTAATCCTTCTCTTTTCATCTTCATTATTTCATTTTCATATGGTTTTATATGTCTCTATTTCCTTGGCACAATTTTTTACCCCCTTGATATTTATTCTACATCAAGAGGGGCTTCTTTTCAATTGTCTTTTTTTACGGACTTGTTCACTGATTATCTCTCCTTCTGGTATCCTTATTACTGATTTTATCCATTTCATAAAACATTTCTCAAACTCTTTCGGCTTGATTATTGCAAATATCCTTTGAAATGTATCTTCTGTTGATATCCAATTCTCTAGCTTTAATTTGAATTTATCCTTTAATAGTCTCTCTTTTGATTGACAATACATTGATATCTCGCTCCAATCTTCTGCCTCTGCCGTTACTGCTATTATCGCCAGGACTACTACTTCTGCTAAATTATATTTTATCCTCCATTATTGCCTGCTATCACTTAATTCTTCAAAGTACTCTATCATAACTTATCTCCTCCTATGTTCTATTCCATCTCAAATTTTTTCATGTAGTTGCTCTGAGAAAAAATAGAAAACATATCGGGCATTTTCTATTTTTATATTATCTGTTAATCAACCCTAGCCCCTTTTCCTATTTCTTATAAAACGAACATAGTCAAATTGCTGTAAACTTTTCTCTACTATCACCTTTTCAATTACCTTTGTTAAGGTCTAAATTAAAATCTATTGCCTATTTTCCAACATCATCCCTCTGCCTTATTTAAACGGTTCCTACAACTGCTTTTTATTCCATTAATAATACGTCTACTCCTCACTATCACCATTGCATTTATATTAACCCGTTCTTATCTATTCTCTATCCATTTAATATTCCATTATTAAAAAGCACTCTCTTTCCTCAGTCCCCCTGTGATTTTTCCCATCAGCTCTTGTCTACTTTAATGGATAATCCTTACTATTTTTTTGCACTGTTTCAAAATATAGTTTTATGTCCCTTATCATATCTCATCTCCACCTATAGAATTATAAAAAATCAGCCCATCTTTCGATTGAGCTGATTCAATAGGAGAAGTCCCCTGTTAATTTATGATTATCCAATGTAAAAAGTGGTGACCCGTACGGGAATCGAACCCATGTTTTCGGCGTGAGAGGCCGACGTCTTAACCGCTTGACTAACGGGCCAAAAGAAAATGGTACACCATCGGGGGCTCGAACCCCGGACACCCTGATTAAGAGTCAGGTGCTCTACCAACTGAGCTAATGGTGCACAATTAATATGGTAAAGGAGTTGGCGACTACTTATTTTCCCGGGCGACTACTCGCCAAGTATCTTCAGCACTACTAAGCTTAACTTCTGTGTTC
>CAKSSR010000058.1 GCA_934489735.1 uncultured Eubacteriales bacterium | reverse complement strand
TCCTTGGTTCTGGCCAGCCGTACCTGCCATATGATTAAATTTACTTTGTTGCTGCGGTTGATATGCCCCCTGGTTGCGACTTACTTGTTGGCCTTGATTACTTCCTTGATATCCTTGGTTCTGGCCAGCCGTACCTGCCATATGATTAAATTTACTTTGTTGCTGCGGTTGATATGCCCCCTGGTTGCAACTTACTTGTTGGCCTTGATTACTTCCTTGATATCCCTGGTTCTGACCAGCCATACCTGCCATATGATTAAAATTACTTTGTTGCTGCGGTTGATATGGCCCCTGGTTATAACTTACTTGTTGACCTTGATTACTTCCCTGAAATCCTTGACCTTGGTTTTGGTTACCCATACCTGCCATATAGTTAAAATTACTTTGTTGCTGCAGTTGATTTCCCCACTGGTTACAATTTACTTGTTGACCTTGATTATTTCCCTGCCAGTCTTGACCTTGGTTTTGGTTACACATACCTGCCATATAGTTAAAGTTACTTTGTTGCTGCAGTTGATTTCCCCACTGGTTACAACCTCCCTGTTGTACTTGACCATTTCCTTGATAATTATATGTCCCAAGCATAGGATTGAATCCACTTTGTTGATAACCTCCATTCTGCATTTGCATTACATTAGGATTTAGCAAATTAATCCCATTTCTCTGGCAAGCGCCTCCCAAATTATTAAGCGCTTCAGTATTAACATAAATTAGATTACCTTGTTGTTGCATATTATAAACACTCCTTTTTTTATTTTTTAATAATTTTTCTTACCAATTATATCATTCCCAGTTGATTTTAATATCATTTTCATAATTCTATTCTTATATCTCAATAGTTGTCTATTATTTTTACCATTGTATATATCGTTCGATAGCAAAACCATTGACAATTTCTTATTTGGCTCATTCCAAGCAAAACAACCTGTAAACCCTTCGTGCCCATATCCAAACGGATAAATATTTCTAGAGTACGCATTCTGGGAATTGTTGCTTAGCTTCCAAACAAGTCCTCTTCTATCCCCTTTATCATTTATTTGATCCTTTACCATTTCTCTTGCAATATCTTTATTTAATATTCCATCCGTTGTCAGGCACTTATTGAAATGCATCATAAACTTACAAATGTCTCTTGCATTAGAAAATATCCCTGCATGTGCTGATATTCCATTCAAATTATAAGCTTTTCCATCGTTTACGCTTCCCCATATAAGCCTTTTTCTATATACTTTATCATATCCAGTTGGGATAATCTTATTTAGTTTAGGCTTGAATTCTTCATCTATATATCCAATATTAAAAAGATTCAATGGGTTTAATATTTTTTCTCTTATCAGTCTATTTAGTCTAGTATTAGTTTTCATTTCCATTGCTCTACCCATCAATATTATCGGTAAATCATTATATATTACTCTCTCTCCCGTTCTATAAACCACCGGCGCCTTAAACACATCTTCTATTTTCTTAACTTTTAAATCAGATCTATATAAAATCCTTCCAAATCCTGTTGAGTGCGTCAAAACGTTCCACCATGTAATCTTGCTGCAATCATTTTCTCCTATTTTCTTTCCATTTTTGATAATAGGTCTGATATTATTGAGCTGCGGAAAGTATTTGCAAACCGGATCCTCCAATTTAAATGCTTCCTCCTGCAATAACTTTGCGAAGCATGCCCCAGAAAATATCTTTGTTAGACTTGCTATATCAAATAAATCATCACCATCTACATACTTATTTATTTCATATATCTTTCCGAATGATTTATCATATACAATATCATTATCAATTCCTATTGCAACTTGCATAGCCGGAATGATCTCATTCAATACTAAAAATTCTAAAAAGACATCCAGTTCGTTGAAATTCATTATTACTTTAATCATCCCCCTTAATTTTTTATATATTTTATTATATCATGCATTTATTTTTTTACAATACCATAAATCTTTATTCATATAACTATTTTGCCTAAAAAAAACTCATGAGAATATCCCCATGAGTTTGAACCATTTGTATTTAATTGTCACCTTGCTGCTCTAATTCGTTAAGCTCTTTAATCGCTTTCCTAACATCATCTGGAATTTCTAAATCTGCTTTACACATCGGACAAGGGTAGTTAAAGTTTATTAATCCCAAAAAGCACTCTTTACAAATCTGATGCTGCACTTTGCTTTCTGGATCTTCATGCATCGTACAAACAAAGTTGTCGCCCTCTAATTTTTCAAGTTCTGATTGACATACCGGACAAAGCTCTCCTTCCCTGATCTCTGTCTCAGGTGTCTTAAATGCTTCAAAAAAGTTATCGATTATTTGTTGTTTCTCTTGCTTTAGTCTCTCCTTTTCTTGTTTTAGTCTCAATTCTTCTTCTTCTTTTACCTTTTCTACATAAGAATTGCAATCCCACACTTCACCTCCGTAAAACAGTTTGCATCCTCCTTCTATAATTTTTCTCTTTACGTCATCCTCTAAACTATTGAAAATTAACTCGCACTGTTCTGGTGAAGAAGTATATATCTCCTCGATATCATTCCAGCAATAAATTCCTTTTGTTTCAATCGTTTCTATACTTTCTAAGTGAATTTTCTTTAGATCAGTACAATATGCAAATCCAAATTTTCTAATTGTAGTAACTTTCGGACAAATAAATTCAACTACTTGATTACAAACCTCAAAAGCTCCCTCTCCTATCTCAGTGGCATTGGGAATTTCAATTCTTTTTGCACCATTACTCATACTATCCTTTCCAAATATATTTGCCTCAACCTTTTCTAAACTTTGAAAACTGGCTTCTTCTAAATCACAACAATAATAAAAAGCATTCTTTTCAATAGTTTTTGCCTTTGGAAAATCAATTTTAGTTAATTCTTGACAAAAATAGAACGCACTCTCCTTAATCGTCTCAACCTCTGGACAAACAACCTCTTTTAAATTTGTACTGGAAAATGCCTTAATTCCAATGGTAGTAGCTTGTGGAATATCAATTTCCAATAGATTTTCACAGCCTATGAAAGCACAATTGCTAATTTCAGTAGCCTTTAGTAAATGAGCTATATATAAATTCTTGCACTGGCTAAACGCAGATGTCTCCACTTTACTTATATTTCTTGCAAATACTGACTTAATGTCCTCTCTATCACTAAAAGCTTCTTTATAAATTATTCCATCGTACATGTCTGGTATTGCCAATACTCCTTCTTCATTTGGCTTTAGTCCATCTGCTACTTCTTTGGTTATATCTCCATTTGTTGCTTCTACATTCGCTGACTCTTCTGAACTATTGTCTAATAAATCGCTGTCCTTAAATACTTTATCTTCATAGAATATCTTAAATTCACCTTTAGTCATCCTTAACTTATAAGACTTATGAATATTTTCATAGATTAATTTACATTGTTCTAACGTAGAAGTATGTATTTCCTTGATAAAATAAGTAAGTTCAAATACATTGGAAGCCATTCTCTTTATTTTTGGTAAATAAAGAGTCTGTAGACCTTGACTGTGCTGAAAAGCATAAGCACGAATGCTTTTAACCTCTGGTAAAATAGCTTCTTTTAGATTAAAACAATTTTGAAAAGCGCTTATTCCGATAATACTAAGTTTAGGCAAATCAATCTTTCCTAATGTTTCACATTCACAAAAAGCCTTTTTCCCAACTTTCTCGACATTTGGTATAATGATTTCTTTTAAATTTTTGCAGCCGTAGAATGTAAATTGTTCAACTTTATCAATGCTTGGCAAATCAATCTTCTCAAAAGCACAGCACTCAAAGGCTCCTTCTTCTATTTTGCTAACCTGTGGTATATTAATTGTATCTAATTCTTTGCAACAGTCAAATGCGCACGCTCCAATTTCAGTAGCATTCAAAAAATCAATTCTCTTTAAATGTTTGCAATCTTTAAATGCACAAGCTTTTATTTCTTTTATATTCTCTGCCACTACAATTTTTAAATCCTCTCGTCCCTCGAATACAGATCCGCAAATTACTCCGTCAAAATTGTCAGGAATCGTTAACACTCCGTTTTCATCTGGTTCTAATCCATCAGCTATTTCCTTCGTTACGTCGTGAGGTAGCTCTCCATTTTGATCTTCAACTAAATTATTATCTATCATAGATAACACTCCTTTTATTTATAATTTTGAGTCAATATATAACTCATACAATACATTATACCGTTTTTTTTTTTTTGTCAAGTTTTTTCTGTTGTAAATCACATATAATTATTCAATTTCTTCTATTTTTACATGATGTCTCTTCAATTTGCTATCATAAACAATCCCAATGGCTAATTTTTGTCCTGTATAGTCCTTCAATGCCAATGCATATCTCTTTTCTTTTATTTGTTTTAATGCCTCTTCGGGTGTGCTATCCTTCTTTAATTCAATTATGAATGCCGGTTTGCTTTTGTTATTTGGATAAAAGATAAAGTCTGCAAACCCAATCCCTGCTGGCATCTCTCTTATTATCTTATATTTCGTCCTTGCGCTTAAATAAACCAATGCAATCACGCATGCCAACGAATTCTCGTCGTTATATTTTATTATCGGTATGTTGATGTCGTGTGCCTCTTGTATAATTCTTTCCATTGTCTCTGTATCTTTGCTCAAAGTCGCCTTTAACATTTCATCCGATTGTAATACTAAGTTCGAGATTGCTCCCATTTGATGCTTCTTCAATGCATGATCAAACTTCATTCTTAGCTCTTTATTCGGTATTGTCAATGTCTCGTCATGATAACTTAAAAATCCATAAACCGTCATTGCCGAAAGTATTTCATCTCT
>CAKSSR010000057.1 GCA_934489735.1 uncultured Eubacteriales bacterium | reverse complement strand
GTGGATGGGAAAACAGAATTAACGGAAGTTAAACAAGAAGCAGACGGCATTGTAAAAGTGAAAATGACCAAATCAGCAGAAGAATATGAAGTAATAGAGGTCCCAGTGGATGGGAAAACAGAAGCAACGGAAGCTAACCGAGAAGTGAATGGTGTTGTAAAAGCACAAATATGTCAATCGGCAGGAGAAAACGAAACTATAGAGGTCCCGGTGGATGGGAAAACAGAATTAACGGAAGTTAAACAAGAAGCAGACGGCATTGTAAAAGTGAAAATGACCAAATCAGCAGAAGAATATGAAGTAATAGAGGTCCCGGTGGATGGGAAAACAGAATCAACAGAGGCTGGCCGAGAAATAGAAGGCATAGCAGAGACACAGTCAGCGCAAGTAGTGGCAGAGAGAAACAAAACAGCAGAGACTTCCGTAGATGAGAAGACGGAGTCAAGAAAAAACAAATCAAATGAACTCGAGATGCTAGAAGAGAAAAGCAAATCTCAAGAAATAATAGAGAATAAATCAACTCAAGCAATAAAAGAAGAAGAAAAAAATAAGATTGAGTTGAAATTAAGTGAAAAATCTCGAGAAATAAACAATGATTGTTTTGAAAAAATTGATAATGGTTTAGATAATATAGCAGTAGGGAAAGGAAAAGTGTTATTAGATGAAAAAAATAATCAAAAGTCTTTCATTGGGAAGCATTATGGGAAAATAGCCGCAAGTATAGTTGCTCCAGTACTGGTATATAATATCTTTAAGGCTTTAAATTGTCTCCCGAATCGTAATATATTTGGGACGAATGAATAATAACATAGAAACTCAAGATCCAGAAGTAATGATTATAATTGCTTTCTGGATCACTACTTGTTTAAAAAAAGAAAGGATTTTGTTTATGAAAGATATAATAATAAAAGGCGCAAGAGAGCATAATTTGAAAAATGTTGACGTTAAGATACCGAGAAATAAACTGGTTGTATTGACTGGTTTGTCTGGATCAGGCAAGTCTTCATTAGCTTTTGATACCCTTTATGCAGAAGGACGAAGAAGATATGTAGAATCGTTATCATCATATGCTAGACAGTTTATAGGACAATTAGAAAAGTCTGATGTGGATTATATAGAGGGTTTGTCTCCGGCAATATCTATTGAACAAAAGACGACATCTAATAACCCAAGGTCGACAGTTGGTACGACGACTGAAATATATGACTACATCAGATTGCTATATGCGAGAATAGGAGTACCACATTGCCCTAAATGCGGAAGGATAATATCGGGACAAACTATCGATCAAATAGTAAAAGCTGTGATGAAGATGCCAGATGGAACAAAAATTCAAGTGCTTTCACCAATAGTTAGATCAAAGAAGGGTATGCATGAGAAAGAAATATCTAATGTAATTAAGAATGGCTTTGTTAGAGCTAGGATTGACGGAGAAATATATGATTTATCAGATGATATAGAACTTGATAAGAATAAGAAGCACGACATAGAAATAGTAGTGGACAGATTAATAATAAGTAAGGATATTGTATCAAGATTGTCGGATTCGATAGAGACGGCACTTAATTTCGCTGATGGACTAGTTATAATTAATGTCATTAATGGAGAAGATTTATTGTTTTCTAGAAATTATGCTTGCCCAGAACATGGCATAAGTATAGGAGAGTTAAGTCCAAAATTCTTTTCTTTTAACAGTCCGCAAGGAGCATGTGACAAATGTATGGGAATTGGAACGATTGTTGAAGTAGATGTCGATATGATTATACCAAATAAGAACTTATCTATTAGGGATGGGGCTATTAATGTAGACGAATGGTCATTAAAAAATGATAAGGCAAGACTGTATTTTAAACTTTTGTCAGAGATTTATGACTTCTCTCTTGACTCGCCGATAAAAGATCTAGACAATGATATAATAAATGTCATCCTTTATGGAAATAAGGATAAAACTTTGAAAATCCCCAATAAGAATGCCTATAAGGAATTTAAATCGATAATTAATGATTCTATATTGCCATTCGAAGGTATCGTAAATGATATTTATAAAAAGTTTAAAGAAACAAAGAATAATAGAATTAAAGAAGAAATAGAAAGTAATTATATGAATAGCCATAAATGCAATAAGTGTAAAGGAAAAAGGTTGTCGGACAATGCACTAGCGGTTACCGTCGGCGGAATCAATATAAGCGATTTTTCTGATAAATCAGTGGGAGAATTGATTTCGTTTATAGATGACTTGAATTTGACTGAAAAAGATGAAATGATAGCTAGACCAATCTTGGTAGAGATTAAGAATAGATTGACATTTTTGAATAGCGTCGGACTGGATTATTTGACTTTGTCAAGAGCTTCTTATACTCTTTCAGGAGGAGAGTCGCAAAGAATAAGATTGGCAACACAGTTGGGAGCTTCATTGACAGGAGTCTTGTACGTTTTGGATGAGCCAAGTATAGGCTTGCATCAATGTGATAATGATAAATTGATAAAGACTTTGAAAAATTTGCGAGACCTTGGAAATACAGTTGTAGTAGTCGAGCATGATGAAGATATGATTAGATCATCGGATTATGTAATAGACGTCGGGCCAGGGGCAGGAGTGCACGGCGGAGAAATAGTTTGCGCTGGAACTGTGGATAAAATAAAAAAATGTAAGAAATCTATAACAGGACAATATCTGACTGGTGACAAAAGCATACCTGTGCCAGACAATAGAAGAAAAGGAAATGGAAAAGAATTAAAAATAATTGGAGCAAGACAAAATAATTTGAAAAATTTAAACATATCTATCCCATTGGGAACCTTTGTATGCGTCACTGGAGTTTCAGGCTCTGGAAAGTCATCACTGGTTAATGATGTAATATATAAGGCCCTATCACAACGAATTAATAAATCTAAGCAAAAGCCAGGATTGTATAAGGAAATCTTGGGACTGGATAATATAGATAAGGTAATAGGTATAGACCAGTCACCAATAGGTAGGACCCCTAGATCAAATCCGGCAACTTATACCGGCGTCTTTACAGATATAAGAGAACTTTTTGCTTCGACTAATGGAGCTAAGATAAAAGGTTTCTCACCTAGAAGATTTTCTTTTAATGTCGAGGGAGGAAGATGCGAGGCTTGCAAAGGTGATGGATTAGTAAAAATTGAAATGCATTTTTTACCTGATATATACGTTCCTTGTGAAATATGTCAGGGGAAAAGATATAATAGGGAGACACTTGATGTTAAATATAAAGAAAAAAATATACATGATGTACTTGAAATGACTATAGATGAAGGATTGAACTTCTTTAATAATATACCAAGGATAGAAAGGAAAATTAGATCTTTGAATGAGGTTGGATTGGGCTATGTTAAAATAGGTCAGCCTTCTACAACTCTGTCAGGAGGAGAGGCACAAAGAGTAAAATTGGCTGCAGAATTGTCAAAAAGATCTACCGGAAAGACAATTTATGTGCTGGATGAACCAACAACTGGACTCCATATCGCAGATGTTCATAAATTAATAGACATTTTGCAACGATTGGTCGACGATGGTAATACGGTTCTGGTTATAGAACATAACTTGGATTTGATAAAAACTGCTGACTATATAATAGATTTGGGCCCCGGTGGAGGAAATGACGGCGGAATGCTAGTAGCGTCTGGAACACCTGAAGAAATTGCAAGGGTGGAAGAATCAAGTACCGGTCAGTATCTTAGAAAAATGTTGAATGTGTAAACGAAAAAAATGCTTAAAGGAGACGATGAGTTTGTATCAGAATGTGTATAATCAAAGATTGTCTTTGGAAGATAGCAAAAATAAGTCAAAATTTTGCGCTAAATGGATATCGTTAGGGAACAGCATGGACCTGATTGAAATTTACTCTACCGCATATGATAAAATGATAAGCCAGGGGAAGGACGATGTATGGGCACATAGCTATGCGGATTGTATAGCAAATGGTAAGAACGATATTGAGGCAATGATACATGCCCAAATTAATATGATGAGACGAAATTCTTTGCTTCTAAATGATAATATTAAATATATTATGTGATTTGTTTGAATAAGCTCTATAGCATGTGAAAACTTTTTAAGATTAAGTTAGATTTTGCATGCTTTCGCTTTGCTTATCTACGTAAAATGAAAACTATATTAGAGATATGTTAGAGTAATTTTAAATTTATGTTAAATTTATGTTAAAATTATGTTAAATGATAGTAAAATTAAATTTGATATGCTATAATATAAACATAGTAAATTCAGAAAGGAAGATCAAAATGAATAAAGACGATTTGAGATTGAATGAAGTGTGTGGAGGGGGGGGTGCCGCAGCAGTATGCGGTACGTTAGCCCTAGGTACGGTTTCTGTAAGTGGAGTAGCACTAGCGAAAGATGGAGTTGAGAGAATCTGTGCGAAAGATGTAACGATTGGAACGAGAGTAGTAGGAGCGTTAGAAGCAGCGGCTGGTTGTTACATAGCACTTAATGGGGCTGGGCTCACATTTATGACAGCGTTGGCTGGTATTGATCCGAAATTGGTTCAAAGATGATTTGCAAAGAGCTTTGACGCATTTGACTCAAATTTAACTATGGATTTGTTTTTGTCAATGAATTAAAGACAAATTGATGATGAATTTGAATATAGTAATAAGTACAGGTCGAACCGATTTGAAATATAATTGGGACGACCTTAATTTATTTTGATTAAGGGATATGATATATGAGCGGTGGAATTGAATTTGATATGTAATTTTGACATTAATTTTAGATAATTGAAAGATAAATGTGTGTACAAGGTAAAAGTTAAAAAAGATTTAAAAAAACTGTTGACAAAAGGGTATGCCGGATGATATACTAATGAA
>CAKSSR010000056.1 GCA_934489735.1 uncultured Eubacteriales bacterium | reverse complement strand
TTCCGTATATGCTGACTATATTCGACCACTAACTCATGACTAAATTCACGAGTGTGCGTGGTCGTTTCTAATCAATTTCTTCTTCATATATCTTTGCTTGTTTTCTAGCTTTTTCTTCGTTCAACTTGTATTCCACTACGTAAATTGCATATTCTCTTGCAAATGTGTTACTTTTCCCTTTACTTATTTCTTCATTTATTATTTCTGCTTCTTTTTTCGCTCTTTCTTCATCCAGCCTATAATTCACTATTAACCTAGCATATTCAGATGCATAAATATATCTTTCTTGTCCTTCTTCTTCTATAATTTTTGAAAATATCGCTGCTCTTTTTTGAGCCCTATTTTCATCGACATGCTCGCAAATCAATCTCATATACTCACATGCATAAGGATTACCTCTATTTGCTATTAAGTTTTCAAACTTTTCTTTACAACTTCCTTGCGCACTGCTTTGATTCATTAAATTATATAAATCTTTCCTTGTATTGCGACGATTTTTCCTATCCATTTCTAATGCATGCGCAGACAATCCAGATATTACTGTTCCCAGACATAAACTGAATGCAAATCCTTTAATATACTTATTCAACTTCATCTATATACCCCCAAAAAAATTATTGTAACTTAATTATATCATAATTAAATACAAATTAATCCCACTTAACAAAATCTTAACAAAATTTAGATCAAATTCTCACAATTTCTTGCGCCCTAAATAAATAAACATAAGCCAGCTTACTCTAGCCAACTTATGTTTTTAAACTTATATTGCTAACGCTTTTGCATATTCTATCGCTTGATCAATTCTCATTCCGGATTTAACCATTTTCTCAAATACTTCTGTCCTTTTCCTAGCCTGCTCTTCGCTCATATTATAGATCACTATAAATTTTGCATATGCTGACGCTTTTAGATCGCTCTGCCCTGATGCTATTTCCTTTTCATAAATCTCAGCTGAACTTCTCGCCTGGCACTCTGTTATACCATTGTTAATGATCAACCTTGCATACTCTGAGGCATATATACCACTTCTGCCTGATTCTATTTCTTGTTCAAATACCTTTGCTTGGCATCTCGCTATATTTTCAAATCCTTCATATCCATTTGTCATCAATCTCGCATACTCAGATGCATAATTAAATCCTTGACCAGCACCTAATTCCCTAGTAAATAGCTGTGCCCTCTTGTCAGCTCTTTCTTCCGTTTCATTGCAGCTTATAACTAGTCTCGAAAATTCTATCGCATAGTAAAACCCATGGCCCCTTTTTCTCGCTTCTTCATACTTATCCATTTGCTTTCTTGCTTTTTCTTCATCCATTTTGCAATTTACTACCAACCTAGAATACTCACATGCATAATTAAAGTCTCTACCGCTTTCTAATTCTTGACAATATATCTCTGCCCGCTTCCTTGCATCAGCCTCTGGCATGTCGAACTCAATTATTAGACTAGCATATTTAGATGAATACTCATAGCTCTTGCCCGCTTCCATTTCCTTTTCATATATTTCATTATATTTCTTATAATGCTCTGTATTCATATATCCAGATTCAAACCTTTTCTCGTCATCCTCTGCCATTTTTCTTGCTTTAGCTTTACTTACACGGTGCTCGCTCGTCATTGCTTGCGAATATTTATCTGCATAAAAATATCCTTTGCCAGCTTTGACCTCTTGCTCAAATATCGCTGCTCGCTTCCTTGCTACCTCTTCATTAATTGAACGTGAGGTTACTAAGTCTGCATATTGCCTTGCAAATACCGGGCTTGCACCGTTGGCTATCTCTTGCTTCATCAATCTAAACCTGGCATAAGGTCCTGTTTTAGCATTAGCATCATTTGGAATAATGTTGCTTCTCCTCTGTGCCCCTTCGGCATAAGGTTGGTCCCCTATCCAATCATTTGCCAAAACAGATATTCCAGAAATTACTGTTCCTAAGCATAAAGTACATACAATTCCTTTAATAATCTTACTTAGTTTCATTTTTATTCCTCCAAATTTTAAATAATTATTATTCCTATTATAGCATAATCAAACATGCTTTTGTTTTTCTTAACAAAATCTTAATATAACATAATCTTATTCATCTTTTCCCTTTATATTTTTCTAACCAATCTCACTCAATTCTCAATTTTTTTAATTCAATTGTCAATTTACGACACTTTTTGCCTTCCACTTTCTTATAAGACTTGTCAAAATCTTAACAAAAAATAATAGCATAAACCAGTTTTGATTAATCTGATCTATGCTATTCTAATTCTTTGATGTCAATTGCCTCTACTTTTGCTTGACGATTTCTTCATACTTCCAATGTTGATTAAAATAAGTAATAAAAGTATTGCTAAAAATAAAACAGTTGATAACGCATTGATCTCTGGACTTACTATTTTCCTCGTCATTGAATATATGCTGATTGGCAGCGTCTGCGTTGTCCCACATACAAAGTAACTTATTACAAAATCGTCTAATGATAAAGTAAATGCCATTACAAATCCGGAAACTATTCCTGGCATGATGTCGGGAATTGTCACCTTTAGGAAGGCTTTTAGTGGCGAACATCCTAAATCTAGTGCCGCTTCGTATAAGCAGGTGTCCATCTGTCTTAGTTTCGGCATTACAGATAGAATTACGTAGGGAAGAGAAAACGTAACGTGAGCCAATATTAAAGTTATTATTCCTGGCCTAAATATTCCAAGTTCTTTATATAAAAATACAAACAGTAACATCAATGACACTCCTGTGACTATCTCTGGGTTGATCATCGGTAAATTTGTTATACTTAACAGTACCTTTTTCTTAACTTTTTTCATATTCATTATCCCCACTGCTGCTATTGTACCTAAAATTGTCGCCACAATTGCACTTATTAGTGCCACTATTAAAGTATTTGATACCGCTTTTAATATCTCTGTGTCTTGGAAGAGCATTTTGTACCACTTCAACGTAAATCCGCTAAAGTTAGCTCTACTTTTTGATTCATTGAAGGAGAATATTATTAAAACAATCACAGGGGCATACAAAAATATGAACATCAAATACGTATATATCTTATTCAAAATCTTCATCTGTCGTCATCTCCCCATTGGCATTATCTCTTCATTGTCAAATTTATTCATCGTTTTCATACATATTAGTATCAAAAACATTAAAACTAATGATATCGCTGATCCTAAATGAGGATTATATGAGTTTCCTAGAAACTGCATGTCTATTATATCTCCAATAAGTAAGTTCGCTCCTCCCCCGAGCATCTTAGATATTATAAATGTGCTTACCGATGGCACAAAAACCATGGTCACTCCTGACATTATCCCTGGAATTGATAACGGAATTAAAACTTTTGAAAAAACTTTTACTCTTCCCGCTCCCAAATCCTCAGCTGACTCTATTATCCGCTTGTCTATCTTTGATATTGATGAATGTAATGGTAAGATCATGTAAGGAATGAAATTGTAAACCATCCCAAGTACTACTGCTCCCGATGTATTTATTAAATCTACCCGATCAAATCCTAAAAATGCTAAAAAATTATTTATCAATCCATTGTTCTCTAATATCGTCATCCATGCGTACGTCCTTAGTAAGAAATTCATCCACATTGGTATCATAATCAACATGATTAAAAAGTTCTGCACATTTTTTGATTGCTTTGATATTACGCATGCAAATGGATAGCTTATTATTAACGAAGCTAAAGTTGCAATTCCCCCAAGCAAGATAGATTTCAAAAAGACGTTTGAATATTTCCCTACCGATATTATGTTTTCGAATGTAAAGTCTCCTGTTTTAGTAGTAAATGCAAACAGGACTATTAACAGGAATGGAACTATTATAAATAATATTATCCATATGTAATATGGTACCATCATAACCTTTTTCATAGCCTTAATTCCCCTCTCAATGATACTATTCTTCTTTCTCTGTCTTTTGTTCAGGATGTTGCTCATCATACATTTCGTCACTAAATGCACTATAATCCCCAAACTCTCCTGAATAAGAAGACTTCTTCATAATATGGATATCATCCGGTTCTAATACAAGACCTATCTCTTCCCCTGGCTCGTGAAAGTCAGTTGATTGAATCATCCATTTAAAACCGTCTATATCAACTATAATCTCATTGTGGACTCCCTTGAATGTTACTGTCGAAACCGTTCCAGAGATGTGCCCCTGATGAGGAGATACTACCTCTATGTCTTCAGGTCTTATAACAACGTCAACAGGTTCATTGGCTGAGAATCCTGAGTCTAAACATTTAAACAACTTCCCTGCAAAATGAACGTTATAGTCTCCACTCATGACTCCATCTATAATGTTACTCTCCCCTATAAAGTCCGCTACAAATGCATTTAATGGCTCATTATATATGTCTGTCGGAGTTCCTATTTGCTGAATTGCTCCTTTATCCATTACTACAACTGTATCAGACATAGATAATGCTTCTTCTTGATCATGCGTAACTAGAATAAAGGTTATCCCTGTTTGATCGTGAATTTTCTTTAACTCTGTCTGCATATCCTTCCTTAATTTTAAATCAAGAGCTCCCAGCGGTTCATCCAGCAATAATACTTTAGGCCTATTGGCTAATGCTCTTGCTATTGCTATTCTCTGTTGCTGCCCCCCTGATAGCGATGTCACCTTTCTCTTTTCATATCCACTTAAATTGACCATCGACAGCATCTCTTTTACTGTTTCTCTTATCTCTTCCTCACTTTTTTTCTGAATTCGCATGCCAAATGCTACATTTTCATAAACATTTAGATGCGGGAAGAGTGCATATTTCTGAAAAATGGTATTGACTTGACGTTTATGCGCTGGTAATGTCGTTATCTTTTTTCCCTCAAAGAATACGTCTCCGCTGTCAGGCATCACAAATCCACCTATAATTCTAAGGGTAGTAGTCTTCCCACAGCCAGATGGTCCAAGTAAAGTAACAAATTCTCCATCCTTGATATTTAAATTAAAGTTATTTAATATATTTTCTCCATCAAAAGAAATTGAAATATCTTGCAAAGATACTATAAAATTATTAGACATTTTCATCCTACTTTCTAAAAATTGTAATACGTTTCTTATCGTCCGCTGCTTGACCCATATAAAGTGTTAACATTCAAGTGTTAGATTCTATTAATACCGGTACATATTCTATATCAATTGGTTATATAATCTTAACGGATGTATAGTCACTGGTGAATTTTATATAATAAATTAAAAAAAGCTTCGAAATAATTCGAAGCTACTAACACTTTTACTAATCCTGAACCTCCCACAACTAAAGTCGCAGGGTTCTTGGGAACTCTCTCCTAACGGAAAGATATTTACCAAGCTATCCCC
>CAKSSR010000055.1 GCA_934489735.1 uncultured Eubacteriales bacterium | reverse complement strand
TCAGATTTAATTATAACTGTTTTTATATCGCATCGTTTCGAGCTAAAACATGATGTGTTAACCACTTTAATATTTTCTGGAATAACTAAAACTCCTCCTTCAACCTTGTCTAAAAACACTTGTTCGTTTTTCGAATCAATTGTTGTTGCTGTATCAAAATTAAGGTGAGCAGCCAATTCGGGATCTAGATCCTTTAATGTAAGTTCCTTCTCTCCTAAAAACAAATGCGTTTGTCCTTTTAAAATTCTATCATGAAATTCTGAACTCTGGTATATCTTTGTACATATATCCATAGTTTCTGCGTAAATTCTTTCTATATTACTAGAAGAAGCAAGTGCTCCATTTTCTATTTCTATTTTTTTAGATTCAAATTTAATTGCTTTTATGTCTTTTTCTTTCATCAAACTATTGGAGCAAATCTTTTCAATACGTTCAGGAATAATTAGAATTCCATCCTTTAAAAATAAGCTTACGCGATTCGGAGTAATCGTTTTTACATCATCTGGAGTAATTATTTTTCTTTCAGGATTAACCCTTGGTTTCTGATTATCTGCCCCTGGTTGTTGGTTATATTCCATTTGCTGTCCGTTAGGCTGATTATAATTATATCCCTGTTGTTGGTTGTATCCTGTATTGTAATTAGCTTGTTGTTGATTGTATGCCCATGGTTGCTGATTATATCCCATTTGCTGTCCGTTAGGCTGATTATAATTATATCCCTGTTGTTGATTATATCCTGTATTATAATTAGCTTGTTGTTGATTGTATGCCCCTGATTGCTGGTTATATCCCATTTGCTGTCCGTTAGGCTGATTATAATTATATCCCTGTTGTTGATTATATCCTGTATTATAATTAGCTTGTTGTTGATTGTATGCCCCTGATTGTTGGTCATATCCCATTTGTTGTCCATTAAACTGATTAAAATTGGTTGCTGGCATCTGCTGATAGGCCTTTCCAATTGTAGCACGTATAAAATTTAAAAATTCTTTTGAAACTCCAACCATTCCATTAGGGTATACCACTACTTTGCTATTCGCTATATTATTTATTCCATTATTCATCATAATTAACTCAACTCCTTATATTTTAATTAATTCTTATAAATTATCCCACTCCGTCATAGAGGTGGGACAACTTTTGCTTATTAAATTTTATTATTCTTTAGATATTTATGTGTCATTGATTCAGCTTCTCTTTTTGTTATTTCTTTATCATCAAAGAAATACTTATTTTCTTTTCCCGGTTTGCAAATTATTCCAGCCTGTTTATATTCATCTAAAGAAAACAGATCATCTGCCAAATACTTTTCTTCTTCATAATTTGATCCGGATGTTCCTCCAGTTATTCCTAACAATTCATCATCTAACAGTTTAGTTTTATCTGAATTATCTAAGAATCCCTTATTTTTATCTTTCTTTCTTTTAATCTTACCTAAAAGGTCATTTCTATAGACATTATCTTCATACGCCTCATCCAGAGAGTTTCCTCCGACAGCATATTCTCCATTTGAATCATCAATCAACGAAGATTTTTCTTTTTCTTGTCTCGAATAATATCCATTTCTTTTTGAGCTATCATCATCCAACGATGACACATTTTCAATTCTGCCATTTTCTTTCATAATAAATCATTCCTTTTCATTTTAGTTTTTATTTAATATTATCATAAATAAACCAATTTGTCAATAGCTGTAATCAGTTTTTGTGTGTTTTTGAATTTTATATACAAATAAGTAGAATTTATTTATAAAGCGCTACTTTTTTTATACAATGGTAAAACTTAAGCAATTCTTATCTATACATTATAAGAACTTATACATTTGAATATCATTTGCATTATTTAATTTAATAAAGCTTGAAAAATTAGTGTATAATGTTATATAATATAATAGGAAGTATAAAATTAAAAAGGATGTGATTAAAATGTTTGCAAAACTTAATAGTTTTGGTGTCCTTGGGATAAATCCCTTTAAGGTAGAAATAGAAGCTGACTTAGGAAAAGGACTCCCTGTATTTGATATAGTTGGGATGCCAGGGATAGCAGTAAAAGAATCTCGTGATAGAGTCAGATCTTCATTAAAAAACTGTGGATTTAATTTCCCGATAGGACGAATTATAATAAACTTAGCACCAGCAGATATAAAAAAAGAAGGGCCTTTATATGACCTACCTATATTATTGTCAATATTAGTAGCGTCTAATCAACTTTCTGCAGATCTAGATAACTGTGCCTTTATAGGGGAACTATCTTTATCAGGCGAGCTACGACCAGTAAATGGAGTCCTATCTATGACTATTAAAGCATTACAAGACGGAATTAAAAAAATTTTTGTACCGGCAGACAATGCTAAGGAAGGGGCAGTAGTAGAGGGCATTGAAGTATATCCAGTTAAGAATTTTATAGAGCTCTATGAGCATTTAACAGGGATAAAACAGATTCTACCACAAGCGCCGTCATTTGATCACGAGACAAAAAGTAACAGTCTTTTAGATTTTTCTCAAATAAAAGGGCAATACGAAGCAAAAAGAGCCATTGAGATTGCAGCAGCAGGCGGACACAACGTACTTTTAATTGGACCACCGGGATCAGGCAAGAGCATGTTAGCGAAAAGGATTCCAACGATACTACCCGACATGACATTTGAAGAATCTATAGAGACAACTAAAGTGCATTCAATCGCCGGTTTACTGGAGCCAGGAACTCCTCTAATAACAACGAGACCCTTCAGGGCGCCTCACCACACGATATCATCAGCAGGGCTATCGGGAGGAGGAAGCGTTCCCAGTCCAGGAGAGTTATCCCTAGCTCACAACGGAGTACTATTTTTAGACGAGCTACCAGAATTTTCGAGATCAACGATGGAAACTCTACGTCAACCACTAGAAGACGGAAGCGTAACCATATCAAGAGTCAACGGGACATTAACATATCCATGTTCTGTAATGTTAGTTGTTGCAATGAATCCTTGCCCATGTGGATATTATGGGCATCCAACGAGAAGGTGTGTCTGCCCGACTTCAGACATCAACAGATATCTTGCAAAGGTATCCGGACCATTACTAGACAGAATAGATATGCATGTTGAAGTTCCGCCAGTATCATTTAACAAATTGAATTCAAATGAAGAGACCGAGCCATCAAGTGCAATAAAAGAAAGAATCAATAAAGCAAGAAAAATTCAAGAAGAAAGATTCAAAAACTACAATTTTTCATACAATGCTAGGATAGATGCAGCAAATATTAAGAAAGTTTGTACTTTAACTGACACAGCCACATTGGTTTTAAAGAATTCATTTGAAAGACTTGGACTTTCAGCACGTGCTTATGATAGAATATTAAAGGTATCAAGAACGATAGCTGATTTAGATGACAGTGAATTAATAAAGCCCGAGCACATATCAGAAGCAATTCAGTATAGAAATTTAGACAGGAAGTACTGGACACGAAATATTTCATAACGATTAAGAAGTTTTATATTAACAAAAATTAAGATTATAAAGAGAAAAGCTTGAAAAAGACTACAAAATTATCCAAAAAGGATAGCAATGTAGTCTTTGAATATAAGAAAAAATAAAAAACAAACCAAATCGAATAAGGCCCGACCAAGAGTATAAAATATAATTAATGATATTAAATGCCAGAAATCTAGTTTTAGATATGATAAAATAACTATGTAATAAAATTTTTGGAGGAATAAATAATGAATTTTAAAAAATTTATTAACATGTCAATATGTGCATTATGTTTAGGGACCGCAGTCACAGGCTTAACAAAAGCAATGGAAAGCAGTAAGGAACATCTCAAAGGGGAACAGAAACAAATATTAAGTGCAAGTGATAAAAAAGGAATGGCAGGGAAAAAGGCCATAATAATTGAACAGCTGCATAGAAAGGGTAAAAGCAATGACTATGCAAACGAGTATGCCAATTTAATAATTGATGGTATAAATAAGGACGAGGCAGAAAAAAGGGCAACAATATTCGAGCAGCAACGTCAAAAAGGTAAAAGGATTTATTATGCGAACAAATATGCTGAACTAATATTTGATAAAGTGGATGAAAAGAAAGCAGAAAAGACAGCAGCTATATATGAGCAACAACGTGACATTGGGAAAGAGTTTAATTATGCTGACGAATATGCCCATTTAGTAGCCAGTGGAGTAAATGAAACAGAGGCAGCAAAAAGATCTACAATATATGCACAACAACGTGACATCGGAAAAGAATTTTATTATGCAGATATGTATGCTAATTTAGTAGTCAATGGAGAAAATGAAAAAAAAGCAGCAGAAAGAGCTACGATTTACGAACAGCAACGTGACATGGGAAGAGGATCTCTTTATGCAGACATGTATGCTAACTTGATAACTAGTGGCACAAGTGAGATAGAAGCAGTAAAGGGAGCGACAATATACGAGCAGCAATGCAAAACTAAAAGTGTCTACTATGCAGATATGTATGCCAATCTAATAATTAGTGGCATACATAGAAAGGAAGCAATGAAAAGATCAGAAATATATGCAGAAAAGCGGACAAAAGGTAAGGGTTTATGGTATTCTATTGCATATGCTGAATCAACATCCTACGGAGAAAGACCAGAAAATATTGAAAAAATAGCAACAAGAACCGAAGAACAGTACAATGTTGGTACAAAGGATTACAATTTTGCCTTTATGTATGCCAAATTAACAATTGAAGGGATAGAACAGGGAAAAGCAACGAAAGCAGCAAAGATGTACAGCCAGAAATACTGCGAGAGTAAAAATATCAACTATGCATATATTTATACTAAGCTAAAACTTAATCATGAAGAAATTGAAGACAGAAAAGCGAACGAAATAGCAGAAGTATATAAAATAAAACGTGAATCTGGAATGAACAGTTCAGACGCTGAGAAATATATTGAGAAATTAATTTAAAATTGATACTAGCAGTTTATTTTTCTCAACTATAAGTGAAGAATAGATTGCTAGTGAACATAAAAATGTTTAAATCAAAAGACAAAAGGCACCCACCGGTTGAAAATTAGTAAGCGCAATTCACTAAATTTAAGTATATAATAAAAAAAGATAATCAAAAGGCTAAAATACCTAAGATTATCTCTAAAAAACTGGAGCGGAAAACGGGATTCGAACCCGCGACATTCAGCTTGGGAAGCTGACGCTCTACCACTGAACTACTTCCGCAAAACAAATTTTATAAATAAGTGTGAACAGCTTAACTAAAATATAACGCATATGTACATAAACGCACTTAAAAGTCGGAAATATTAAAAATTAAAACACAAAAAAAGCAAAGCTGTTCACAAAAATCAAAAAAACAGATCTTATCCATTTGTATCTGTGTTCAAAGTCATAATAAAAGAATAAGTAAACCATCTGAACCTCCCACGACTAAAGTCGCAGGGTTCTTGGGAACTCTCTCCTAACGGAAAGATATTTACCAAGCTATCC
>CAKSSR010000054.1 GCA_934489735.1 uncultured Eubacteriales bacterium | reverse complement strand
TGAGATATGCGGCACAGAAAAGAGAAATGTTTTTGCAAGATCAGTTAGCAAGAGAGGAGAATCAATATGGTGAGGGTCTTAGAGAAGGAAAAGAGGCAGGAATAAAAGAAGGCATGGAAAAAGGTATGGAAAAAGGTAAAAGAGAAGGAATAAAAGAGGGAGAAATCAAGGCTAAAGTAGAAATAGTCAACAATTTACAAGCATTTGGAATGAATTTAGAAGAGGCATTAAAAGCTGCAAAGATGGACAAAGAAACGTTTTTAAAATTAAAGGAGAAGTACGAACCAGTACAAACTAAATAGACTTAATTTAAAATTGAATAATAAAATTAAAGAAAAGGCTTCGGAGAATTGATAAATCTGAAGCCTTTTTTGATAGTCTTTTATGGCAACTCTTCTAGAGTAAAGAGTAGGTGGGAGGAAATTTGAAGGGCTTAATTGAAGAATCGTTCAAAAAGTATGTTTGAAATTGAGAAATATGTTAAGGCTTTTGATATAATGAAGGAAATAGTAAGAAATAACTAAGATATCCAATAGAAAAAAGAGGAACATATTACTTAAGTAGATTGATTTCATCACAATACGGAGTAGAATTTTTAGGATCAGATTTCAATGAATTGAAAAAAGGCATATACAATTTGGATATGCCTAAACGTGCCAAAGGAAGAAGCAGGGACAGCAACGGGCTACAGGATGATAAAAGAGGATTTAATAGGGGAATATCCAGATAGGCCGGTAAACTATGCCTTATAAAATGGACAAAATAAGAATGAAACTAAATGTTCAGGTTATCAAGCAGACGGCTTAAGCTAAGATTTTTTATACAAATATTTATAAAAATTTGAGTTAGTTATAAAATTTATCCAAAAACTACTTGCAATATATCATAAAATCATGTATAATATAATAGACGATAATAAATATAAAAGGAAGGATGATTAAAAATGAATATGCTAAATAATGCAAGTGATTACCTATCAGGAAATGTTAACAAAGACAAGGCTAATAAGTTAGCAGCCGAAAGGGCAGATGTAACTATTGAGAACAACTGGAGAGGAAGTATAAAAGCAAGAGCTTTTGAAAGACTGGAAAACCCTGTATCAATAAATACTAATGATATAACAGGCATAGAAGACGGAGCATTTAAAGATTGTATACGTCTAGAGACACTTATTATGCCAAATATTGAACGGGTTGGAGAAAACGTATTTGAAGGTTGTTTCAAACTACATAAAGTAGATGTAAAAGATGAGAACATGGCTGGAGTAGTAATAGAGAAAATAAAAGCATGTAACCTTAAGCAGAGAATTGATATATATATTGCAGGGGAATTTAAAATATCTATAAAAAATAATTGCGAATATTTATTCAATGATAAAGTTTTGGAACTGATAGAAGGGGATGAACTTTCGGTACCACACTATCCGTTTACTGGAATGGCAGAAAATATTATATCAGCCGGAGCGCTCAAAGACATGGGCAATATCAATCATCTATATACTGATAATGTGACAGGCGTAGAAGACAAAGCATTTGAAAATTGCTCTGAACTTACGACAATATCTTTGCCAAGCATGACGAGCATAGGGAATGAAGTATTTAAAGGATGTACAAAACTTCGCAAGGTACAGGTTAGTGATGACATGGTAAGCAAAACTAAAGAAGTATTAAAAGGATCAGGCTTACAGCAACAAATTGAAATATATGCTAACGATGCGATTGAAGATCATCTACATAATAATTTAAGTAATTATATAATTAAATCAAACGGAAGCTGGGCACGATGCAGTTCTATAGCAATTCCAGAATATTATATAAAAATTGATGACAACGCATTTAATGGTTTAAGTATGACTAATATAAATACCAACGAAGTGGCTACTATAGGCAATAATGTTCTTCGATCATGTGACAATTTAGAAGAAGTACATTTGCCAAACGTATCAAAAATAGGCTTTGGATTTTGCTCTAATTGTCCGAATCTAAAAAAGATAACGGTCAAAGACGGACCAATGGCAAATGTAATAAAAGATACATTCAGTGGATATGGAGTTAGGACTGTTGACCTTAATATATATATAGATGGCAACGATGAACCCTTTGCAATAATAAGAAAAAGAGAAGTAAATTAAGTCTCGGTAAAGAAATTTTAAGAAAAGTTTATCTCGATTTAAGAAATGAGTGGCTCAGGTCATCAAACAGGATGGCTTGGGCTAAGATTTTTTTTATCCAGGCTTATAAAAATTTGAAACTGGCTATAAATTTTAACTAAAAAGCACTTGAAATTTATTGTATAATTAGGTATAATATAATAGTAAGCAATAAATATAAAAGGAAGGATGATTAAAATGCTTAGTAAAGTGACTGATTATTTATCGGGAAATATTGACAAAGACAAAGCAAATTCGCTAGCAGCTAAAGATTCAGAAGTAACTATCGACGCAGGATGGAGGGGAGTCATAAAAGCTTACGTTTTTGAAGGGAGTATAAATGTAATTTCAATAAATACTAATGATATAACAGGCATAGAAGATGGAGCTTTTAAAGGTTGTACAGCGCTGAAAGAACTTATTATGCCAAATGTCGAGCAAGTGGGAGAAAATGTATTTGAAGGTTGTACAAACTTACTTAAAATAGATGTAAAAGACACGGACATGGCTGGAACAATCATAGAAAAAATAGAGGAATGTGGACTTGAACAGAGAATTGACATACATATTGCAGGAAAATTTAATGTATCCATAAAAAATAATTGCCAATATGTATTTAGAGATAAGGTTCCAGAACTAATAAAGGATAGAGAACTTTGTATACCGAACTATTCATTAAAAAATAGAATACTAAAAGTTGTTGTTTCAAATGGAGCATGTAGTGATATGGACGATATAGAGCTTTTCAAATCTGTGAAAGTAGAAGTTTTAGGAAATAATGTATTTGAAAATTGCTCAGGACTCAAGACAATATATCTGCCAAGACTGAAAGAAATAGGCAATGGGGTGTTCAATGGCTGCTTAAATCTTGAAAAAGTAGAGGTCGATAATGCCATGGTAGGCAGAATCAAAGAATCATTAAAGAAAGCACAATTACCTCAACAAGTATATATATTTGCCAATAACAGCATGAAAGATTGCCTACATACTGACTTAAATGCGACTATATATGACAAAGAGAAACAGTACTACGAAGGATCCGACAGTATTGAAGTTCTATACCTTTATACAAGGATTGATGACAATTTGTTTCATCAATTAAACGTATCGAAGATAGATACAGGTAGTGTGGTTAGCATAGGCAACAATGTAATTCAATCATGTGGCAATTTGAAAGAAGTATATCTACCGAATGTAGAGGAAATAGGAGATAATTTCTGCAAGGATTGTCCGAATATAGAAAAAATAACAGTCAAGGATGAGCTGATGGCAGACTTAGTGAAAGATATATTAACTGCGTATGGAGCTAGGGCTAGAGCTGTTGACATTAGTATATACATATATGGTGAAAAAGAGCCTTTTGCAATAATCCCAGTGATAGAACAGATAGGTGAGGATTAAGCCTCTGCCAGGAAATTTTAAGAAAAGTTTATCTTGATTTAAGAAATGAATGGCTCAGGCCGTCAAACAGGATGGCTTGGGCTGAGATTTTTTTATACAGGCTTATAAAAATTTGAAATAGATTATAATTTTTAGCTAAAAGCACTTGGGGTTCGTTATGTAATTATGTATAATATATTAATAACTACAAAAGGAAGGATGATGAAAATGTTTGTTGAAGAAAATGATAATTTATCAGAAAATATTAATAGGGATAAAGCAGATAAGTTGACAAGTGAGAATTCATCTGTACATGTTGATGAGAATTTAAAAGGGAGTATAGAAGCTGAGGCTTTTCAAGGAAACCAAAGGATAACATCAATATGTACCAGAAATATAACAGCTATAGAGGATAGAGCATTTAAAGATTGTACTCGTTTGAAAGCAATTAATATACAGAATATAGAACGAATAGGAGACGACGTGTTTGAAAATTGTACGGAATTATGCTGGGTAGATGTAAAAAATGAGGACATGGCTGAAATGATTATAAAAAAATTAATAGAATGTAAGCTTAAACAAAGAATCGATATCCATATCGATCAAAAATTTAAAGTATCTATAGAAAATGGGCAAGCATATTTATTCTATGATACAGTCCGCAGACTACTAAGGGGCAACGAAATCACAATCCCAAGTTGTAATTTTATAGGTAGCTTAGAATATATCATACCATACAGAGCGTTTTCATATATAAGTCGTCTAAGTAAATTGAATGCAGATGCAGCAACAATCGTAGAAGACTTTGCATTTGCAGATTGCGAGAATCTCGAAGAAGTGTCTTTATTAGGTATAAAGAAAATAGGATGGAGAGCTTTTTTAAGATGTAATAAGCTTCGTAAGGTACATGCTGACGATAGCATGGTAAAAGACATTAAAGAAGTATTAAATTTAGTAGAATTGCCTCAACAAGTATGTATATATGTCAATGGATCAATTGCAGATTATTTACATGATGATTTGAATAAGACTATATATTATAATGAGAAGTATGATAAAGATTATGATTATTTAGAAATTCCAGATCATTATATAAGAATTGGTGACAATATACCTTTTGATGGAATAAAAAAGATCAATACTAACAAGGTAACGACTATAGGAAACAATGTTTTTTCAATGCCATGTAAAGTAGAAGAGATATATCTACCAAACGTACAAGAGATAGGTAATGATTTTTGCAGCAATTGTGGTGCAACTTTAAAGAAAATAATAGTTAAAGATAAGACAATGGCAAATTTAATTAAGGATATGTTTGGTACATACGATACCAGTGTAGACAATATTGATATATACATAGATGGCGAAAGTGAACCGTTCTTGACTATCAATAATAATAGTAAGTTCATCAGTAAGGATGACGCTTTGTCGCTCATTAATGGAATATGCTCAAAATTAGAAATTGATCAAGAACTTATAGAAAACCACACATATTTTATTAAAATAATGAATTGGGAGGAAGGACATAGTCTTAATTTGTTGAACATAATAGAATTTATTCGTGACATAGCTGAAAATGCTGGTATAAATCCTACCAAACTAGAAATCATATCAATGATAAAGGATATCATGCCGGAAGTATGTGATTAAGAAATGAATGGCTCAGGTCATCAAACAGGATGGCTTGGGCTGAGATTTTCTTATACAGGCTTATAAAAATTTGAAATTGGATATAAAATTTAACTAAAAAGTACTTGACAATATGCATGTATAGATGTATAATATTACATAGAACCGTAAATATATTAGATGAATGGTTCAGAAATTTTTAAATAAAAGGAAGGATGATTAAAAATGAATATGCTAAATTATGCACATGATTACATATCAGGAGATATTGACAAGGACAAAGCAAATGAGTTAGCTGCTATAAGTTCAGAAGTATTTATCGAGGATAGCTGGACAGGAATCATAAAAGAAGGAGCTTTTGAAGGAATCACTAACCTAGTATTACTAAATACTAATAGGATAACAGGCATAGAAGACGGAGCATTTAAAGGCTGTGTACGTTTAGAGAAACTTGTTATACCAGATGTTGAACAAGTTGGAGACGATGTATTTGAAGGCTGTGTAAACTTAAAGGAAGTGGTCGTAAGAGATGATAATATGGTACAAATAATTATAAATAAATTAATAGGATGTGCACTTGATATAGGGAAAATAGATGTACATCATGTATGATTTAGAATATTTATTCCCGGAGAAGGCTCCAAATCCAATGGAAAGGCAATAGATTTGCAATAACTCATTATCAATTTAAGAAATGATAAGCTCAGGTCATCGAATAGGATGGCTTGGGCTGAGATTTTTTTATCCAGGCTTATAGAAACTTGAACTGTCTATGATT
>CAKSSR010000053.1 GCA_934489735.1 uncultured Eubacteriales bacterium | reverse complement strand
ATAGCTTGGTAAATATCTTTCCGTTAGGAGAGAGTTCCCAAGAACCCTGCGACTTTAGTCGTGGGAGGTTCAGTATTGAGATAAAAATGAAAGATTTATATATAGCAGGATAGAATGGCTAATGATATTTTAGAAAATTTTAAGAAAAATGTAATGACAACGACAATCAATATATTGACATTTTACTGATTTTGTATTAGAATGTAATGAGAGTAGGTTGAGTGGTCGCAGGTAGATATGTTTAAAAGACTCTACGTGAGGAAAGTCCGAGCTTCATAGGGCAGGATAGTGGCTAACGGCCACCGGAGGCGACTCTAGGGAAAGTGCAACAGAAATATACCGCCAGTTTATCAATATGACTGGTAAGGGTGGAAAAGCGAGGTAAGAGCTCACTAGCTATATAGGTGACTATGTAGCTCTGTAAACCCTATCCGAAGCAACACCGTATTGGAACGATTTTACGTCGGCCCGACGTTAGTTGTAGGTGGCACCGAGCTAAATGGCAACATTTAGCCAAGATAGATGATCACTTTTAACAAAATTCGGCTTATAGACCTACTCTCAACTTAAAGAATACAATGTCGTCTTATTACGAAGTTGTGAAATATATGTGGCGGAGACTCTGAATGTAAAGGTAAAGAGTTTGAAGCCGCTTTCTATTTTTAGAAAGAATTGAAATAATTTAGAAGGAATTAGTCTTATGAGTTTATTTTTTAACGGATTGGAACAATTTTTATTAAAAGCCTTAGCAGTTAGTATAATAGCTTTCTTCGTGATACCGGTGCATGAATTTGCCCATAGCTATATGGCATACAGATTGGGTGACGATACTGCTAAACGGATGGGCAGACTTACTTTAGCACCACTTGAACATATAGACATAATTGGAACTTTAATGATGTTACTTATCGGAGTAGGCTGGGGGAAACCAGTACCAGTGAATTATGATAATTTTAAGAGGAAAAAGCTATATACAGCTTTAGTAGCTTTAGCTGGACCGCTATCAAACATACTAGCTGCATTGCTTGGAGGAGTAATTTTTAATGCTGTGATTGTATTTGTTCACAATATGAATAACGATATCTTCTACATGGTACAGATTTTCTTCCAATATTATATAATGATCAACCTGGCCTCAGCAGTTTTTAACATGATTCCACTTCCACCATTGGATGGCTCTAAAATTTTGATGTCTTTTATACCGGATAGGATTCTCGATAGCTTTTTTGAAAAGGTATATAGATACAAATTTATAATTTTTATACTGATTTTTTTCTTTCTCTCATCAAGCTTATTAAGAGTGCCTATGTATATGATTCAAAATTGGTTATTCGGATGGGTTATGTGGTTAACTTCATTACCATTTAGGTTGGTATCTTTTTGAAATTTATTGGAAAAGGTTGAAGTTATGAATAAAATATCATATAAATTTGAAAGATTTGAAGGTCCTCTGGACCTTTTATTATCGTTGGTATCTAAGAACAAGATAAGTATTATTGAGATAAACATACTAGATTTATTAGAACAATACCTAGAATATATAAACGTGATGCAAATAAATGACATGAACATAGCAAGTGAGTTCCTAGAAATGGCCTCGAGGCTACTATACATGAAAAGTTTATACTTATTGCCAAAGCATGAACACAGTGAGGTAAAAGAATTAGAGAAAAAATTAAGAGTTGAGCTTATTAGTTATAAAGAATGCAAAGAATTAGCAAAGAAATTTTGGAATATCATTAGCTTTGACTCATATACTAAGAAGCCGGAACTGATAGACGCTGACATGACGTACAAAAAAAGACACAAAGCGGAGAAATTATTAGAGGCATACGATGGAATAAAGAGAAATAAATTTAGTAGTAGGGAAGAAATCAAAAAGAAAGAGGATAAATTAACTAAGATAATATCAAGGAAGATAGTATCTGTATCATCAAAAATTGGATATATTTTAAGATCGGTCAAGGATAATAAAGAAATGAGTTATAATTTATTAATATCAGAGCAAGAGAGTAAGTCAGATAAGATAGCGGCATTCTTAGCCGTGCTAGAATTGATAAAGAACAAACAGATAATAGTCTTTGATTCTTTGGGAAAATTATGGCTTAAATTTAGAAAGAAGTTGGAAATTTAAGATGGAAATAGAAAAGTATATTCCGATAGTTGAAGCTATGCTTTTTGCAAGTGGAGATTGTTTATCAATAGAGAAAATATCGAAGATAATAGGAATAAGAAAAGACAAGGCAGAGAAATTAATGAATTTAGTTATAGATAAATATGCATCAAGTGAGCATGGGATAAAAGTGATAAAACTTGAAGACAAATATCAAATGTGTACGAAATCTGAATACGTGAAGTTTGTAAAAGAGCTTTTCAATGATAGAAAAAACATGTCATTGTCACAAGCGGCCATGGAAGTGTTAGCAATAGTTGCATATAATCAACCAGTGACTAAATCATATATAGAACAAGTCAGAGGAGTTGATTGCAATGCTGTAGTCAACAACCTCATACAGAAGAATTTAATAGAAGAAAAGGGACGATTAGAGATCCCCGGCAAACCTTTAACATATGGAACGACTTCTAATTTTTTAAGATGTTTTGGGATATCATATATAGAGGAACTACCAAAAGTTTCGAATTCAGACAAAGATGAGGAAACATTGGAATGATACTTTTAATAATTATTATAGCTTTGATATTTATTTTACTTATAATTAACGTCCATTGCACGATATGCTATGACGGAGAAATGTATATAAAAGTAAAGTATATGTTTTTAGCATATGATTTAATTAATAATGATAGGCTTAATTCACATCAGAAAAAGGATCAGAAGAGAAATAATGATAAAATTGAAGGAAATGATGATAAAAGTCACAGTTTTTATGATAAGATATCATCAAAGTTTTTGAAAAGTAATAATTTAAAAGAATTTTTGGGCATAATACTAAAGATAACTAAAATAATTAAGAATAGGTTAAGCAAACTTTTAAAAAAAATAAAAATATATAAGTGCCATATGAAAATAGATGTGGTTTCGGACAGCGCCTATGACGTAGCTGTAAAGTATGGCAAGATATGTGCAGTAATATATCCATTTTTAAGTATGTTTGATATGAATTCAAAATGCGATGACTTCTATCTGGATATAAAACCTTTATTTATTGAGAGTCCATGTAACCAAGAAGAAGTAAAATATGATATAAGATTTAAGATAAGAATTATATATTTAATATGTTTTATAATCTGTTTAAGCATGGATTACGTGAAGATTAAAGATTGATGGTGGTGCGATAATATGAAAGATAATCAAGTTAAAGATCTGGCAGGAACAACTATGGAAAAAATAAAGTGCATGGTTGATGCTAATACGATCGTGGGAGAAAAAATTGACTTAGGTAACGGATCATTTATAATTCCTATATCAAAAGTAAGCTATGGATTTGCAGCAGGTGGCTCTGACTTTGCATCAAAAAAGGCAGAGGATAAAGATTTGTTCGGAGGAGGAAGCGGAGCAGGAATTAATATAACTCCAATAGCATTTTTGTCTGTTAATCAAGAAGGAGATGTAAAGTTATTGCAAATAGAATCATTCGAGGGAGCATTGGACAGAATTATTGCAACAGCACCTGATTTGATTGACAAGATTGGTAGAGTCATAAAAGAACGATTTGGAAAGAAAGACAAGCAATAAGATTGACTGGCTTTAGATTATTATCATGAAATTTTGGCATTTGACTAAGATTCTATATAAATTTGACTTGCATATAAATATTATATGTTTAAGTAAATTGAGTAGGTGGTTATATGTCGAAAGTTATAATTAGTTTAATTTTATTGGGTTTGGTAAGCGTCAATAGTAATTGCATAGAAAAACAGAACTGTATATCTGAGCCGACAATATCAGCAAAATCAGCCGTGGTTATAAGTGCTGACAGCGGAGAGAAAATTTTTGCAAAAAATGAATCTGAACCAATGCCAATGGCAAGCACGACAAAAATAATGACAGCATTGATAGCATTGGAGAATTCAGACTTATGTAATAAAGAAGTATCAATTACCGACGAAATGGTGAGAGTAGAAGGATCGTCAATGGGACTTAGGGCCAAAGACGTTATCAGCTTATATTCGTTATGTCAAGGAATGCTTTTATGTTCAGGAAATGATGCAGCTAACTCGGTTGCATTGGCTATAGGAGGAACAAGAGAGAAATTTGTAGATTTGATGAACGAAAAGGCAAGACAAATAGGATTAAAAGATACTTGCTTTGTCACTCCATCAGGACTCGACAGCGGTTGCCATCATTCCACTGCTATGGATATGGCAATTTTAGGAGCGTATGCAATGGAAAATGAGAAATTTTATGATATAGTATCAAAAAAGAGCATGAAGGTATCATTTATCTACCCTCCGAAGACGTGCACTTATAGTAATCATAATAAATTATTGAAAATGTATGACGGATGTGTCGGAATAAAAACAGGCTTTACAAAGAAAGCTGGACGTTGTTTGGTATCATGTGCAGAACGGGATGGAATTAGGTTGGTGGCGGTTACTTTAAATGCACCAAGTGACTGGAATGACCATAAAACGATTTACGACTACTCATTCTCAAGAGTGGAAGGACATGTGTTCGATGATAGTAATTTTGAAGTTGAATTACCGGTTGTTGGCTCGGACGAAGATAAAGTGACTGTCAGATCTGTTACATCAAAAAAAACTACATTCAAAAAAGAAGATGTATCAAAGATAAAAAGAGTAATAGAATTGCCAAGGTTTTTATATTCTCCTCTCAACGAAAAGCAAGTAGTAGGAAGAATTGTTTATTATATAGACGACAATATAGTATTTGTAAATCCAATAAGATGTACAAAGTCTGTGAATTATAAGAAAAAGGACAATTTTTTATCAAAGATAATTAAGAATATAAAGTCCTTTTTGGGAAAGGATTAAAAAAATATGACAGATAATAAAGTAAGATTACAAAAATTTATGGCGGATTGTGGAGTTGCCTCCAGAAGAGCAAGCGAAAGATTGATAGAAGAGGGAAAAGTGAAGGTTAATGGAGATATAGCTCATATTGGAATGAGTGTCAATCCAGAAAAAGATAAAGTTTATGTACAGGGAAAGAAGATATCTTTAAAAAATGATAAAAGGTATATAATATTAAATAAACCAAGGGGATACGTTACTACTATGAATGACGAGATGGGAAGGAAATGCGTCGCAGAGTTGATAAAAGATGCAGGGGGTAGAATGTATCCAGTTGGAAGATTGGATAAGAATTCAGAAGGACTTCTATTGATGACAAATGACGGAGAATTTGCAAACTTGATTTCTCATCCAAAGAATCATATAGCAAAGACTTACAGAGTAACCGTTAGACCAGATATAAATGAGGATCAATTGAAGACTTTGAGAACTGGAATGAAAATTGATAACGAAATGACATCCCCAGCAGATGTAAGAATTATCACGCAGGAAGAAGGAAGAACAGTCCTAAAGATGACTATATATGAGGGAAAGAACAGACAGATAAGAAGAATGTGCGAATCTTTAGGTTTGGAAGTGGCAAGATTAAAAAGAATTGCAATAGGTCATATTAAATTGGGAATGCTAAAACCATCAAAATGGAGAGATTTGAGCGAAAGTGAAGTACTTAGTTTGATTCCAAATAATAGAGCATAGAGAGGTATTTGAAATGGTAACAATTTTACCAGTCGAGATAAAAGATAAAGAAAATGTAAGTATACTTAGAGTCAAGGAAGATGGAATAATTTTAGGATATATATTACTGGATATTGACGTAAATGTAGTGGAAATAATAGATATGATATTGTTTAGCGAAGAAATAAATAAAGAATATGTTGACTCAATGATCAAATCTGTTATCAACTACGCTATGAATAGAAACAAGTTTTTGATTACATATGATAAGCAGAGAAGCATAGTTTCAAATTATTTAATAAATTTTGGATTTGAAGATGAAATTGATAAACTTAAGTTTAATATAGCTTTAAATCTAAACAAATGCAAGTGCAAATGCAGTGAAAAGTAATAGAATCTCAAATTGTGGATAGAGAAAAGTTAAAAGCGGAGCACGAATTTAATATAAACTGAATAGATTTAATTTAAAATTTAATAATAAAATTAAAGAAAAGGCTTCGGAGAATTGATAAATCTGAAGCTTTTTTTGACAATCCTTTATGGGAACACTTCCTCAAGATAGACTCGGCTATGAATTTGTCATAATATATGTATTGAAAAGTAAGAGATTTGTTAAATGATAATGAATTTATGTATAAATAGGTAAAAATA
>CAKSSR010000052.1 GCA_934489735.1 uncultured Eubacteriales bacterium | reverse complement strand
CCTGTTGCTGTGCCTGCTTCTTCCTTTGGCACGTTTAGGCATATCCAAATTGTATATACTTTCTTCAATTTATTGAAGTCTGATCCTAAAAATTCTATGCCATACTGTGATGAAATCAACCTACTTAAATAATACGTCCCTCTTTTTTCTATTCGATATCCGGTATTGTATTTGCTTTGCGCCTCTATATTGATTATAACCTCTACATCTTCATCACTATTTGGCAACTTCACTTTGAATTTTACATCAAAACTTCGAGTCCCCTCTTTTTCTGATACCGATTCTGACCCTGCGTTATCCAATCTCAAGCGAATTTTGTCATCCACCTGTTCTTCTGATCCTTCTGATTCTTCTAATCCTTCTGGCCCTTCTGATTTTTTTGATCCTTTTGATACTCTTGATACTTTAGCATCAGATGTCAAGCACGAGATAATCTCGTTTATAGTGCAATCCTTAAATTCCTCTGTAAAATACTTTAAAATATTAGCCAAAACTCTTTTATTTGACAACAATTTCTTTGCCGCCGCATCGTATGATCTTCTTTTTTTCCTTGCTTTTTTATTATCGGCTTTATTTTTTGCCTTAGAAGTCTTATTAGACATTTAAATCCGCCTTTCTCTTTTCTTTATTATTATATCAAAAATTTTGATACATTTCAATTTAAAATACATTTTGTTTGAGCAATTTCTCTTTCCAATTCTTGCCCATTACATTTTTATTATAACATAGCTTTGCATTATTTACAATACTTAATTTATATTTTTACCTATTTATGCATAAATTCATGATCATTTAACAAATTTCTTACTTTTCAGTACCTATATTATTACAAATTTATAACCAAGTTTATCTTGAGAAAGTGTTGCCGTAAAAGATTGTCAAAAAAAAGCTTCAGATTTATCAATTCTCCGAAGCTTTTTCTTTAACTTTAAAAACATTTCTTTATCAATTTTTGCAGCTTTTAATATCTATCCATTATTCCTTTTTATACTTTTCATCTTTTTCCTTGCCCGCTCTCTCCTATTTGCCGACAATTTCTTTTCGGCTGCATAATATTATCTTCCAACTCTTGCCCGTTACATTCTTAGTTATATCCACTTTGTATAATAATAGCTTACTTTTATTTGTATAAAGTCAAAGCACCGGAACCCAATTCAAGTCCTGATGCTTTTCGATGCTATTATCTTACTGAATTTTGACAAATTTTTATTAATAGATAGGTCACATCTTATTCAACCGTAACTGATTTTGCCAAATTTCTTGGCTTATCTATATCACAGCCTCTATCATATGCCATATAGTATGACAAAACTTGAAGTGGGATAACAGACAATGATGGTTTCATGATATCGCATATATCAGGGATATAGAAGCTAAAGTCAGACACTTTTTCTATATCTTTATTTCCGACCGTACTTATTCCAAGGATAGTTGCATCTCTAGACTTAACTTCTTTTATATTACTTATCATTTTTTCAACAAGGGACTTAATTGTTGTCAATGCGACTACTACAGTTCCCTCTTCGACCAATGATATACTCCCATGTTTTAGTTCTCCTGCCGCATATGCTTCCGAGTTAATATATGATATTTCCTTCAATTTCAATGATCCCTCCAAAGCGACAGCGTAATCTATATTACGACCTATAAAGAATGCGTTTTTCATATTGCAATATTTCTCAGCGAAAGTCTTCAATGGCCCAACATTTTTCAATATTTCTTCAATTTTACCGGGTATTTCATTCAATTCTGACAGATAATATATATAATCTTCCTTTGAAATTGAATTTATCTTATTACCGATATACAATGCCAACATATAGACCACTGCCAATTGAGTACTATAAGCCTTTGTAGTTGCCACAGCTATTTCAGGTCCTGCGAGGGTATAGATAACATTATCCGACTCATTAGCGATAGAGCTTCCTCTCACGTTAACTATTGACAGCACTTTTGTATTCATTCCCTTAGCCTTCTTAATTGCTGCCAACGTATCGGCTGTTTCACCCGACTGGCTTATTGCTATTACCAATGTTTTATCATCTGCTATCACATCTTTATATCTAAATTCAGATGCGAGCTCAACGCACACCTGTTTTTTCACAATCTTTTCCAATACGTACTTAGCGACGCAACCGACATGGTAAGCAGAGCCACATGCAATTATATAAATATTATTAATTTCTTTCAATTCTTCTTCAGACAGATTAAATGATTCAAACGATATATCATTATCATGCACATAGGAGTTAATAGTATCTCTAACAGCTCGTGGTTGTTCCATTATTTCCTTCAACATAAAGTGTTCGAATCCATTTTTTTCTGCGGCCTGTATATCCCATTCTATATAAGTTGGTTCAAATTCAACTCTTTTTCCATCTCGATATATCTCAACGGCATCTTTTTTCAGAAGTGCGATTTCTCCGTCTTTCAATCTATATACATATCTTGTCTTTGGAAGCAGAGCCGGAATATCTGAAGCTATATAATTCTCATTTTCCCCTATACCGATTATAAGAGGGCTATCTTTTTTAGCTGCGATCAATGTATCCGGATGGTCACTACATACTATTCCCAAAGCGAAAGATCCATTCAATTCGTTTACAGTTTTATTAACAGTTCGTAAAAAATCCCCATCATAATTAAATTCTAGTAGTTGAGAGATAACTTCTGTATCGGTTTCAGATATAAATTGTTTATTCTGATTTGATAATACGTCTTTTAATTCTAGATAATTTTCTATTATTCCGTTATGTACCACAGCAAATTTCTTGCCTGTACTAATATGCGGGTGAGAATTGATTTCCGAAGGCTTACCATGTGTTGCCCATCTCGTATGGCCTATTCCCAATGTCCCACTAAAGTTTTCCAGATTCAATAATTTATCTTCCAGATTCTTAATTTTCCCTACAGATTTCTTAATCATTATATCATTTTTATTACAAATTGCGACCCCTGCGGAGTCATATCCTCTATATTCTAGTAATTTCAATCCATTTATTAAAAAAGGTGTAGCTTGATCATTTCCTACGTATCCTACTATTCCGCACATAAAAATTTCTCCTCTCTGTGTAACTATTCTTATACATAATATAATATGACCATATCAAAACTATGACACAATTATTATCTCATAAATATATTATATAATAAAGATTTAGAATTGACAACAAAAATATATAAAAGGCTGGTGGATTTTACATGCCAAATATAATTCCATTTAAATCACTCATGTTTAATATAAAATACAGAGAGAAGCTATCGAAACTAGTATGTCCCCCTTACGATACCTTAAGCACAGACGACTACAAAGAGTATTATAATTTAAATAAGAATAATATAATAAGGCTAGAGTATCCTTTTAGCGACAATTTTGACGAGGTTTCGAATTTATTATTAAAATATAGAGAAAATTCAATCTTAATCAAGGATAATAAGCCATCCATTTATCTATGCGAGAAAAAGTTCAAAGAAAATTCAAGAAATTTAACCATCAAGTCGTTAATATGTTTAGTCAAGCTGTCACCCGACGACCAGAAGTTGATATTACCTCACGAAAGGACTATATCGGCAGTAGAAGATAGAAGGTTTAAGTTACTTGAACATACGATGTGCCAATTCACACCCATTTTATCTTTATACAAAGGGAAGAACAATGTAATAAATAGGCTATACATGGACATGGACAGAGAGCCATTAATTGATTTCAATGATAAATTGGATATAAAATATCGCATCTGGAATATAGACAACTTAGAAATTATAAAAAATGTGATACATGACTTAAAAAATGAGAAACTTTATATAGCAGACGGACACCATCGGTACAGCATTGCACTTAGGCTTAAGAATTCTTATCCATTAATAAATGGCACACATTACGCACTCATGGAACTAATAGATACCAGCAATGAAGAAATAGTTATATTTCCCACACATAGGATTATAAAAAATTTAAATTCTTTTAATCAAAATGCTTTCAACCAAGAGGAATTTATAATGAAATGCAAGCAATATTTTGACATAATTAAAATAAAAAGAGAAATGATAGAGCCAATGATGAGAAAATATAATGAAAACAATACATTCGTCCTTGTCAACGGAGACAATTTATATTTACTCGTACTAAGAAATAATGAAATAATGAGAAAAATCTTACCAAACAACAGCGACCAGTATTTAAATTTAGATACAACTGTATTGCATAAGCTTATATTTGAACATATAATCAAAACAGATGGCTTAGAAAATCTAGAAATTGAATATAGCAGGGATATAGAGGAAGCAATAAATTCTAAAAAAATATATGGAAAAGACTCAATCTCATTTATATTGAATCCGACTAAATTAAGCCAGATATATAAAACTGCAGACTCAGGTGAGACAATGATACAAAAATCTACCTATTTCTATCCCAAGTTTGACGCAGGTTTAATCATGTACGAAGTAAAATAGAAAGAAATAAACAGTCTATGAGAAATTTTCTCCCACAGACTGCTTTTTCTTGTTAATCTATCGTTCAGATCCGGTGAAATTTGTCCAATATTTCTTAAGCTGGGCTTCCTCCTGCAAATAGCAAGCCGTCAATTTTCACTAGATAGTACTGATGCGCTAGCTTTTCCCTGTGTGTTCCACAGCTTTTGGAATGGTCTAATAAAAAGATTCTAATTATTCTTGATCCTCTTTCTTCTTTCTCTTAAACATTCCTATTATTCCTGCTATCGACGCAAACAAGAATGACATTATTCCAGCTGGGTGCATGTTGTCTCCTGTCTCCATTACTGAAGAATCTACATTACTATTACCATTTGCTTCACAACATTCATGCCCACAGTTGCACGCATTGCTGTAGCTTCCATTAGTACTATACTCGTGTCCATTGCAATAGCATACCTCGTTTGCTTTGTTCTTATTCTTGCTATTGCTTGTCTCATATTCATCTGAATCATCGTCATCTGCGTCCTTGTCGTCCTTAGAATTCTTGTCATCTTTCTTGCTGTCGTCTGACTTTATCTCGTCTTTGATTGTTATCTTGCTAGTGTCGCTTGCACTCTCGCAACCTTCTTTGCTAGCTGTTACTTCAATCTCAACTTTGCCTTCCTTCAATGTCTCTAAAAATGCTTCTGTTGCGTCTTCACTGTCTATATACAACTTCGCAACGCCTGCCTCGCTCTTTAACTTCCACTCAATCTTGGCATCCTTCGGCTCAACTGTAGCTTTTAAGTTCACTCTGTTGCCTTTTAATACCTCGCCCTCTTTCGGACTAACCGATACCTTGATCTCTTCCTTCTCGCCTTCGTCTGGATTTGTTGTTCCTCCTGGATTTGGGGTTGGGGTTGGAGTCGGATCTTTTATATCAACAGTTACAATACAATTAGCACTTTTCTTAAGAACTTGATTGTCATCGATCTTTGCAATTGCATCTGCCGTAACAGTTGAGCTTCCATTTTTAACTGCCTGAACAGTTATTTTTGCCTCACCCTCAGCTTCTAGGCTTCCTACTTCACTAATACAATCATTGTCTATTGACCACTTAATTACAGTTTTAAAAGCATCCGGTACTTCTCCATCAACATCTGGTACTTCTCCATTAGTTGTTACTGTTGCGGTTGCATTTATATCAATTTTTTCATCTTTTTTATCTAATGTACATGCATACTTATCCAATTCCAATTTCATATTATACTGAATGATTTCTTTTTCTTCCTCTTCACTTAAGGATTTAACATACATCTCTTGTTTCTCAATTGTTTTACCATGCTCGTCTATTATTTCAACAGTGATAGTTGTAGTACCTGCATCCTTAAGAGTTACTTGACCATCTTCATTTACATCTGCAACGCTCGTGTCTTCTGATTTATACCTAACTGTCCAACCACTTTCTAAACCTGGTATAGACACACTCATAGTTGATCCACTTCCAGCTGAATAGCATACCTTAGGACTTCCATCTTTATTAATGTCTTCAGTATATTCTTCTACTACTTGGCTATTCCCCTCAGGTTTTATATCTACAGCTACATCTTGACTATCTTCACTTTCTTTTTTCTTCTTTATAGTGAATCGTTCAATTTCTTTTTCAGCCTGCTCACCACTATCGTCAATGAATGTATAATTTTGGCCATATTCTGTTTCTAAACTTACTTCTACTTCATAATCTCTAGCACTTATTATATCTGCTTTCTCAATATTACTTCTGATATTTCCAGCCATTAATGAATAATAATTTGTCTGATAATCAGTACCTCCTCTCAAAGCCTCCCCTTTACCTGTTTTAATTTCAGGTACTATATAATGCGCTTCTCCGTCATATTCAGTATTTTTACTGTCATCCCACGCATTTCCTTTTTCATCTTTCCAAGTGACAACTAAACCAGCTTTATTAATATTAAATCGAACTGTTGTATCATCTGATGTGCTATACCCACTATTTAAAGTTAATTCAGTCTCGTAAGGCCCAGCATTTACTATATCATCTGAAGAAATATTTTCTCCATCCCTAATTAAACTATCTCCATTAGATTTTAACTTGTAATACTTCAACGTATACCCTTTAGCAGCTTCTAATATATCTTTACCAACATTAACAACTGGTTGCACATATTGTTTCTCTCCTGTGTAGGTAAAATCTTTGCCATCCCATTTCTTATTCTCGTTATCTACCCATTCAACTGTTACTACTGATGCTGCTGCCCTAGTATATTCCTGATCAAATTCATTCTTGCCATCTGCAAACTGGTAACCTTCATCATTTAATGTAACCTTCACTTTGTAAGTTCCACTTGATGTCATAGATGTTGC
>CAKSSR010000051.1 GCA_934489735.1 uncultured Eubacteriales bacterium | reverse complement strand
ATTGGCAAAAGGAAGAAGTAATTAAATACTTCTTATTGAACGACAATTATGATAAATATAAGATTTTAATCTCAGAGGAAACCAATAATGAAAATACAGAGTTAGAAATTAATAAGTTATTTGAAAATAAACAGGTAGCTTTAGATTTAATTACATTGTTATGCGAAAATTCAGTGCCAATTGAGCAATCCAATGAAGTTGTACAGAATTTTATAAAATAAATTAAGAATTGATATATTCGGTTTTAAGTATTGAAAAGAAATTTTCAGCTAAAGCATTATCATACAAATTTTCGCATCTTGACATTGATGTCTTAATGTTGTAAAATTATATTAGTTTGAAATATTCATGTGACACGTATTGTATACCTGGGTCGCTGTGGAATTGTAGATCTGCAGTGACCTTTTCTTTTTGCATTGTTTTTTGACTGCCTTTATCACAGGTTTTGCCGTCATATCTTTTGATATTTGATATGACACAATGCTGTTATCGTAAATATCTCTGATTACTGATAAATAGCAATTGCCTTGTGCTGTTGGAATGTATGATATATCGGTAACCCATTTTTGATTTGGTCTATCGGCTACAAATTCTCTGTTAATCAAATTGGGATATCTATGTAAATGTTCTGATACATATTTGAATTTCTTCCTTCGAATTACTGATAGTAAATTGTATTTCTGCATTATTCGTAGAATCGTTTTAAGATTCTTATGTATTCCTTCCCTTTCAAGCCATATATGTACTCTGCGATATCTATTTCCTCCCTTGGGCATTCCCTTATCTTATCAGCTAACTCTAAATCTCTATCAGGTATTTCCAACCTCTTTAAAAATGCATAATACCCACTTCGAGATACTTCAAAAAACTTGCACATCTCATTTATCCTATATTTATTCTTATACTTTAAGATTACTTGGTATTTAATTGATGCCCTCACTTCCTTCTATATGCGAAAGAAAATCCTTCATTAATTCATTTTCCATTTCTAATTTCTTTATATATCTCTCTTTACTTGCTATTACATATCTCATTTGAACCAGTTTGTCTTGTTTTTGCACTGATGGTGGTATCCCCTTTCTTCGCCTTTTCCTTGGTATAATTTTTTACCCCCTTGACATTTATTCTACATCAAGAGGGGCTTTTTTCAATTATCCTTTTTTACAGACTTGTTCAAAAGGAAAAGTGGGCAATTGTCATCATTTCAAATACTTATCCTTAATATATTTATAATTCTTTTTAATTTTTATTAACGAACGATATCTCTTAATATAATCTTTCAAACATAGATCATTTGAGCAGCCTGCCCATTTATCTGACTCATCTTCCATAAGGCTATCATCCTGCCACCCACAGAATGGACAAATTTCGCTTGATGATCTATCGCTAAACTCATACTTTTTACAAACTGGACATATATGAGGTTCTGGTATATAATTGTTAATTTTTTCTTCAAAATAATTATAATTTGGATTTTGGGCCAATTTTTCATTATACCAACTTTTATATTTATTTAAAGACATTTCATTTGCCCCGTTATTTTCTTCAGGATTATTACATTGATTCAAATCATAATGCCAACCACAAACTTTGCATTCAACATCAGCAGGAGTAATCCCACAATAGAGATCTTCCAACGTCAATTCTGTAAAGCGATATTCGCCACATACTGGACAAAGCATAGGTTCTATTTGAGGCAATTGAGGAAATCCATCACGAGCCCAATGATAATCAGGATTTTTGTCAACATAGTACTCATATCTTAACTGGTGATCTGTCAATGACAAACTATTAGGGCCCATAACTTTATATGGATTTTCTTCATCAACAAGGTTATGTTCCCAACCACAATGAGGGCACATATTATACTCGCCAGTTACCGCAGGGAATTTATGTTTTTGACAAACTGGACATAAGATGTATTTATTCATGTATTTTTCCTCCTATCATTTAAATAATATTTGTATTCGTCATCAGGTCTATAACGGTATCACCTCCTTTCAACACTATTATTTCAAGTCAAACTAATAAATTTATCAGGTTCATTTCATAAACTTAAGTACAAGAAATAAGTCAATATCCAGTACCATGCTTTCAATCTTCCAATGTTTTCTTAAAATAACATAAGCCCGAACACATCCCATTTTTTCTCTATTGCCCTTTCACAAATCTTTTTTTGGCAATGTGTTGCATCTGCTATGATAGTCTTGCCTTTTGTTTTCAAGTATCCCAACATTTCTTTAAATACTTGTATCTAATCGGTCTTTTCCCGTATCTTTTCCTTTTCTAAAACAATTCCTTTAGATATGCTGTCATTGTTTGAAGTGTTGAGGATCTTTGTTTTGGCTTTGATGGTATCTTCTCTATCCCAAGTCCCTCTTAAAAAAAGCTTCTTTATTATTGGCAAACGTCATCATATTACTTAATTTATGCTTTACATGTCCCTGATATCTTTTATCTTCCGTTATTGCAAATCTCCATTTTGTCTCTTTTTTTCTTTGATTTGTTTTCTTTTTATGGTTCCTTTTTTTATTTTTTATGACATGGACGTGCCATTAACTGCTATTACTTTCCCTGTTGTCCCTGTTATTTCCTTCATTATTGAAATTATTTTCTTTCCTACTTCTTATCCATCTATCATTCTTAGTACTCGACTCATTGTTAGTTTTGATGGTATCTTCTCTATCCCAAATTCCTCTTTAAAAAACTCTGCTTTATTATCGGCAAACGTCTTTATATCACATAGTTCATCTAATCCACATAATACTGCGCACATTACTATTACCAATATATCACTTAATTTATGTTTTGCATATCCCTGATGTCTTGGATCTTCTATTATCGCAGATCTCAACTGCATTTCTTTTTTCCACCAGAATTTGTTTTCTTTCTATTATATCATGCCTTGATTCCTTTTTCATATTTTTTATGAAACGAACGTGTCATACAAATTTTCGCATCTTGACATTGATGGCTTAATGTTATAAAATTATATTAGTTTGAAATATTCATGTGACATATATTGTGTACCTGGGTCGCTGTGGAATTGTAAATCTGCAGTGACCTTTTCTTTTTGCATTGTTTTTTGACTGCTTTTATCACAGGTTTCGCCGTCATATCTTTTGATATTTGAAAAGTTAAAAAAATTAAAAACATCTGAGATTCACATTTTAAGGTGAGCCTTAGATGTTTCATATAGCCGTTTCTTTATTAGTATAAGCTTTTTCTTACATTATTACTTTTAACATGTCATTTCCTTGACTATTTTTCTTTATTCATCATTGAATTTCTATAAAAGATTTAATTGCCTCAAGTCGCACGTGAGTTTTGTCAATAATTTCAAATTCTATGTTTGCAGCATGATGATTTAAATCAAGTTTCTATTTAAACTTCGTATAAATCTCATTAGCTACAGTATATTACTTTTCATCAGACAATTATTCCAAACCTTCTGTCGTTATCAAATCATCATACAAAACCTTACTAAATTTCGACCTAGCGACGGAGACACTTGAAAAATTTTCAGAAAATTTAATATAGTCAATTAAAACTGCGTTGACTGATTCAGCAATCATTCTAATTTTTTTAATAAGTCTAATGTCATCCTCTGATAAACGTACCTCTTCTCTATTTATTCGAAGTGATATCAGAATTTTTTTCGCATTATAAAACGAAATTGAATTTGCAATTTTATCTTCGTAACTCTCAAATTTATAAATTGAGTCTTTTGTTAACACATCGTTTTTCAAAATATTTAACTTACTATCGCACAACGTGTAAAAAGCCACATAACCGTGACTTTCGAATTCCTTAACTAAAAAATTTTCAAGATAGCTCCATTTGTTTTTATTTTCATTCTGCTGGCGCTTTTCATTTTCATATATATTCATTAAAGCGTGCATTATTTTCATAAACACAGCTGAGTCTTCTCCAACATCATCATTAATTTTTTCAAGAGATCCGATTTCTGCATCAAAAATTGGTGAAAATCCTCCAAAAGTATCTATTAACTCATGTGCAACCGCATTGTTATCTCGCCTTGAGGTAACAAAATGCAGTAAAAATTCTAAAATTTCATGAGTTTTAAACGTTTTAAATCTACTTTCTAAAAATTTCTTCTTCATTTCCATTCTATTGTCTTTGCACATAGCCTTATTTCTGCCACTCAAAATATATTTAAATATACTCAAACACATCAAAAAGTTGAAGTCCTCACGAATAATTCTTACTGTTTCAAAGTGTACACCTTGACGATTGACATCACTACTAACAAATTCTTGTACACTTTGCAGCCGTAAATTTCCGAAATAGTCTTTGGTACATACTCATGTTTACTTTAGTTATGCAGTCTCGTAAGTTGACGCAACAAATTTTGAACGATTTCTATTCTTCATCATACATGATACATCCAAATTTCTAATATTTATATAAGACAGCTTAGCTCTTACTATCTTATTTACGCATTTATGGTGATTTTTCTATGCTTTGAGCTTTTGCCTTTGTATATTCTTTTAAGTAGCTTCTCCTTTCTTTAAATTTTCATACTTACAAGAGAGACATTCTCTCCATATAACTGTTTTTCTAGTTTTTAATCTTGCTGACTTGTTAATGTTTTTATGAATTTTACCATTTGAAATAATAGCAAAATCTTTTAAACCTAAATCTATTCCGACACTTTTGTTACTATTATTAGCGATCTTGGTATCTGGACTTATAATATATCAACCTTTAGGCCGTAGAATAAATGACATCATATTGCCACAGTTTAAATTATCTGTGATATCTTCGTGACAATCTGTTCACAGCTTCTCTATTTTTTACATCTTAGATCCTAAATATCTTAGCTACCATTTTCAGTAGCTTGGCCCTGCAAACCATTTAACAAAGGTCTGCTATCTTTAGGTGACGTGTGGCTCACATCTGTAAAAATTTTCTCTTCCCTTACGAATATATTGTATCATATTTGAGTAAAGTTGTCAATTTTATTTATAATTATTTCCTCTTATATTTGCGATACATTGGCCCTTTAATGCAGTATTATGTACTCAATGCCATTGGGTACTATCATTATGGCTAAAATTCCTTCCCGAATTGCATTTCGTTTTCTATTATTATCTACTATATCTTAATTTTTAATATATAATTTAACTAAATTTACTCTCGTTAATTTTGTATAGACATTTTTCTTGTTTTATGCTATACTACTCATGTGATTGAGTCCATTCTTTCTGTTTTTTCTCGTAGCAGCTTGATTTTAACAGATCTCAATCACTTTTTTATGCCCTTTCATTCTCATATTGATTACATTTTTTTACTAATCGGCTGACAATATATTAAAAATACAGAAACGAGGGAAGTATTATGCACATTGGTCACAGAGAAAGAATGAAAAATAAAATATTAAAAGGAAAAATAGATAGCTTAGAAGAACATGAGATCTTAGAATGTTTACTATATTATTCAATACCGAGAAAAGATACAAATCCAATAGCACATGAATTGATAGATAAGTACAAAAATTTATCAAATGTAATTAAAGCGCCAGTTGATGATCTAAAGAAAGTAAATGGGATTGGTGATGAATCGGCTACATTATTAAAAATGGTTGAAAGTTCAATAGACTTATTTTTAAAGGAAGAGCGCAAAAAGAGCTTACCAAGTCCAAAAGAAGATATTGAATTGAGAATAAATAAAAAAATGGAAACAGTCAATCATGATGTTATTTTATTAACTTTATTTACTCATAATTATAGAATAACATATAACGATTTCATCTCATCCAAAGATATTTTAGAATTTGATGAATACGAACAAGAAATAGTGAACGCTTCTAGATACTACAAGGCACGTAATGCAATTGTCTCATATAAAAACAAAGCAAAAGGTATAGAGTCATTAATAAATGAGAAATCTGCTCTAGATAAATTGACTAGAACATTCGAACTTCTAGATATAAAACTTAACGACCTTGTTAAATTTTTTGAAGATGGATCTGTATCTTTTATGGAAAATAAAGACTACTTGTGAAGTTTCCATTACATAAATATAGAGAATTCCAGCCCACAGCTACGAAAAGGATTCTATTTATAAAAGCAATTTAGTCGCATTATATCATATTAATTACAAGAAAACAGTTTTTCAGAATGTACTCAATCACTTTGATATGTTATTAAAACTAATCTGCTTACAATTAGTTTTAGTAAAGAAACATTTTTATAATATCATTTATCTCGCACCCTAAAGGCAACGAATTTTTTAGCCGATATATCGCAAAATACGCTGTCTCAATAAAGAAACAACGTATTTTCAACAAAGGGAGGAGAAACAGCACTTGCTATCGCAAATGCATAAAACTAAAATTTATCAATCGCATCTGCAATGATATGAGAAACAAGCGATATGCTATTAAAAGATCTTAAGGGGGTCAGACAAACCTTACGTCTAATAATAGCATTAAGCTAAACTAAGTTTTTATTCCCTTAAATTTCACTTTAATTTAGCCTCGTTAAATGAAATTCGATCTGAATATCTAATTCATTTAACTTGTTTATATTATATCATATTTTGATTTAGCTGTGTTCATCTTAACAAAATCTTAACATAAATTTAATCAAAACTTAACATAAGCATTTTAAATATAAGGAAAGCAGCGCCATCTGACTTAAAATGACGCTGCATCTATAATACTAAAAACGGAACATACGTAAAGAAAAAAAACTCTACGTAAAATGGAATCGATTAAATTTATCAAACTGACATTAACTAATTCGATAAATTTAATCTAGTGCTATATCAATAGGCTTATTATTAGATCAAATGAATTTCGACCTGTAACATCTTGTTCATTCAATCCGGCTACATTGTAACACATTATAATCCAAATGTCTTCGATTTAACAAAATCTTAACAAAAACTTAACAAAAATTTAATATAACTATTTCTGCAAGCAAATCTGTGGGCTCCTGATGCCATAGATCAAGCCCACTACTTTGAAGTAACAAACAAATTAGAAATTAAGCCTTCTATTATCATTATTGCAACTTTTAACAAGTCTCATTCTCTGAAAATCAATATTGCTATTGCAATTTTTCAGTAATAATGATATAATAGTCAAGTA
>CAKSSR010000050.1 GCA_934489735.1 uncultured Eubacteriales bacterium | reverse complement strand
ACTGTACCCCGACGCCCAGCAAATACTCCTTCCAAAGCGACTCCGCCATTATCTCCGCCGTTCAGCGCGGGCTGGGCATCGGTATCACCAGCGAGCTGCTGGCCACCCCTGCCCGCTCCGGCACCGTGATCCGCCACTTTGAAAACCCCTATCCCCGCACTCTCAACGTTGTGGTATCCCGGCAGAAACTGGAGCTGCCGGTGGTCAAGTGCTTCATCTCCGTCTTGTGCGAACTGTATCAAGATCCCCAATTTGCCCGATCCATGGATCGCTCTATTTTGAAACTGTGAGGTGTCTGTATGCAGATCATCCCCAAGGCCAGGATCATCAGTCACTTCTCCCCGGACGATCCCCACGCCTACCGCGTTGCAGACGGAGAGACCTTCTGGGTGGAGATGGACGACTGCTACGGCGGCCAGCTGAAGGACGAGACCGTCATGCGCAGTGACATCGACCCCGCAGGCATCGACTGCGCCGTCGGCCCTATTGAGGTCGCTGGAGCGCAGCCGGGGGACACCCTGCGGGTGGAGGTGCAGTCCATCGAGTTAGCCGATCACGGCGTGATGCCCACAGGTGTCGGTCTGGGCTTTCTGGGAGACCGAATCACCGCCCCGGATACCAAGATCATCCCCATCCGGGACGGCTTAGCTCTTTTCGCCCCCGATATCCGTCTGCCCCTGACCCCCATGATCGGCGTGATCGGCACCGCCCCCCGCGCCGGGGCCATCCACTGCGCTGTTCCGGAGGATCACGGCGGCAACCTGGACACCAAACTCATCGCCCCGGGCTGTACCGTCTATCTGCCGGTGTTTGTCCCCGGGGCGGATCTGGCTGTGGCCGACCTGCACGCCTGCATGGGCGACGGTAAGCTGTCCGGCACAGGCCTTGAAATCGCCGGCCGCGTCCGTCTGAAAGTCAGCGTTCTCCGGGATCGGCCCCTGGCCCGCCCCATGGTGGAAAATGACAGCGGGCTTCGGTTTCTGGCCTCCCGGCCCACTCTGGAGGAGAGTCTCCGCCTGGCCTGCGAGGACGGGGCTGCTTTCCTGATGGAGCGCTTTTCCCTGGACTTTCCAGACGCCTACCGGCTGATGAGCGCGGCGTGTGACGCCCAGATCAGTGAGGTGGTGGATCAGAACGTCACCGTCCGGCTGCACTGCCCGAAGTTTGATCCCAGAGTGGCATTTTGACGGCTGTCCCGTCGCTGAAGAAAAAAGGAAAGCCTTGAATCGCTCGCGATTCAAGGCTTTCCTTGGTGACCCAGCGGAGGCTCGAACTCCGGACACCCTGCTTAAAAGGCAGGTGCTCTGCCAACTGAGCTACTGGGTCAAACGTATATGATCTTAGGGGCTTCCGGCGGGCCCGGACAGCCGAACCCGCCGGATGGCAGGGATGGCTGGACTCGAACCAGCGAGTGAGGGAGTCAAAGTCCCTTGCCTTACCGCTTGGCTACACCCCTATATGACGCAAGGGAACGGACGAGGGCCGGAGCCGAAGCTCCGGCCCTTCCGCCTTTTCATGTGGGGTGGGTAATGGGACTCGAACCCACAACACCCGGAACCACAATCCGGTGCTCTGCCAATTGAACTATACCCACCATGTCACTGCATAATAGATGTGGCACGCCTGAAGGGACTCGAACCCCTGACCCACTGCTTAGAAGGCAGTTGCTCTATCCACCTGAGCTACAGGCGCATATTGGAGCGGGTGATGGGAATCGAACCCACGCGACCAGCTTGGAAGGCTGGGATTCTACCATTGAACTACACCCGCGTTTCAACAGTTATTATTATATCACCTTGCAAATAGCTTGTCAATACTTTTTTTAAAAAAAATTTAAAATTTTTTTAATTCGCATTACCATGCCACTTCTTTGCGCAAATCAGCCCTTAAAAATACAAATCGTTTAATAAAATAAAGCTTCACTTATGATACTTTCCGTCTGAAATTATTTGAAATGCTCTATAAATTTGTTCCAATAGTAAAACTCTTGCCATCATATGAGTAAATGTCATTCTTGACAAAGATATTTTAAAGTCAGACTTTGATTTAACTTCATCAGACAGACCATACGATCCTCCTATAATAAAATTAATCTCGCTTATTCCTGTCGTCATCATATTATTTATTTTTTCTGCAAATTTTTCAGAGCTGTATTCAATTCCTTCTATGCACATAGCAACACTTACCGACCTGCTTCCAAATTTATTAATTATTTTTCTTCCTTCCGTTATTATTGCTGCCTCAATCTCAGTTTTTGATGGATTTTTTGACAATTTACATTCATCTATCTCAATTATCGATAACTTAGCATAACTTTTTAATCTTTTTTCATACTCAGCGCAAGCCTCTTTCAAATACTTTTCCTTCAAATTCCCTATACAAATTAAATTTATCTTTAACATTTGGTATCCATCCTTAAAAAAATATAGAATTTTCCTTGACAGCATCTCTGTTAGCTATCGACAGCGATTCAAAATCCTTTCCTTGTTTCATATTGTTTTCATTTAATTTACTCATTGCAGTCTGATAAGCCAACTCTGGCATATTATTTTCTCGGCTCAAGTGAGCTAAAACAAATTTAGTCGTTCCTGTCTTAACCAGATACGGCAGTACACTTGCGCAATCGTCATTTGACAAATGGCCCTCGTTGGATAATATTCTTCTTTTAAGATAATATGGATAAAATCCGTTCTCTAACATTCGTATATCATGATTAGATTCTATAACAATCAAATCAGATCCCTTTAATTTCTCTAAAACTTCATTTGAAATCACTCCCAAGTCAGTTGCGATAGATACTTTTTTATCATTTGTTGTCTCTATAGCATATCCAAAGCTTTCTGCACAGTCGTGTGACGTTCTAAATGGTCTAATCATCATATTTGCCATTTCTATGCCCTGTTCATCTATTGCTTCCACATCAAATTTATTATTTAAAATTCCTTTCTCTTCTAATGAATTTAAGGTCCCCGCTGAAGTATAAACCTTTAAATGATATCTACTTGCAAAGACTCTGAGTCCGCTAACGTGATCAGAATGTTCGTGAGTTATAAAGATTGCTTCTATCTTTTTTGGATCTATATCATTCAAGTTTAAAGCTATCTCAATTTGTTTAGCATTTTTCCCAGTGTCTACCAAAATCCCTCTATTATTGCTTTCTATATATGTACTATTTCCACTACTTCCACTAAATAATTGACAAATTCTTGACAAATACTATCCCTCTCTTCAAAATATAATGACAATCCTATATCCCCCCTTCTTAATTTAGTTGGAAAAGGATATAGGACTCTCGTTTCTTATAATACCTTCGATTCTAATTTTTCTGGTACTGCTTCTCTTCTTATATTAGCTCCTAATAATTTTAATTTTCCTATTATATCTTCGTACCCTCGTTCAATATGACTTGTCCCTTCTATCGTCGATACCCCTTTAGCCGCCAGTGATGCTATAACCATTGCCGCCCCAGCTCTTAAATCTATAGCTTTGATAGGAGCTCCTCTTAATTCTTTTACACCTTCAACTACAGCTATCTTACCATCTACTGATATTTTCGCTCCCATTTTACGAAGTTCGTCAGTATATTTAAACCTATTGTCCCATACTCCTTCTGTAACTATACTAGTTCCCTCCGCTATGCTTAATAACGTGGTAATCTGTGGCTGCATATCCGTAGGGAATCCTGGATATGGCATAGTCTTTATATTGCAGCATTTCAATTCTCCATTGCGGACAACTCTAACTGACTCTTCTCCTTCTTCGACAGTGACTCCCATTTCTTTTAATTTGGCTGTAATAGAATCCAAGTGCTTCGGCGTGACATCACATACAGTTACATCTCCACCGCATGCAGCTGCTGCTACCATGTAAGTTCCTGCTTCTATCTGATCAGGAATAACTGGATAAGTAACACCTTTTAATTTCTTTACCCCTTTTATCTTTATAACATCTGTACCTGCGCCTAAAATATCTGCTCCCATTGAATTCAAGAAGTTAGCTAAATCAACTATATGAGGCTCTTTCGCAGCATTTTCTATCGTTGTCATACCTTCGGCCTTGACCGCTGCTAAAATTATATTGACAGTCGCTCCAACAGATACAACATCTAGATAAACATTGCTTCCAGTTAGCTTATCCGCCTCTACATGAACCATCCCGCTCTCAACCTTATGCTTAGCCCCTAAAGCTGAAAAGCCTTTTAAATGTTGGTCAATCGGTCTTACTCCGAAATCACATCCTCCTGGCAGTGGTACCACTGCTTTCGAAAACTTTCCCAATAAAGCTCCAAGTAGATAACTAGATGCTCTCATATGTCTTGCCAATTCGTAGCATGCCACTGGTGAACTCATCTTTGTTGCATCTATCTCAAGCGTGGACTTATTTATCATCTTAACACTTGCACCCATCTCTGATATTATCTTTGCAATCAAAGAAACATCCTTTATATTAGGAATATTACTTATTCTACATACTCCATCAGAAAGAATAGCCGCTGGTATTATAGCGACAGCCGCATTCTTCGCTCCACTAATAGAAACCTTTCCCTTTAATTTATTTCCTCCAAAAACGACAAATTTATCCAAACAATCACACCCTTCAATCACATATTATATATTTCGTTTAATAATAAAGATAAAAAATTTTAACAAGCCGTCAGTAAAAGTTATACGGCTAGTTATCTAATATATTGCCTGCTAGCTGTTGTCACTTGTCCTATCCATTGAGCACAAGTATTTTCATGATTAAAATACATTTCTGCAGATATCAAAAGCTGCACTTTTTTTAAAAATTCATTAACCTTTGCCAACGTATCCTTATAAATTATCTACCTTGACATTCTCTCATCATGACTCTTGAAACATCAAGTATATCTTCAGCAATTCATTTGATTCAAAGAAATCAAAATATTCTTGCTGGATTTCGATAATATCTTCACATATAGCAATAAATCTCAATTGCGCACCAGCTGTAGGTTAATGGTTATTAACGGGTCCACTTTCTCTCACCAATGTCATAATAATAATCCGTACATATTATTAACATATATCAGACAAACTTAAGTCGTATACTAAAAGCCTTTGCAAAATTGTATCCAAAAATTCATTAATTTTTTCACTATTTATCAACGCCCGCTCTACCAATCATTGACCTGATTATTCATAATTCATTATTTTGACTGCTAACGCTTGATTAATATAAAAATATATCACAAATTCTCATTCCAATGTCTGCAAATATCAAATTTGGTTAGTCCCCTGCATACCATTATGTACTTTGCCTTGTCCAATAGATATGTTTTCGTGCCAATTCGTCCCACGCTACCAAAAGAAACGTAGAATCCTTAGCATAATTATTTACTATAGCACAGATTTTCTTTACTTACGGTCATGTCTTACTAAATCCAGATAAGAAATTTCTAAAAATTGATTAAACCCATTGCCCTATCTATAATAAGACATAAATACAAAAAAGTCAATCATATATATTGTAATAAAAAATAAAATATCAATAATAAACATTAGCAAAATAAATCAATATATAACAAGATATAACTTAATTTGTCGAATAAAAGTCTTAAATATATCATTAATAAACATTTCTAACCCATCAGTTTCTGTTAATAAAATATACAATTTTTAAGTCGTTTTTTCACTAAAATATCAAATCTGTTAATTATAATTAAAAGCGATACATTGTAAGTTAGTTGTTTCAGCACAACTTCAATCCTTGTGCAAATGTTATTAATAATACCAAGACCCATTATTAGATCTTGGTAGCCGTTATCGATATATCTTATTGATCTTGTCACTTTCATTATAAAGTCTGTCTAAAAAAACTATCCCATCTAAATGGTCTATTTCATGACAGAATGCCCTTGCCAATAAACCTTCACCTGATACCTCAAATTCTTTGCCATTTCTATCAAAGGCCCTGACTTTTACTTTATTAGGTCTGATTGTTCTTTCGTTTATCCCTGGAAAAGAAAGACATCCTTCATATTCAATCTGTTTTCCCTTTGTCTCTATTATCTCAGGATTAACCAATTCTATGTCTTTCCCATCAAGACTAATAACTGCTATCCTTCTCAGTAGTCCAACTTGATTTCCCGCTAGTCCTACCCCTCCAGCACTTCTCATAGTTTCAAACATGTCATCTATTATGACGCTCAATTTATCATCAAATTTCTCTACTAATCTCGCTTTCTTTCTTAATATTGGATCTCCATCTTTCACTATATTTCTTATAGCCATGTCCAAAAACCTTCTTTCACTTAATTTCTTTCTCTATTATACTTCTCAAAAGTTTCTTTGTCTATATTCGCAGCTTTCAATGCTTCTTCAAATTTAATGCCCATCGCTTGCAAATTATTTATCATTTCTATTTTGCCTCAATTTTTTCCTTCTGCTCTGCCTTACCTAAGTCCTTCTTGTTCGCCCTTTTCAAGGCCCTCATTACATTGATTTTCTTCCCTTGCTAACTGATCTTGCAAAAACATTTCTCTTTTCTGTGCTGCATATCTCATCGATTCATCATCGCTTAAATTTTGAAGTACATTATATGCTTTCTTTATTTCTGGATTTGTATCTGAAAGCTTCTCCATATCATTCTGGTCATTCGTCTTTATAAACTTCAACCAATTCCATAAATTCGTTCCATCATTATTTTTAGGTAACTTATTTAATTCTAATAGATCTATCTCTAAAAGTTTGCTAAATTCTACTTCACCTCTCTGGTCTCTCATTGTGAATTTATGAAAATATTCATCATCTTCCACTACATTGTAGTCTGCCGAAATTATTATGCACACATTTCTTTTCATCTTTTTATATTTAGGTCCTTCACAATTCTGATCTTGCGCCATATTTGTAAGATACGGCATTATCCTTTGCTCTAATACATTGCACCCATTCAATTGCATCTCTATGTCTATTATACTTGATTTTGTCTTAACTTTTATATTCGAAGTGTCCTCTACGTCAAGTTCTGATCCCTCTCTCGTATGAGGATCTAAAAATTCTAAATCATCAAACTCTTCATCTGGAATTTCTAATATACATTTTAAAAAATCTGCCATGCAACTCTTATTCCTCGTAAATATTTCTTTAAATACCTTGTCATTAGTTTTGCTTAATAATTTTGAGCTCATAAAACTTTCCCTCCAAAAGCAATTTATACTATCATTTTTATTATATCTGTTTATCAATTTTTTTCATTATATTTCTCAAAAGTTTCTTTATCTATTTCTGCGATCCTTAAGGCATCTTCAAATTTAATCCCCATTGTCCTCAATTTATCTATCATTTTTATCTTCGCCCTAATTTCTCCTTCTCTTCTGCCCTGTGCCATTCCTTGTGCTATTCCTTGTGCTATTCCTTCCTCTCTGCCTTGCTCCTCGCCTTTCTTGTAATACGACTCTCCTACG
>CAKSSR010000049.1 GCA_934489735.1 uncultured Eubacteriales bacterium | reverse complement strand
CCTAAAAATTCTATCCCATACTGTGATGAAATCAACCTACTTAAGTAATATGTTCCTCTTTTTTCTATTCGATATCCGGCATTGTATTTGCTTTGCACCTCTATATTGATCATAATCTCTGCTGGTTTTATTAGTTATTCAAAACAACCCATCTAACAAAAGATAAAGAAAGGAATCATAGAAAGAAAGCAAATCAAAGGGGAAAATAAATGATAGAGAGAAGATACGAGAAAGGACCGATGAGATACCAGTGCTTCGACAAATGTCAGGAAACTTTAAAATAGAAGGCAAGAGAATCACAGCAGATGCAATACATTATCAAAAAGAAGCTTGTGAAAAGGTAATAGAAAAAGAAGGGAATTATGTATTCGAGTTAAAAAGGAAATCAAGGGAGGCTGCATGATGAAGTAAAACTATATTTTGAAACAGCACAAGGAGGCAGAAAGAATTATCCATTAAAAGAGAGGAAGACGAAAGGGAAAGACCACGGTAGAGTAAAGAGAAGGGAATATTTTTTAACGACGGATATCGAATGGATAGAGAATAGAGAAGAATGGGCTAACTTAAATGCGATAGGGATGGTGAGAAGTAGACGAATTATTAATGAAATAGGAAGTAGTGATGATAGTTATTTTATATCATCAACAACAGATATAGATACATTTTCAAAGACAGTGAGACAGCATTGAGGGATAGAGAATAGTCTGCATTGGTACCTGGATTTAGATTTTAATGAAGATCAATGTCGTATGAGAAAAGACAATAGTGCGGAGAACCTTGCAGTAATGAGACATATAGCACCCGACTTATATAAATCTTTTAAAAATTCTAAATTTAACCTAAAAGGGAAACGAATTAAATGCTCTTTTGACGATAATTTTCTATGTGACATCATTTACAACAAATTCAGCTAACTTTTTAATGCGGTTGCCCTGAATTATTTGAAATAAAGTCTTGACAAACGATTTTAAATGTTATATAATATAAAAGCATCAAGTTGATGCAAAGAAGGGCCGCCTTTACGTCTAGTAAAGATAGGCGACTATTTGTTAAAAAAGTTATATCATAAATTAGCGCACAGATAAGCATATAGGATATGCTGCTAAAACTGACCAGGGTGTACTTAGACATTATGTTTAAGTATACCTTAATTTTTTTTTGAAAGACTTTTGAATAAATCATCTGGGAATTATGAAGTAATAGGGAATGGGTTGAAAAAAAGTGATAAAAATCTACTTAAAGACATTGAATAAGTACCATATTATTACGATCTGTAATGATTGATCAGACAATGGCAGAGAAAAGTTAAGAGCGTTTAAAGATATATTTGAATTTTTTAAATTCAGTCTATCATAAGCTTAGTAATTTGTTTCAAAATCCAACTTCCTTTTACGATAGACATTTGTTATAATGGTATTATTCAAACAGAGAAGTGGTGAAAAGATGAACGTGTTAGTAATAGGATGTGGAAAGCTTGGGAGCAGATTAGCGGGCGTTTTATGTCATCTAGGGCATTTTGTTTCAGTATTAGACGTATCTGAGGATTCGTTTACGATGTTACCAGAGGACTTTGACGGATTGACAGTAGTAGGGATGCCAATGGATATAATGTCACTTAAGAGTGCAGGCATTGAAGGATGTGATGCAGTTGCTGTGGTTACGTCAGATGATAATTTGAACATAGTTGTTGCACAGATAGTAAATGAATTTTTTAATGTGAGCAATGTAGTGACAAGGATAACAGATCCAACGAGGGATAGAATCTTTAATGAATTTGGCTTAAAGACGATATGTCAGACGAAATATGCTTGTGAAGCGATGGTATCGGCTTTAATATCTAATGAAAAAGAGAAACATATTTGCGTCGAGGAATCGGTATTATCATTCAACGTGAGGGAAGCCGACTCCCACTTTATAGGGAGAAGCATAGAGAACGTTCCGGTACATACTGACGAAGCAATTTTAGGAATTATTAAGAATGGGAAGGTATATTTATATAATGATGGAGAAAAAAATGTGATAAATCAAGGAGATAAGTTAATCTATACTAAATTAATATGAAAAAACTTAAGCAAAAGAAGGCGATATTTTGAAAATTGTTATAGTTGGTGGAGGAAAGTTAGGATATTATTTAACGAGGAGCCTAATGGATTATGGGCATGAAGTAGTAGTAATAGAGAAAAACAAAACCAATTCAATGATAATTGCGGATGAACTAGGGGCCAATGTAATATGTGCAGACGGGACAGAAATAGACGTATTGATTGCGGCCGGGATAAATAAAGCAGAATGTCTTGTAGCCGTCACAGGGCAAGACCAAGACAACTTAGTAGCGGCTCAACTAGCGAAAGAAAAGTTCAAGATAAAGAAGGTTATAGCAAGGGCGAACAATCCCAGGAACTTAGAGGTTTTAACGAGACTTGGAATTGAGAATGCGGTGAGCAGCACTGATATTATCACGAGAATGATAGAGCAAGAGATAGACAGAGACGAACTAAGTTTAATAGCGACGCTCAATAAAGGAAGGGCGGCAATATGTGCGATAAAGGTACCAAAGAATGCGAACATAAATGGATTTTTAATAAAAGACATAAGTTTACCAAAGTCATCGTTAATAATTTCAATAGTAAGGGACGAACAACTTATTATTCCTAAAGGAAATGACATAATAATGGACAATGACGAAGTGGTAGCTATCTGCGAGTGCAGCAGTCAGAAAGAAATCAGAGAAATATTTACAAGATGAGAGGCTTAATTTATGAAATTGATAGAAATTATAGATTTATTAAATCCAATAGAGATAATTGGCAATAAAGAGATGGAAGGATTAACAGACATCGTATATGATTCGAGAAAGGTTATAGAAGGATGCGTCTTTGTTTGCCTAAGGGGAACCTCGTTTGACGGACACAAATTTGCTATGGACGCAGTTAACAAAGGAGCAAAGGTTATCATATCAGAAGAAAGACTTGAATTAGATGGAGCCACAGTCTTATTAGTAAAAGATACGAGGGAGTCATTAGCATTAGTTTCTAATGAGTTTTTTAATCAACCATCTAAGGAATTGTACATGATAGGAATAACAGGGACTAAAGGGAAAACGACAGTGTCTTGCATGATCAAGTCTATACTAGAAAATGAAGGGCATAAAGTAGGAGTAATAGGAACTATAGGGATAATGTTTGGAAATGAATTGATAAAATCTAACAATACCACGCCGGAGTCATATGAAATTCAGAAGTATTTAAGAAAGATGAAAGAAAACGGCTGTGACGTGGCAGTTATGGAAGTGTCTTCAATAGGATTAAAATGCCATAGAGTTGATGGAATAGTATTTGATGAAGGGATATTTACTAACTTTTCTGAGGATCATATAGGCGGAGACGAGCATGCATCAATGGAAGAGTATCTAGAATGTAAAAGTATGTTATTTAAGAGATGCAAAAAAGGCATAGTCAATATAGATGATAAGAACGTAGAAGGAATATTGAAAGGCCACACTTGCGAAGTAATAACATATGGCTTTGATGAGAAGGCAGATTTTATAGCTTCGAACACGTTGAATGTATCAAGACCCGGATATATTGGAATAAGCTTTGATTTGGAATATAATAATGGAAAGAAAGAGAATCTAAATGTTGATATTCCAGGAAGATTCAATGTGTACAATGCTATGGCAGCACTAGCAGCATGCAAGGAATTTGGAGCATCTGATGAGAGTATAGCAGCAGGACTTGACAAAGTTAAAGTAAAAGGTAGACTAGAGTCAGTAAAAGTTGACGGGAACTACACTCTTTTGATAGACTATGCACATAATGCCTTGAGTATGGAAAGCTTATTGACGACATTGAGAGAGTATAAGCCGAAGAGATTAATAACTCTTTTTGGAGCAGGTGGTAACAGACCAAAAATTCGAAGATATGAAATGGGAGAAGTATCGGGGAGGTTATCAGATCTATCAGTAATAACTGCAGATAATTCTAGATATGAAGACGTTATGGACATAATAAATGATATAATGATAGGAATAAATAAATCAAATGGGAAGAGTGTAATAATCCCAGATAGAAAAGAAGCAATTAAATATTGTATTGACCATGCGCAAGAAGGTGATATAATAGTTTTGGCAGGAAAAGGGCATGAAGACTATCAAGAAATAAAAGGGAAAAAGTATCATTTGGATGAGAGAGAAGTAATAGAAAGTATATTTGAAAAGAGGTAATTGTTTATGGAACAGCTGTATGTTGAACAAATATTGATGGCTACTAAAGGTACATTGATTTCTGGAAGCAAAAGCGAAAGAATAAGTAACATAAGTACTAATAGTAAAGAAGTAAAAGAATCAGGTTTGTTTATTCCGATTAAGGGAGAAAGATTCGACGGCCACGATTTTATAGACGATGCCATAGAAAATGGAGCAAAAGCCTTCCTAAAGGAGAAAAGTAATGGATATGATTATAGAAAAAATCATAATGATAAAGAAATAATTTGCATCGAAGTGGAAGATACATTAAAAGCGTACCAAGATATAGCAACTCATTATAGAAACTACTTCTACATACCGATAATTGGTATAACGGGCAGCGTAGGGAAAACGAGTACTAAAGAAATGATATCTGATGTGTTATCAAAAGGATTCAAAGTCTTAAAAACATCTGGAAATCTGAATGGTCAGCTAGGAGTGCCGGCAACAATTCTGAATCTAGATGATACGGATGATATAGCTGTAATAGAGATGGGAATAAGCAAATTTCACGAGATGGATAGACTGTCTGAAATAGCGAAGATCGATCATGCAGTAATAACTAACGTGGGCGTGACTCATATAGAGAACCTTCTGACAAAAGATAATATTCTATCAGAAAAATTGAAAATTACTAATGGATTTAATAAGAATAATACTTTGTTCGCTAACTTTGATAATGAATCTTTAAGAGAAAAATCAAAAGAATTAAACTGCGATATAGTATCTTTTGGAATTGACTCGGATTGTGACTATAAAGCTAGAAATATAAAGTATGAAAATGGTATGACGACATTTGATATCGATATCTATGATATGCCTCAGACTATAGAAATTTTATCAATCGGGAGGTATAATATATATAATGCATTAGCAGCAATAGCAATTGGTTGCAAATTTGGTCTTTCTGTTGACAATATCAAAGCAGGTATTTTATCATATAAGAATCCGCCAATGAGACAGAACATTTATGTGAGAGATGGTATAAATATTATAGATGACACTTATAACTCGAATCCAGATTCAATGAAGTCGTCAATAGATGTGCTTTGCGAAATAGCAGGAGACAACAGGAAAATAGTAGTTTCAGCAGATATGTTAGAATTGGGAGAGCAATCTAGAGACTTGCATTTGGAAATAGGTCAATATATGAATGATAAGGATATAGATGTATTAATAACATGTGGAGAAGAATCAAAATATACTTGTGATGGATTTGATAAAGAAAAGTATCATTTCGACAATCATGAGGAATTGAATGAAAAATTAAAATCTGTATTAAGGCCAAATGACTTTTTATTAGTAAAAGGATCAAGAGGAATGCATATGGAAGATGTAGTAAACTATTTAATCAATAAGGAGAATTAAAAAATGAGCGAGATTTCTACAGAAGCATTTGATTTAATAATAAATAAAGTAAATGAATGTTTATCGAAGAAAGGATTTAATAAAGTAATAACAGAGCAATATAAAAAAGTAGAATTTAGTAGCGATAATGTGATCTATAGTATCAATTTTGATGGTAAGATATATGAACTCAAAATGTATAAAGTGATAAATGGAATCAGAGATGAGAAAAGTTTATCAATATCGAAATGGCTGTTTGATAAAGACTCAGACACTCTTAAGGAAGCAGAACAAATTGCAGAAGATTTTTGTCATTCTGTATCCCCGGAAGAAGTAAAGAAGCCTAAGGTAAGAGAAATTAGAAAAAGAGATAAAGATGATAACGTAGATGTATTGTTTTTCATCAATCGATTGATAAATATTTTCCCTGAATTGAAAGAAAAGCTACAAGAAGAAAGAGCAAATTATGAAGAGTTTAGATCGGTTACCTTTACGAGAGAAAATGTGGCTCCAGTTATAAATAAGTTTTTATCAGATAAACCGGATAAGACAAGATTAAAAAAGTTAGGAAATGTCTTAAGTGACATGTATGATAATGGGAATGTAGACGTTAGAGGATTGATTACAATTGTAATATTGAGCTCAATTAAGGAAGAGTATAGCGAAGTATTGAGAAATAGTATAAGCGAGGAATTAAATAAGATGTGGAATGAGGCAAATAATATTAAGGGGAAAAAGATAAAACCAGAGAGCAATAAGAAAAAAAAGTCATTTATTGCGGAGACTTTGGCTCAGATGTAATTATAGGAGATGATCTTAATGTTGGATAAGAAAATTAACATAGTACCTTCTATATTGGCAAGCAATTTTTTGATACTAGGTAAGGAAATTGAAGAAGTATCTAAATATGTTGAAGCAATTCATTTGGACGTTATGGACGGATCATTTGTAAATAATATCTCATTTGGACCACAGGTGATAAAAGCATTGAGAAAGTGTACGGATTTACCTTTCGATGTTCACTTAATGATAGAAAATCCAATAAAATATATTGATGAATTTGTGTCGGCTGGTGCAGATATTATAACTTTTCACATTGAGGCATTAAAATCTGACGAAGATGTAAGAAAAATCATCGATAGTATAAAAAGACATGAAGTTTCGGTTGGAATATCTATAAAGCCGACGACGCCTGTTGAGAAAATAATTCCATATTTAGAGGATTCGTTTATGATTCTTATAATGACGGTTGATCCTGGATTCGGAGGTCAAAAATTTATTGAGTCTCAAGTGGATAAAATAAGCTTACTTAAGAAAGAAATAGAGAGGAGAAAGCTAAATGTAAAGATAGAGGTGGACGGCGGGATAAATAAAGAAACAATAGGTAAGGCATATAAGGCCGGAGCAAGCATTTTTGTTGCAGGGACTTCGGTATTTGGACAAAGCGATTACAATAAAGCAGTTGAAGATTTGAAAAATGGAATATAGAATTTGAAAAAAATAGATATGATTGAGAGAAAATTAAAGCATTTTTCTCGAAAATATGATAAAATGATTTAGAAAATAGTTTACGTTAGGAGATTTTTAACTTTGGAAAAGAATAAATTAGTAAAGGCTTTAGCATTAGGATTGTCTACGGCTTTAGTGACATTGAATTTGAACATAATTGGTGAGGCGGCAGAAAGCAAGAAGGTATTTAATAAGAAGACTGTGGTTTGGTCTACATTGGGATCGGCAGCTGTTTTAGGAATTGGATGCCTGGCATATAAGATTTTTATTAATAATAAGCAAAATCCAGAAGAGATTTACATTGAAATGGAAAAATTTGATGATCCCAGTACTGAATCCAGTAGCAGCGAAATAAGTGATGGCGAGTCTAGTGAAGATGAAGAAGACGATAATGAAGATGAAACTGATTTAGATTTGAATGCAATGAAAGGAAATGGGCTTGCAGCAGGACGGAAAAAGCAAGCACAAGCTGCATCTGAACCAAAAACTGAAAGTAATGAGGAAGAAGAATTAGAAACGGAAGAAGCAGACAATAATAAGGCTGCAGCAGGACAAAAGGAACAAGCACAAGCTGAATCAGAAACTAAAAGTAATGGGGAAGAAAAATTAGAAACGGAAGAAGCAGACAATAATAAGGCTACAGCAGGACAAAAGGAACAAGCACAAGCTGAATCAGAAACTGAAGTTAATGAGGAAGAACAATTAGAAACGGAAGAAGCAGACAATAATAAGGCTGCAGCAGGACAAAAGGAACAAGCACAAGCTGAATCAGAAACTAAAAGTAATGGGGAAGAAAAATTAGAAACGGAAGAA
>CAKSSR010000048.1 GCA_934489735.1 uncultured Eubacteriales bacterium | reverse complement strand
ATGAAGGGAAGGACACTAGAAAGAGAAGGCCAGTTGAAAAGTCTGACAAAGATAAAGCAAGTGAATCATCAAATGAGAAAGGAAAGAGTAAAGCTGAAGAATCGGATGGAAAAAGCAATAAGGATCAGACAGATAGACCAAAATCAAATGATAATACAATAACTGACAAAGAAGCGCTGAAAGCAATACAAAATAGGGAAGTAAATGGGACAACGAACCCGATTATGTTTGAAGGAGTTAAACCAATTACTGAAGATGAGAAATCTAAAATAGTTGATGCTAAGAGCTATAGTAAAAAAGGAAAGAAAATAGCTGTGCAGATGACTGAATTGGACGAATGGAATAAGGATGCAGATACAATTTTAATTTTAAGCGACGGCAAAACAAGGGTAAACGAAATGGATTTAAGGGAAAATCCAGGCGAATACTTTAGACAGGATAAAGAAAGTGGAATGTGTTATGTAAAGTTGGGAGACGAACTTTATGAAGCAGGTAAGTTTACAATGCCAACTTTAGGGAAGATTTCAGAAGAGGCTCAAAGTAAAGATCGAAAAGGTGGCAAAATGTTTGTGGCTTATGCTAACCCGAGAACTAGTGGCTTGAAACTTTTAGATATTCAAAAGATATTAGACAGTAAGAAGTTTGATTTGGCTAATCCGGCTTCAAATCAGAACTGCATAGAGACAATAAGTCCAGAAGATAGTAGCCCAGTTAAAGGGGAAAAGGTGAAATTATTAAGTGAATATTGGGGGGACAATACTCAAGGGCCAGCTTTCATGCTTAAATGTCCGTGGACATCTTTATGCTTATTACATATGCCGGGATTGAATGGCATGGTATATGATAAAGAAACAGATGGGTATAGTGAACAAAAAGTGGACAAGATAAACCTACTAAAGCCATATGGAATAGAGACTTCATCAGGTTATGGAATGACTCCAGCTATCAATGCTAATTTTGGTGAAGATACAAGTGAAGACAATGACAAGTCTACTTGCATGATAATTAAAAATGCTAACCTTCCGTTTGACGGAGGAAGTATCTTTACTTGCGAACCGTATACTTGTAGTGATGAATTTAAGCAAATAGATATATTTTTAGATGCAGCACTTCCGCACGCATATAGTGGCTCTGAAAATTATACAGAGGAACAATGCAAATTGCATATCAAGAGGCACTATTTGACTTTGTTTGAATCTTGCAGGGCTGAAGGAACTAAAAGAGCACTGCTATCATTTATTGGAGCAGGTGTATTTGGTAACCGAATTGAATGGCACAAAGAAGTACTTGATGATCCGGAAGTGAAAGAAGCAATGGAAAACAGCGGGACTACATACATTTTTAATGCATATAATAGATCAGATATAGCAGAAACATTCAAAGAGCAGGCGATTGACATTTCTGATGAAAGTGATATGTCAGTATTTGACAGAATATTTAATGGAACGAAGACAAAATAAAGTAATGTTTTAAAGCAGGGCTGTTAGTTGGATGGCTCTGCTAAACCTTTTATTAAGATTTTGTTAAGATTAACTATTGCAAGTTAAAATATGATATAATGGTATTAAAGTAATATATCAAAGGAGTAAGTAAAAATGAAAAAAAATAAGTTAAGAAAAGTAATTGTATTAGGTTTGTCAACAGCATTGGTATCAATGGGTTGCTTAAGTGCATTCGCAATGAACTGCGATGAAACATTTGATAAAAAGGATGTAGGCGGCATAGAGACCTTAAATAAAGAACGGTTAGACAAAATTGGTAAATTGGCTAAAAAACTTAGCAAAAGTGAAACAGGTGAATTGCCAAATGAAAATGGCAAGGATAAACTTGAAAAGGAAAGTAAACAAGTCGAAAAGGACAATGGAGAAAATAATGAGAGCCAGGTAAGCAAAGTGGAGTCTGGTAGTAATGAATCGGTTAAGAAAGTTGACCAAGTGAAAACTGAAGAACCTAAGGCTGCTGAAACAGGGAGATGGAGAAGACGTAATGAGCCAGAATTTGAAAAATCTGTATATGATATCTATCATACAAGCCCTTATTTTCAAATACCGAATCAGGAAGTAAATGGAACAACAAAACCAATTATGTTTAAGGGAGTTAAACCAATTACTGAAGATGAGAAACGTAAAATAGTTAGTGCTGAAAGATGTAGTAAGGTAGGAAAGACAATAAGCTTAGAGGTAACTGAAGCAAATGGAATGATAGAGGATTCAATTTTAACTTTACCTGATGGAACTAAGATAAATGAAATAGATTTGAGAAGGAACCCCGGTGAGTATTTTAGACAAGATAAAGAGACAGGGATGTGTTATATTAAATTAGGAGAGGAACTTTATGAAGCAGGTAAGTTTACAATACCGACTTTAGGGGAAATTTCAGAAGAAGCTCAAAGTAAAGATCGAAAAGATGGCAAAATGTTTGTGGTATATGCCGATATGGGAAGCAGTGGATTACAACTTTTAGATATTCAAAATATATTAGACAGTAAAAAGTTTGATTTAGCTAATCCAGCATCAAGTCATAATTGTATAGAAACTACTTACTATGATGATTATAGTCCTTTAAGTAATTCAGAAAATGCAAAACTTTTAAGTGATTATTCCTGGGGGCAGTCATCGGGACCGGCTTTTATGCTTAAATGTCCATGGACATCATTATGTTTATTACATATGCCGGGATTGAATGGCATGGTATATGATGAGACTAAAGGTATATATAAAGAAACAATGGGAGATAAAATAAACTTATTGTATCCATATAAAGTATTGACTTCAGCAGGGTATGGTATTAGTTTGTATGAGCATACTAAATTTGGAGAGGACAAAAAGGAAGATAATGATAAATTTATGTTCATGGGAGTGGAAGATGCCCCAATTTCACTAGATGGTGGAAATATTTTTCCTTATATGAAGCAGCCGTATACTTACAGCAAGGACAGCAAAAAGATAAATATATTTTTGGACGCAGCACTTGATATATCATCGAATGATTATGGAAGATATTGTGAGAGTACTAGATATTATACGGCAGAGCAATGTAAATTACATATAAAGAGGCACTATTTAGCATTATTTAATTACTGTAAGGTTAAAGGAATTAAAGAAGCAGTAGTATCATTTATTGGAATAGGTGAATCTAGTAATGATCTCGAATGGCATAAAGAAGCACTCTATGATCCGGAAGTAAAAAAAGCAATGAGAGAAAGTGGAACGACATATATTTTTAATGCATATAATAGATTTGATACGGCAGAAGTATTCAAAGGGCAGGCAATTAACATTTCTAGTGCGACCGATATGTCAGTATTTGATAGAATAATTGATGAAAAATGGAAGGTATAGTAAAGTGATGTTTTAAGGCAGGGCTATTAGCTGGATGGCTCTGCCAAACCTTTTATTAAAATTTGGTTAAGATTAACTGTTACAAGTTAAAATATGATATGATGAGATTAAAGTAATATATCGAAGGGGTTAATAAAAATGAATGGAAATAAGTTAGAAAAAGCGATTGCATTAGGTTTATCAACGGTATTGGTATCAATGAGTTGCCTGAATGCATCGGCAATTGACTATAAGAAAGTATTGAATAAGAAAAATATAAGCATAGCAGCGCTTGGTTCAGCAGTTATATTGGGATCGTATTTCTTATATAATCATTTTAAAGCGCCGGGTGCAGAAAAGTCACAAGATGAAGAGCAATTGGTGGGAATTAATGACCATCAAGTTGAAAAAAGTGAAAAAAATAAAGAAGAAATTGCCGAAGAGGAAGAAAAAACAACTGAAAATGAAGAAAAAGATCAAATAAATGAAGAATCAAATGAAAATGATGAAAAAAATCTGCAGATGGAGTTAAAAGAGTGTCTAAAGGAAGAACATGTTGAGCCAGCAAGTATGGAAGAACGAACAGATAAATTAACAATAGACGGAAGAAAATTCGATATTTTTGATACTTCCAATATCAATGAGTTAGGCAAAAAAGTATACATATATAAAACAGCACGAGTAAATTCTCCAAGAATTCAAGATATTAGTGAGAATGATAAGAATAATATAATTGAAGCTGAAGACATTATAGATATACGTATGGTTGAAACAGGGGAAAATGAAGCAGATCCAGTTTTAATTTTCCATAACGGAGAAAAAGTAAAGGAAAAGGATTTGAATTTAAACGAACACTTTAGGCAAGACAAAAAAGGTGATGGAATGGTTTACTTTAAATCGAAAGACAAATTATATAAGTTGGGCCAGTATAGGTGCGACTATCAAAATAAAGTGGTAGGAGATTTATTTTTTGTAGATGTTGACGGTAGGATATGGGATAGGAAAGATTTAAACAACCTTAGAAGTGAAAAAGAAAATAAAATATATCAAAAGGATTCGTGGAGGGCATTGCTGTTTGCCAAAGGAGTATGGCAAATTAGAACAAAGTCATAATATTTTAAGGGCAGGGCTATTAGTTGGATGGCTCTGTTTAACTTTTATTAAGACTTTGTTAAGATTGATTATTATAGGCTAAAATGTGATATAATTAAATTAGAAAGTAATCATAGAAATGTACCGGATGAGACTGATTGTTTGAAATACTTGACGAATTAATTAATCTTGAGTACAATAAAAGTATGGAGAGAAAGAATTAATTATGTATGAAATACAATTTTACAGAAATAAAAATGGCAATGAACCGGTAGCTAAATACATAGCAAGATTGGCCAGAAAAAAGGATAAGGATAGTCGTATAAAGCTGAATAAAATCCGAGATTATATTAAAATTTTGAGCGAATACGGAACTCAAGTGGGTGAGCCTTATGTAAAACATATTGAGGGAGACATATGGGAACTGAGACCCCTTCGAAATAGAATACTTTTTGTAGGCTGGGCAAACGGAAGCTATGTACTACTACATCATTTTACTAAGAAAACTAGGAAGACACCTGTAAGGGAAATAGAAAAAGCAAAGCGTGAATTGGCAGATTTGATAGAGAGGAGCATGCAATATGAATAGCGCTATCGGTGGGAATGCTTTGGACTTCATGAATACGATTTTGGATCCAAAAGAAATAGAAGAAAGTAATCTTAGAGTCGCTCTTATTGGGAAAATGATTAAATCTAAATGTGAAGAGGTTACTAGTCCAGAAAAACTTGAAGGAACCATTGAAGTCAAGAAGCAAGTGAAAGAGACTTGTAAACCTTTGAATTAGAACTGTTTAAGACTTTTGATGAACTTTAAAGGCATATTTTGAGGCAGAGCTGTTGGTTGGATGGCTCTGCTAAATTTTTTGTTAAGATTTTGTTAAAATGGCCTGTAATGAGTTAAGATATGATATAATTGAATTGAAGTAATACATCGAATGGGTTGGCAAGCATGAAGAAAAATAAGTTAAAAAAAGTATTTGCATTGGGTCTGTCAACGGTATTGGTATCAATGAGTTGCCTGAATGTATCGGCAATGGACTATAAGAAGATATTGAATAAGAAAAATATAAGTATGGCAGCATTCGGTTCAGCAATTGTAGCGGGATCATGTTTATTATATAACTATTTTAAGCCAGTGAGTAAAGAAAGACCTAAAAATGATGATGACCTGAGATTAGAAATAAACAGAGGAATTGATGTAGATAGAAAAATAGAGATTCAAGTGAGGGTCGATAAGGATAAACGTGAAGAAAGTGATGGGGAATCAGCCGTTGGAAAAGGCGGAGAGACTGATAGCGTAGATGAAACGGATAAAAAAGTAGAAGATGAGGTAGAAAGTAAATTGAATAACTCACTATTAGCTGGAAAAACATTTATTAATTTTGAAGTTACTGATATCGGTAAGCAAGGCGAAGAAGAAAATAATAATATGAGCTCAGTGAAATTAAGAAAAACTGAAGAAATTAATGACAAAGAGAAAGCTAATATAGTTGAAACGGAGGAAATTACAGGCTTGCATGTGATTAGAGAAGGGGAAAATAGAAAAAATCCAGTTTTAGTTTTTTCTAATGGAGAAGAAATGATGGAAAATGATTTAGGCCAAAATCTTAGGCAAGGTGAAGATGGAACGATTTATCTTAAACTTAAAGACAAATGTTATGCATTGGGCAAGTATATGGTTGAGAAAAAAGAGCAGGGTAGAGGAAATAATAATGATTGGCTTTTTGTATGTACTGATAGGAATATGTGGCATGAGAAAGATTTAGATAAAGTTTGCATTGGAACAAAAAATATGATGTATGGAGAGAATTCATGGAAAGCATTTGTATTTGCTACAGGTAATTTGCAGGGATAAGTTAGTTTTAAATAAGAAAAAGTGAAAATAATATTTGAAGGTTGTGAATTAAGATGAGAAAAAATAAATTAAAAGGGATATTTTTATTGTCTCTGTCAGGAATATTGGCATCTATGAGCTGCTTGGGTGCATCGGCAATGAACTATAAGGAAATATTAAATAAGAAAAATGTAAGTATAGCAACGCTTGGTTCAGCTATTGTGGCAGGGTCGTATTTCTTATATGATAATATTAGGTTGCAGAGAAATATGCAGAATAATGGACAATTATTAGCTACGAATTGTAATTTGTCTGTAAAAAATGAAATAAATCAAGAAAATGATAATGACCAAATAGAAAATCAATTTAAGATTAATCAATTGAATCAACAAGGTAAAGAAATAAATAGCTGCATGGAAATATCGGAAATAAAAGGGGTTAAAGAAATTAGTAAAGAAGAGAAATCCGGTAAGGGCAAGAATGCAGATATTACAAGTCTGTACGTAGTTAAGGATGAAAAGGATAAGCTTTTTGTCTTTTCTAATGGCGAAAAGATGCGGGGAACAGATTTGAATTCTGAATGCTTTAGATGGGAAAAAGAAAGCGGAGAGATTTACTTTAAAATAGGAAATAAATTTTATAAATTAGGTAGAATTATGATGTCTCAAGATGATAGCAAGGTGGAATCTGATGACGAAAGACATAGCGGGGAACAGATTGATAACGTTTTTTTTGAGAGTAATGATAAAAAAAGATGGAATATCGATAGTTTGACTGATATTGATCGTAATTATAATTGCACAGATGAAGATATTTTATATCAAAATGACTCGTGGGAAGCATTACTATTCACTCAGCTATTTAATGAGCAAGTGTAAGGAAAATTTAAAATGAAAAAATGTAAGTTTGTAAAGGGATTGTCATTATGTTTATCAACGGTATTGGTATTATCAAGTTTGAATGTATCGGCATTTGACTGTAAAAAGTTAAGTAAAAGAGGCGTTGGTATAGTCGTGGCAGGATCAGCGATAACAATTGGATCACTAATTTTATGGCGTAACTTGAAAAATCATAAAGATTTAAGGCATGGGACAGAAAATGTCGGTATTGAAGAGAAAAATGAAGATGTACTCCAAGGCAATGGAAACGAATTTGTCCCGGATGATAAGCAAGAAGAGAAAGAAGAAGAAAAGACACTGGTGAATTTAGAGCTGAAGGAAGAGTCAGACGAAAAAAATCAAGCAGTTGGTAAAGAATTGGGACAGAAGTCCGTGATAATGCCTAAACTTGATCAGAATAAAAATAATAGAGCTAGACCTATTGAATTTCTAAGGCCAGAGATAAAAGTAGATCCAATGTATCGGAATTGTTATGCATATAGGTCAAGTTATATTGAGTTTGTGGCGCCAGATGAGAAAATTAGGGCAGCTTATCCAAAAGCAGAAGAAAAACATCCTGAAGATGAGTCTAATGTAAATCCGGGGACAGAAAGTCAAAGACCTGAGTTTGAACAAGATAATGAATATTCAGAAATTGAATCGAGACCAATCATATATATAAATCCAAAAACGACGAGAAATAGATATATGATAGGGCCATTTCCAATTCAGAAACAATAATTAAGAAGCTGGTTCGAAATTAGGAAGGAAGAACTGAAAAAAGTAAAAAAATTGATGAAAATAGGTATAGCAGAGGATAAAGTAGTTGAACTTGTTGAATGCTATGAATAATAAAATTAAAAAAAGGCTTCGGAGAATTGATAAATCTGAAGCTTTTTTTGACAATCCTTTACGATAACACTCCCTCAAGATGGACTCAATTATAAATTTGCCATAATATATGCATTGAAAAGTAAGAAATTTGTTAAATGATCATGAATTTATGTATAAATAGGTAAAAATATAAATTAAGTATTGTAAATAATGCAAAGCTATGTTATAATAAAAATGTGGTGGGCAGGAATTGGAAAGAAAAATTGCTCAAACAAAATGTATTTTAAATTGAAATGTATCAAGATTTTTGATATAATAATAAAGAAAGAGAAAGGCGGATTTGAATGTCCAAAAGAGTTTTGAAGGCAAAAAAAAGTAAAGCCAAACAATATGAAAGGAAAATTAGAAGAGCA
>CAKSSR010000047.1 GCA_934489735.1 uncultured Eubacteriales bacterium | reverse complement strand
TTCCGTATATGCTGACTATATTCGACCACTAACTCATGACTAAATTCACGAGTGTGCGTGGTCGTTTCTAATCAATTGTATTTCTTCCTCGTCCATGACCTGACTACTTTTAGATATTCCATTTTTACTTATCTTGACTGGTATAAATTTTCCCTTACCTTCTCTTTCCATTCCTCTAATGACCTCTTCATTATTTAATATTATTCCATCCATTTTAAGGTTAGATAATATTGATTCATCGTTAAACTTATCCAAGTCTACGTTATCCAATTTAAGTTTAGCAGGCATATACAAGACGCCAGCCGGTATATAATTCTTATACTTACTTTTATCTTCGTTGCAGATAGATAGTAAATATATTAGCATTTGCATGTTTATTCCATATAATACATCTGTAAGTTCAAACTTTTTACTTCCCGTCTTATAATCAATTATTCTTATATACTTTTTATTATCTTTTATCATAATATCGACTCTATCAATTTTCCCTTCGACCGATATACTTGAGTTATTATCTATATTAATTTTCAATGGATTTAGGTTGCCGCCATGTGAAATTTCCAATTCATATTCAATAGGGACGAACTCACTTTGGTCCAATTCTTTTAATATGTAGCTGACCAACATTTTTATTGTCTTACTTATTCTAAAGAATAGATATTTAAATCTTTCTGTCTTATTTTTTATTCCTCCCAGTTTTTCATCCATATACTTATATAATAAATTACTAATATTATCATCAGATATATCTTTAGATGACAATACGTTTTCTAACAGGTAGTGCATTACGTTGCCATATTGTATAAAGTCGAAAGAAATTTTTCTTCGTTCCTTAGCTCCCAGTACATATTTACAGAAGTAAGCAAACCTGCATGAGTAAAATGATTCAAGTTTAGATGCTGACACTTTAAAATTACGTCCTACCAGTTTATTTGATACTTCTTTATTCTCAAATTGTTTTTGATTTTTATTGGCTGCGTTTTCCAAAGATTTAAATCGGCTCAAATATTCCGGTTGATTTTTAAAATATTCCTTAAGGGCTTCTGAGATAAGGCTGTTATCGTTCCAAAATCTTCCGCAACATTCAAATGCCTGTTCTTTTGATAAAATATCTTTATTATTATCATTCTTCAAAAATTCTATACTAGGGAAGATATACTTAATCTGATTCATTATTTCTGATGGTCTGCACAACTCTCCCGCAACATTTGACTTAAAGCACGTAACAAATAGTAAGTCTGTGCTACTCGTTACTGCCTTATATGCTAAAAATCTCTCTTGGGATGATAGATCGTCGACAAAGTCATATATTTCAATATTAAACTGTATCAGTTCTTTCCTTTCAGAAAAGTTAAATAGTCCTTGATATTCCGGTACTTTAGGAAACTTTCCCATAATAGCTCCTAATACAAAGAAGACTTTACTTGGGGGAAATACCATTTTGTCAGCAGAATATATCTTTATCTCATCCAATCCATGAGGAATTGATAAAATATCTTGAGTTGCCATAGCAATTTTAAAGAGTCTTTGAAATTCTTTTAATGTCACCCTAGTATTTTCAAGCATTACTACCATTTGGTCGAAGATCTCGATTAATACTTTCCAAACCTGAGTCTCTTCGTTTGCTAGGTATAGCTGTCCAAGTTCTTTAAATTTTTCAGATCTTTCCATTATTTTTCTTGGGATTTCTATCTCTTCCATAAAGTCATATATAGCTGCGCACACCTCTCCGCCAGTAGATTTCTTAATTTTTTCAGACAAAATTAACAAAGGGTCAATTATTTTCCTTCTAGTCTGATTTATTTTGCTTAATATTTCTTGATCGTCGTCAGATGATCCAAAGCCATTTGGGTTATCTTCAAAGTCTTTAAACCAAGCATCCCTATCTATATCCCAGATGAAGATATAATTTTCTAGTAATGAAATGTCGTCCTGATTAATTTCTAGCAGTCCAGTCTTAACATATTTTAAGACATATTCAGACGAGAAGTTAGTTCTTATCACATCTATCAAAGAAAATATAAATTTTACTAATGGTTTTGATTCTATATCTACATTTTCTCCCATAAAATATGGTAAGTCATATCTCTTCAAAGCTAAATCTATTATCCCGTCGTATTCCTTAACATTTCTTATTACTATTGAAAAGTCTCTATATTCATATTCCCCTGTCATAATTAATTTCTTTATACTTTCAGCAACAAAGTCACATTCTTCATAAATAGAAGCTGCTTGATAAATTTTTATTCTATTTACTTCTTGATGATATTTCTTTCTATTATTCCTGAATATATTTTTCTCTAAAAAATCTAATTCATTATCAATATTTGTATCCAGGACTATAGGTTTACTAACTTTTTTATCATTACTGGAAGCAAGTTTATGCAATTTCTTAATAGTTTTCGATGATATATCAAATATTCCTAAGTCATTGCAACCAGCGCTAGAAAGATAGTTATTCCCTATCAATTTATGGTCTATACATAGTGATGCAACTATTCGTCCGCATTGATTAAACAAAGCTTTTATCACTTCGTATTGCTGGTTTGTAAAACTTATAAATGAATCTATAAATAGACTGTAACCGTCAAATATCTTATTCGTATTCAAAATTGAAGCCAGTCTAGTTAAATCGTCTAATGGATCCACATATTTGTTATCTAAAATCAATTTATCATATTCATTCATTACAGATGCAACATAGTTTAATTTGTCTTTAAACTTCCCGCTTGATACTTTGCTTGATATTTCGTCCAACGCTTGCGCTGTTACTCCTTGTGACTTGAATTCTTTGACTGTCGTTAATAATAGCTCTATCATTTCAGATTCTTTTTCTCGTCTGCTATATCTTTTCACTTCGCTATTATTCAATATCATCCCAAGCATGATCGCTCTTAAACTATCATTAATTCTTGTTCCTAAAGCATTTCCAGTTGTATTAAATACTAAGTGACACAGTCTAGTAAAGCTTAGTATTAGTATCTTATTCATTCTGTCCGCCTTTAATCTCCTTAAAGCTTCTTTCTCTATTTCAAATGAAATCTGTTCTGGGACTAATAAAATTATCTTTTCGTTTCCATTATTCAATTCTTTGTCAATCATTTTCATTATAATATCAATACTATTTGACTTTGCGCTGCCAAATATAAACTCAAGGGTCCCTTTCTCTTCCATTCACTTATACCCCCCATAATTAATTAAGATAATTATATCATAAACTAAGAGAAAATTGGAGTGATCTTTAAATTGACTAGCAATAACATTATATCATTTATCGGAAACACCCCTATGGTGAACTTACTTAACTATTGTTCAGAAGAAAACATAAAAAAATCAAATATATTTGCTAAACTTGAATATTTTAACCCATTTGGATCATCAAAAGATAGACCAGTTTTATATATGATTAAGGACGCTCAAAGAAATGGAAAGCTAAAGCAAGGATATACAATCATTGAACCGACATCTGGCAACACAGGCGTAGCAATTGCAGCGATTTCGAAAGTATATGGATACAATTCTATATTAGTTATGCCAGAATCAATAAGCAAAAATAAGAAAGAATTACTAAAATCATACGGAGCTGAAATAGTATTGACGGATGCAGGAGAGGGAATGAAGGGATCTATAAGAAAGGCCAAAGAACTTTTAAACGAAATAGACAATTCTATAATGCTAGATCAATTTAATAATATAAACAATCCAATTTCACATGAGTGCACGACGGGACCAGAGATCTTTATGGATCTAAATACAAGCTTAGACTATTTAGTAGCAGGCGTCGGATCTGGAGGGACAATCACGGGGACGGGAAGATATTTAAAAAAGAAGTATAATAATTTAAAAGTTATCGCCGTGGAACCATCAGCAAGTCCATTTTTATCATGCGGGATCAAGGGGAAACATAAAATAGAAGGAATAGGAGCAGGATTCTTACCACAGACATTGGATATGTCAGTAATTGATAAGATAATTACAATAAGTGATGAGGAAGCTTATGCTACCGTTAACAAAGTGTCAAGAAGTGAGGGACTATTCCTAGGGATTTCCTCAGGGGCAGCTATATGTGCTGCAACAAAATTAGCCAAAAGTTTCGAAAATGTTTCGATAGTGGTAATATGTCCTGACAATGGTCAGAGATATTTATAAAAAAACAAAGAAAAAACGACAGTATCCTCTACTGTCGTAATAATTTCTTAAAAAATCATCACTTTTATCCTTTAAAACTCTGGTCTACCTAAATATTTTAATGCTAGCATGTTACTGTCCTTTATATCAATCATATCGTTTAGATAATATTTTGCTATTATCCATTCTTTCCTTTCTAAATTTGTCTCTTTTGATAAATCTTCCTCTATTTTATTATTCATATTATGCCCCCTTTATTAAAAAAAATTTAATATACTTTGGAATTCTCTTGTTGTCATATTCTTTTCTATGATATATAATTAAAATTATCATAAAAGTGAAAAGAGGGATCTATAATGGGTAAAAAAAATATAACAATTGTTCTATCTGCTGTGCTTTTTTTGTTCTCTGCCAATATATTATCTTATGCAATTGAGCCGGATGTTTCCATAGATGATAAAAATATTAATGATGAGCTAAAAAAAGATAATGAAGATAAAGAAATTTTAATAGTCGACTTAAAAGTAGGTGAAAAAAGAATTCATTATAGCAATATATCTATCAATGATGACTTCGTTTCTATAACAATAGATACTAGCGAGCTAAAAAACTGTGATAATAATGACTCGATTTCACTTTTCTTTAATAATTCTAAACTTTTCTTATACAGTTGTGAAAAATGCTCAGATAATCAAATCAGATTATCGTTTTCTTACGAATTTAGTAAGGGTGTCTCTTCCCCTTGTCAAAAAATTCAAGATATTATAAACGGATTGAATGGATCTCTTACCAATTCTAATAATGAAGCAATCGATATATTATCAGTTTCTTGTAGTTTCCCCACTTCCTATAAAAAATATACTTTGGAAATAGCATATAGTGAAGACAATATTTCAAAAATTCTTAATTCGTCTTCATTAATCTTTAAAATTGGTAATGAAAACTATTACTTGTCGCCTGCCGGTGGCTCTAATAATGTTTGCTTGTATTCAAAAAGGTTTGAAGTTCCAAACAAAATCTCATCCGAAGAGTCAATTTTCTTAGATTTTATCAATGATTCTAATATCGCTATAAAACCATTGAACAATTTATGTAATCTCGCCTTTAGTATTATTAGTAAAATGCCACAAGATCTTCAAAAAAAGTATGTCAGCCTTAATGTGACTGATTACAATTCTAAACAAATTTGGTCTATCCCTTATGACGAGATAGGTATTAGTCATACGACTAGTCAAAAAAAGCAAAAAGATGGTATCCAATTCTCTGATAATTATACCGTCTCTATATCGATCAATAAAGAAAATATCTCAGATATTGATATTAATTTATCATCCGTTTCTATAGTCGGAACAGATCTTGATTTGATCTCTTATGTCGATGACGACGATAAACTTATCCTTAATTATTATAAAAATATCCCATATAATAGTTGTTCTTTTAAATTGTCTGGCTATTAATTGCTATATAATCAAAAGCTAAAAGCTGTCTTTTTCAAATTAATTTTGATCGACAGCTTTATTTTTAGCTCGTAGGTTATTAGATTGTTGAGACTTAATATTCTTTGTCTATCTCTATTTTATCATATACAGTTATTTCGTTCCCAGTTAAGTTGATCGCGCACATCCCCCCGTCATATTCTTTGTGATGTGGATACGTCGCATTAATTTCTTCAATATTTTCTTTCATCCCACTTAAAAATGCTTCATATTTCTTGACATTGTCGTCAAATCTCTCTTTCCTTACAAATACTATGTCATCTTTATCGTCCTTAAATTTAATTGCATAGAAATCATTCTTAAAATTTTCTTTAAATTTGTAAGAGTCTCCTTCTTTTTTGAAGATTAAATCAACTGGTTTCTCAGCATATTCTATAATATCATTAGTAATATAAAAAAATCTCATAAATTCTCCTCCTTGTTTTAATAAATATTTATTACTATAGTATCACATAATCACACTTGTGTCAAATGTTTTGACATCGATTATTCAATTTTGTAAAAAGTACTTGTTTTTTTAAATAAAAAGCAAGAGCTACCATTTAAGATAGTCTCCTGCCCTTAATTCATAGCTATATTTCATTTAATATTCTCTGTCTATCCGACCGTAATCTTTATTGAGGCCTTAAAAACCTTTCCTTGATACTTATTTTAATTAACTTATATCAAGACTGACTGTATCCAATTGTCTCTTAATCTAAAGATTCACTAGGATCGTATTGAAGAAATAACCCGCCATAAGTATAAGTACTAGGTTCATCGTATTGCTTAAAATAACCTTCTAATTCTCCTTTTATTCCAACTTTATCGTATTTAGTAACGTTTCCAAAACCATCGGTACTTATAAAATACTGATGTGAACTTTTATCAATAAGTTCCTTCAAACCCTCAAATATTGGTCTCAAATCCATCAGTTGAGCGTCAGTCCCATATGGAAGAGATAGATATTCTACACCTCCTTCTTCAAATTTAGAAACACTGCGTTCTAATGCATTATTCTTAGCTATTAAGTCTTCACGAATATCTTTATCCATTCTAATCACTCCTTTAAAAATTTATTACATTTGTTATTATAACATATACATATATGTATTGTCAAGTGTTTTTGTAATTTATCACAGAGCAACCGCATGAAGATGATATAAAATACCTGTCATCACTACTTTCTATCCCATTAACAATTCGTCTACTTCTAACCATCCCTATTGCATTTAAATTAGCCCATTCTTTTCTATTTTCTATCCATTCGATATCCGTCGTTAAAAAATATTCCCTTCTCTCTATCCTACCGTGATCTTTCCCTTTCGTCTTCCTCTCTTTTAATTGATAATTCTTTCTGTTTCCTTGTACTGTTTCAAAATATAGTTTCACTTCATCATGCAGTTTCCCTTGACTCCCTTTTAAACAAACCACATATTCACATCTCTTCTCTATTATCTTCCTCCTTTTGACAACTCATCGCATCACTCTACCTATATCATGTCTAGTAACTCTGGTACTGCTGGTATCTAATTGCTCTTCTCATCTACCTTGATTTGTTCTAATACCACCTGCGTTTGATTCGCCCATGCACTTACCATATGTATCGCTTTAAAATCCTCATCCCTACTCCCCCTTTTCAACGTCTTCCCACCTACACTGACTATCTCTCCTTCCGATATCCTTATTACTGATTTTATCCATTTCATAAAACATCTCTCGAACTCTTTCGGCTTGATTATTGCAAATATCCTTTGAAATGTATCTTCTGTTGGTATCCCATTCTCCAGCTTTAATTTGAATTTTCCCTTTAACAATCTCTCTTTTGATTGGCAATACATTGATATCTCGCTCCAATGTTCTGCCCCTGCCGTTACTGCTATTATCGCCATAACTACTACTTCTGCTAATCTATATTTTATCTTCCATTGTTGCCTGCTATCACTTAATTCTTCAAAGTACTCTATCATAACTTATCCCCTCCTATTTTCTATTATACCACTCCTATCAATTTTTTCATGCGGTTGCCCTACATCGATTATTCAATTTTGTAAAAAGTACTTGTTTTTTTAAATAAAAAGCAAGAGCTACCATTTAAGATAGTCTCCTGCTTCCTTGTCTATTAATTAATTATCTTTATCATTATCATATTCAATATAATATGCTCTGTCTACCTCAAAGCCACCACGCTTATTAAGACTTTCAAAACCTTTTCTTAGTACGTCTTTTAGTTTATTTATATCACACTTAAATTTATCCACATAACCGTACTGATCCTTTACAAAGAATCTTTTATTCTCCATTCCATTTATATCAAAGAAATCTAAAAAGTCTCCCTGAATTTTATCATTTTTTCTCTTTAATCCGTGAGGTGATGTTACCCCTTTATCAAAAAGAATGTCCATTAAACCCCACAGGTCATAGCCTTTCGACATTAAAAACTTCTTACAGTCTTTAGAAATATTATCAGTTAAAGGCTCTTCATATACAACTTCATCAGAATTATAACCCATTCTAATCACTCCTTGAAAAATTTATTATACTTGTTATTATAATGCATACATATATGTGCCGTCAAGTATTTTTGTAATTTATCACATATTATTTTTATAAAAAATATAAAAAGGGAATCAAGGTATGGTATGATAGGAAGAAAATAAATCAAATGGGAAAAGAACTACAGCGAAGATTTGCAATAGTAGAAAATTCAAGACATCAAGGATATATAAACATAAATTAAGTGATATAATGACGTTTGCCGAGGATAAAGAAGATTTTTTAAAGAGGAATTTGGGATAGAGAAGGCGCAATCAAAGTCAAAACAAAGACACTCAGCACTTCAAACAGTAACAGCATATCTAACGGAGTTGTTTTAGGGAAGGAGAATATACGAGGAAAGACCGATGAGATACCAATATTTCAACAAATATTAAGATACTTGAAAATAAAAAAGGCAAGACCATCACAAAGAGACCAGCTATTATATATCCGGTTTAAAGTCTTTGCAAAAGAATTACTTGTTATTTCAAGAGAGCGTTGGAAAATTGGATAACAACAATAAAATTTTACTTAAATAGTACGGTCCGCAAAGGAACTATTAGAAAAGTTGATTAGAAACGACCACGCACACTCGTGAATTTAGTCATGAGTTAGTGGTCGAATATAGTCAGCATATACGGAAAC
>CAKSSR010000046.1 GCA_934489735.1 uncultured Eubacteriales bacterium | reverse complement strand
CAACCCATTTTTGTTTCCTCCCAATCATTTTCTTTTTATAAATTCTCAATTTTTATTTTATGATTCTTATTTTTGCTATCGTATACTATACCTACGGCAAACTTTTCTCCCGTACAGTCATCCAATGCTTCCATGTACCTTCTTTCTCTTATCTGTCTTATTGCATCTTCTGGCGTCGAGTCTTTTTTTAGTTCCAATATGAATGCCGGTTGGGATCTGTTATATGGATGAAATACAAAGTCTGCTAGTCCTGCGCCTGCCCGTTCCTCTCTTTTTATATTGTAGTCGTCTCTTGCTAAAAGGTATACCAATGTTACCACGCATGACAATGAGTTCTCGTCGTTATATTTTAGTAGTGGAATGTTATAGTCATGCGCTGCCTGTATTATCTCTTCCATCTTCTTTGTGTCCCTTTTCAATGTTGCTTCTAACATTTCCTTTGAATTTCTTATTAATTTTGCTACTTCTCCTACTGATTTGTCTTGTATTGCTTCATCAAACTTTAGTTGTAGCTCATGGTTAGGTATTCTTACTGTTCCATTATGATAGCTTAATAGTCCATATATCGCCATTGCTGAAAACACTTGATTCTCATTTCCAAACGAAGTCTTTTCTGCACTATATCCTTTCAGTACCATTTTTATAGGAATTCCTGATATCATCTTTATAACGTCATCTTTAATTCCATCTATATTCATGTTGATATATTCCAGAATCCCGTCAAATGCTCCCGTATTCGTCCAATAACTTTGACATACTCCATCATCAAGTGCATATACTACTGATCGTGGATTATACAAATCTATTCCGTCATGCGTCTTATATCCATTGTACCATTCTTTCAGTTCACTCATTGATACTTTATCTTGCCTTTTGCATAATTCTTTCACTTCATCTTCTGTAAATCCAAAGTATTTATCATAAATTGTATCATTCAGCATTGTATATTCTTTAAACATATTTAATGTCGATCCATTAAAATACTTCGCTACTGGCAGTATTCCTGTCATATATACTAACTCTACATATGATTCTCCCTTTAATAAATTCATTAAAAATGTTAAAAATGATTTCCTTTCTTTCTCTGTAAATAAATCCTTATTAAATATATAATCCCATTCATCTATTATGAAAACAAATCCTTCTTTTGTCTTATTAAAAACCTTTTTAAATATATCTGACAATGTCATCCTGGGTAATATTTTTATATCTGGCATTAATTCTATTAGATCTTCTTTTAATAAATCTTTATACCTACTTATATAATCCTTATAGGTAAAATTCTCTTCATCTGGTTCTTTACTAAAATCAATATATATTACATTATGCTTATTTAAATGTTCTAAATATGTCTCACTTTTACTTATTTCTAAGTTATCAAATAGGTTCTTAAAGTCTGCTCCTTTTGAGTAATATGATGCTAGCATTTGTAGGTTCGTTGTCTTTCCAAATCGTCTTGGCTTTGTTATGCATACATGTCTATCCTCTATTCCAATATAGCCATTGATTTTTTCTATCATCATTGATTTGTCTACAAAGTATTTACTATTTGTTATTAATTCAAAATTGTTTTTTACGAAATCGTTGTTCAAAAAATAACCCATTTTGTTTCCTCCCAATCATTTTTTCTTATAGATTCTCAATCTTTATCTTATGATTCTTATTTTTGCTATCGTATACTATTCCCATGGCAAACTTTTCTCCCATGCAGTTGTCTAATGCCTCTATATATTTTCTTATACGATTGTTAGTCTTTTCAATTTCCCTTTCTATCAATTCAAAGACATTCCCTTTGAAATTCTTATTCAAAAGGTAACTTATTTTTAATTTTCCCCAATAGTTTTCTTACAGGCTGCAATACAAATCAATTGTACTAATAATATTATACTATATTTGTACTGATTTATAAAGTGTATTTGCTCAATTCAATATATTTTCTTATCAAATATTAAAATTTTTAAACTGATTCAGCCAATAGGTATATAGATCTTAAGATTTTGTCAATAGATTATACAAAGATATTTAAACTTCATTGTGCGTCTACACAAATTTTTCAAAAGGTATTGCGTTCCTGTTTGGTATATTGTATACTATAGGTATATTAACATAAAATTATTAAAAGGATTTGATACTATGAGAAAGTTTATTATGATATTTGCCTTGAGTCTGATACTTTTTTTTGCAAGTATTTGATTTTAGGAAGCTTGGATAACAAAAAATTACATAATTTCACAAAAATGATTACATATTTAGCGAAATAAAATAAGCAGGTTACGGTGACAGTAATCTGTTTTGTTTATTTATTATACGATGAATTAACATACTTATGCATATATACAAATATTAAACAAAAACTTGACTAGAGTAATCTTTTTCTATATAATATAGTAATAATTAATAATTTGGTAATCATAATCTGAAATTTATTATCGAATTATGAGAAAACTTGTTATTGTTGGAAATCCCTTTAGAGAATTTACCATGTACTTAGTATAATTTAGTAATTTTTACTTATATCTTACAGCAAATGAGCATATTGATAAAGTAATGGTTGTAAAAAGTTGATCTACGGGAACCTTTTTAATGCACAAAAACAATAAAACATTACAGGGGTAGAGGAGAAACTTATAATTTAATTAAGTATTAACAGACATAGATAAATGCGATATAAGGCACTCATAAGGAATAGTAAAGAAAACTTTTATATGAGTAATTATAAGCCATAAGCATTTGCTGAAATTATAGGTGTGTCCGTAAAGACATTACAGCATTGGGACAGAAGTTGATTATATGGGTGACGGTAATAGTAAATACGGGAAAACGATTATATATACAAGAGTACCTATTCCCAATCAAAAAGATGACTTGCAAAATCAAGTTGAATATTTAAAACAATATGCCAATGCAAAAGATATTGTTGTTGATGAAATCTTTGAAGAAGTGGGAAGGGGATTAGATTACAATCATAAGAAGTGGAATAAACTTATTAAAGATTGTATGCTTGGGCTAATAAAAACTATTATCGTTGCTAATAATGAAAAAGCATCGCCAGAGCAAGAAGATCCTATATTAAATAAATTTAGTATGGGAATTGACTTAGGCTTAAAAGATTTTGCCATATGTTCAAACGGCAAGACCTATAAGAATATCAATAATAGTTCTCAGATAAGAAAGCTAGAGAAGAGACTTAGAAGAGAACAGCGTAGTTTATCGAGGAAATACGAAAGCTACAAGAGACTTAAAGAAATTTTGAAAGGAGAAGCTACTAGACAAAATATCCAAAAGCAAAAGCTAAAGGTACAGAAGCTGCATCAGAGACTTAATAACATAAGAAAAACAGATTATATCAACAAGGTAATATCCGAATTGGTGAAAGCCAAGCCAATGTGGGTTACTGTTGAGAATTTGAATGTGTCAGGTATGATGAAGAACAGACATCTCTCCAAAGTGGTTGCGCAGCAGAAGTTCTTTGGATTCAGGACGAAGCTACTTGCTAAGTGTAATGAATATGGAATTGAATTAAGGGTTGTTGACCGTTTCTATCCTTCAAGTAAAACTTGTCATTGCTGTGGAAATATTAAGTCTGATTTAAAATTATCAGATAGGACATATCAATGTGATAAGTGTGGTTATACGGAAGATAGAAATTATAATGCAAGTCTTAATCTTAGAGATTGTCAAACTTACGATATAGCATAATCAAGCTAGCGTAAGTATGTGCCGTAGGCTATAGGGGAATTCACGCCTGTGAACTATATAAGGACTTGTTAGTAGTCTTATGACAAAAGCATATAGATCGAAACAGGAATTTTATCAATATGGATATATTTTTGTCCATATTTTGAGTAGCAGGAATATTATGAAAAAAGTATATATTTTTATTTTAAGCATAATGTTACTAATTTTTAACGTCAATGCAGTGCTAGCCAAAGGGAAAAGACCAAAAGTGTCTATAATAATACCAGTTTATAATACGGAGAGATACCTGCCTCAATGTTTGGATAGCATAATTAATCAAACTTTAAGAGAATTAGAGATAATATGTGTAAATGATGGATCTAGTGACAATTCTCTAAGCATTTTAAATAATTATAGGAATAAAGATAACAGGATAAAGATTATAAATAAAGGCAATAGAGGGGTATCTGCTGCGAGAAATGAGGGAATAAAAGCAGCCAGAGGAGAATATATTACCTTTGTCGATTCAGACGACTATGTAGATTTAAGTACATATGAGGTTTTATATGAGTATGCGAAGAAAGATGACATAGATATAATACAAATGGGCATAAGGCGGTTTAAGGATGGTGAAGATAATTATGATATGGCACTTGATTTTGCTGATGCGCCAGTTATTTCTGCGAGGAGATTTTTACGTGCGAACTTATCCAATTACGTTTGGGATAAGTTATACAAGAGCAATGTAATAAAAGGGAGGAAGCCAATCAAGTTTATTAATGAAATAAGTTTAGCCGAGGACACATGTTTCTCATATATGACATTATCGAGGTCAAGAAAGTTTAAGAGGATCGATGCAAAGTTATACAATTACAGGAACAGACCAAACTCATTATCTAAACTTAGTTGCGAAGAGAAGTTCCTGGAAGGGTCGAAGATGTTTAAATATATAATAAATGACTGGAAAGCTTGCGGATATATAAGAAAGAATAAAGATTTTTTGTTAGACATATTGCTCCGTTGGATATTTTGTTACAAAACTGTATGCGCTAAGTACGCAGATAAGATATTCGAGGACCTATCTCCATATATAAATGATAAAAGAGTAATATCAAGATTACCTAAAATTAGACAAAATCAGATAAAAATATTAAAGGATGCATTACAAAGCGAGCAAGAACAGGATAACCAGAGGTGCGATTATGAGTAGAGCAATAAAAGGTTTACTAAAAGTGATAAATGCCATCATAATATTGGCATTGTTATTAATATTGACTATGAATGTATATATGATAATAGCTAAAAATGTATTAAATATTCCGTTCCCAAGCTTCTTTGGTTACTCCAATGCTGTAGTCGTCACTGGAAGTATGGCAAAGAGCATCGAAGTTGATGATATGGTTATCATACATAAACAGAATAAGTATTCAGTGGGAGATATAATATCATTCAAGGGTAAGAATAGTCTGGTGACGCATAGAATCGTGGGAACAAATGTAAACGGATTTATAACAAAAGGTGATGCAAATAATTCTATAGATATAGAAACAGTACCGCAGGCATCGATAATAGGTAAAGTTGTATTAGTTATACCAAAGGTGGGTAAGCTAACAGGTTACTTTTCTTAATATAACTTAAGGACAATGAGAGAGTTTTCAACATTTTGAAAGAATAAACATAGAAAAGTTTTAACAAGGCATGTTATTATTACTAAATTTCAACTGAAATTATTTAGGGCTAAATCTCTTTACATTTCGCTAATATTATGTTACACTACATAAGCAACAAATAATTGATATATCAATTTTAAATTATATTAAACTTTTCTTCGGAAAAGTGATATAATACTTTAATTAAGCTTGGTGGTGATAATAATTATATACATTTTGCCACAAATTAATTAGATTTATTTAAAGGAGGACAAGATTATGAAGAAGGATAAACATAGTTGGTCTATGAAGGCAGCATCTGTTTTGATGACACTTGCTTTGATTTCTAGTTGTTTTTTAGGAGGAACTTTCTCTAAGTATATCGTCACTAACTCGGCTTCAGATAAGGCTAGAGTTGCTAAATTCGGGGTCAAGGTCGAGACAAAGGATTTTGAAAATCTGTTTAGGGATCACTATGCGGCACATGACACTACATACAAACTGATAGACGCAGATGAAAAGAGCTATTCTGTTAAAAATCCTGATTGTCAGGAAATAGTGTCATCTAAAGGTGCTGGAGAGGGAGATAACCTAATAGCCCCAGGTACCTACTATGAACCTGGAGAAGGAGATCCAAATTATTCTATTGAAGGTAAACCTGAAGTTGCGGTCAGAGTAAAGACTGGTGCAGGAATTAATATTAAAAACATGGATAAATACATGCCAATTATATTCAGAGTAGAGAAAACTTCAAAAAACAGCGACGGAATATCTGTGCCAACTATCAAATATTTTTATTTAAAAGGCGTATATAGCAGTAATAGCACAGTAAAATTAAACAATGAAAAGAGTATAAAATTAAGTGGAGAAACAGTAATAAATGGAAGTGGTGAAAACGTACCAGGTGTAACAGCAACGTCAGAGAGATTTATTTCAGGTACTACCAGCACTAAAGAAGTATCATATACATGTACAGAGTGTGAAGGTGTAACCGCTCTTCAGACTCAGCTTGTTAAAGAAATATCCTCAGTGAATGACTATAAGCCTAATACTGACTTAAGCGGAACAAATGTAGATGGCTGTTACATTTCCTGGTATTGGCCATTTGAATATTCAACAAGAACAACTGACCAAGGTGGATATGAATATAATAAGGTAGAAACTGGTGCACAAATATATGAAAATGATACAGGTACCTATGAGGGAGATGCAAATAAAGCAGGTGTAGCCAATAACTACGACACAGCTGATCAATCCACAAAAGACACAGGCTTAGGGGATTGGGCCGTCGGATTAGACGAAGAATTGAAAAAATTAGATGAACTTGCGGCTGCATCAGAAAAAGATTACGAAGCAATCAAAAAATCGATTTCTGCAATTTATAAGTTTCTAAATGTAGACCCTCCTGCAGAAGACATAAATAATGGAAATTACGTGGATGCGATAAAAGACGTAAAGGCAGCCGCAGCTGCAAAAACCCCTAACATATCGATATCATTTGCTGTATCTATAGAGCAGATTGACTAGGAGAGGCAGAGACAAAGAAGAAAAAAATATGAAAGTGATGAATGATTATGGAAAAGAGAATAAAGAAAGAAAAGTACTTAGGTAGAGTAATGCTGATAGTATTTATTCTACTGATAAAGATATTTGACTGTTTTGGCGAGAGTCAAAGGAGAGAGCATGTAATAACGTACACCCGGAATCACTTAGAGTGGGACAAGAATACGAAGATTGACAGCATAGGCATGGCGGAGTTATCATTATTTAATAAAGAATATGAAAATGTAAATGCAGAGGGAAAGGCGATAGCACCTGGGACTGACAACAGCAATATAATAAAGATAAAGAATAAAGAGGAAGGTGAAGTTGATTTTACTTTAGTATTATACAATTTCAAACTAGTCAACAATTTGCCTGTCAATATTCAGATGAGCGGAAGCGACTTTGTGGAAACCAACTCATACGTGCTTCCGGGGGACATAAAAAGATCGAATGTAATTAAAGCGATCAAAGGGAAAGTTAAAGGAAATGAGGAAAAGACATTTAATATTGATTGGAATTGGGTTTTTGAGGAGAGCGAATACAGAAACAAACTGGATACTGAATTAGGGAACAAAGAGGATGGCAATAGATATGACATGTTAATCGGACTGTATGTTATAGCAGAAGATGTGAACAAGCATTATAAAGAATATAGAGATGGTAATGATTATTGGTATAAGATATGGGAGTTCTATGACAAATATCTATCAGACGGTCATAAAAGCGGCGATGGCGATAACATGTATTCAGCAACAGATTCTAAAACCGACCCACATTTAGTTAAAAAGGGAGTTGAGTCTGGCAGCGATGTGACTTGCGAATATACAGTTTCATTCTGCGCAGGGGGATGTGCATTGATCATATCAGCATTTAGGAAGTCTTCTAAAACGTAGTGGAGGGGATATATTATGATTAAAAGACTAGAAGTAATTATTTTTAGCATATTTTTAGCATTATTTAGCATAGTTTATACATATGCAGAAGAAAAGGAAGAGGACAATAAAAAAGAAAATAGGCCGAAGGTATCAATAATAGTAATAATTAATAATACGGACAAGTATTTGAAGCAATGCTTAGATAGCATAGTTGAACAAAGTATGAAAGAAATAGAAATATCATGCGTGAGCAATCACATGAGTGACAATCTTTTAGATATATCTAAGAATTATAAAGAGCTTAATATCAATTTCGTAAACGAAGAGGGAACGGACTTAACGACTTTGATAAACAATATCATAAATAAGTCAGACGGGGAATACATTTCTTTTGTCGATGCTAATGATTATTTTAAAAAAGATGCATATGAGATCGCATACAGACAAGCAAGTGGAAGAGGAGCTGATATACTTGCATTTGGCTATATAAATAATAAAGCAAAAAAGACGTTGGACGACAATGTATATAACAATCCTTTTACTGTTATGAAGAAATTATTACTTCACGGCTGTACAATATGGGGAAAACTATACAAGACAGAACTAGTAAAGGACACGCTCTTTAATGAAAGATTAAAGTTTTCTCAGGATGTATGCTTTAATTACAGCATATTCCCTAAGGCCAAGGTAGTTGTATCAATATCTGACCTTTTGTACTATCATAGATGGCTCAGGTATGTGGTTGATGCAAAATTTAAAAATATGAAAGAAAAAATTAATAATGATATAGAAGTTATGAGAGAAATCTGTAAAAATTGGAGAAAATCTAACTGTGCGTCAGGAAATGAGGAAGTTTTATATAAGATTGTACTTAAAAATATATTGACCGAAGTAACAGAGTGCGATAAAGAAGAAATGGATATGTATATGAAAGAGATAAAAGATATATTCTCAAATGATATATTTACTAAAGAAAGTTTGAAAAAATTTCCGAGATATGTAAAAGAAAAATTAAAAAGAATGCTTGGATTTAGAAAAAAATCAAAAAATGATAACCAAAATTCACCGGATGACAACAAAAATCTTGAAAAAAATCAAGAAAACTTAAAGTTAAATATGCAAGAGTCATCATAAATATAAGAGACAAACCACCTTTATCTAGAATTCGATAGGGTGGTTGTTTTCATATAGAAATAAATGTTATCAAATTGTGACGATACTATAATGTTTTTGTCTATTTTCATATATATTTTTAAACCGATTTATTTTTTTCACTATTTATGGTATAATTATATTAAGAAATGATTGAGATTTAATTTAGTCATGATAGAAAATTTTAATAATATATTAGGAGGAAACAGAAATGAGTTATTTTTTAAACAAGAATTTCAAAGGGAACAACTTTGAATTAACAGAGGAAGAAGATTTTTTTGTAGATAAAAGCATGCTGATTGAAAAGATCAACAATCGTATAAGAAAAGGAAACAGATGTATATGTATAACAAAACCAAGACGATTCGGAAAGACAACAAATCTATTAATGTTGGCATCATATTATTCGAAAGGGGCAGACTTTAAGAATTTGTTTGACAAATTAGAGATAAGTAAAAGTAAAACATATCTAAAACATTTGAATAAGCATAACGTGATCTATATAAATTTTAGCAAGGTCCCTAGTAAAAATGACTTCACATATGAAGAATATATGGATAGATTAGAGAAATT
>CAKSSR010000045.1 GCA_934489735.1 uncultured Eubacteriales bacterium | reverse complement strand
CAGCAGGACAAAAGGAACAAGCACAAGCTGAATCAGAAACTAAAAGTAATGGGGAAGAAAAATTAGAAACGGAAGAAGCAGACAATAATAAGGCCGCAGCAGAGCAAGAGGAGCAAGCACAAGCTGAATCAGAAACTAAAAGTAATGGGGAAGAAAAATTAGAATCAAACGAGGCAATAGATTAATAATATTGGTAAAAAGATTGAGGCACGACGTATTTGTTGTGCCTTTTGACTATATAAAGTTGATATGATGTTACAATTATGTTATTATTATAATATAAAGTTTATTGAAAGGAAGGGACTGATTACTGATGGGAATAAAAGATTCACTGGAAAGAAGAATTGGTAGATATTTTAAAGATAGCATTGAAATTAATTTAGAAGAAGATGAGACGATTATAGAAAAAGAAACATTTAAAAATAGATACGACTTGGAGAAATTTTCTGGAAATAATGTTGAAATAATAAGAAATAGTGCATTCAGTGGATGTATACAATTGAAAAAAGTATCGTTATTACAAGTTAAGACTATAGAAAGTAATGCATTTGAAGGTTGCGAATCATTAGAAAATATTAATTTTATTCAAGTAGAAATGTTAGGCGACAATGTGTTTGATGGATGTAAAAGATTAATGAGGGCTTATATTCCAAACATAAGCACATTAGGAGCAAATGTATTCAAAGGTTGTAAAAAATTAAAGAGTATAGTTGTTGGAGGAGAAGGACAAGTAGATTTGTTAAAAAATGCATTGAAAACCTGTGGTCTGAAACAACAAATTGATATATATGTTGGAGAGGAAGTTAATTGTTCTATAAATAAAAAAGATAAAAAGGAAGTTGAAGAGAGTAATGGCAGTGACGGAATATTGAAAATGGATACAGATGATTCGTGGATTTTGATGCGAGATAAGTTGAAAGGAGAAGGAAAGCCAATAAAAATTATACTAGGGAATAGAGTAACTGAAATTTTTGAGGACGAATTTAAAGATGCTGAAATATTGCAAGAAATTAGTTTTGATTCAGTGAAGGTGATAAAAAGAGAAGCATTTGCTGGGTGCAAGAATTTGGAAACTGTTGATTTGTCAAAAGTAGAAAGAATATATGCAGGTGCTTTTAAAGGTTGCGAGAAATTAAAAAGAATCAATTTATCTTCTTTGAAGTTGATGGAGGCAGGTGCATTTTCTAACTGTACAGAATTGATTTTAGTTGAAAGCCTAGCTGAAGGTGATATAAATATAGGTGAAAGAGCATTCGAAGGATGTAAAGAACTAAAAAATATTGACTTATCGAAAGTAAAGGGAATAGGAGCACGTGCCTTTAAAGGATGCTTTGAAGTATCAAGTTTGAATTTGTCATCAATTGAAAGAATTGGTGAAAGAGCATTTGAAAATTGCGAGAATTTGGAAGCAGCTATTATACCGAATATAAGAGAATTAGGAGATTATGCATTTAAAGGATGTAATAAATTAAGAAAAATAGTAGTAAAAACAGAGGAACAAGTGGAAATGGTTAGGAATACATTTTGGAGTTGTGAGTTTAGACAACATGTTGATGTGCTTATTGGAGAAGCTGAGACCTCTATTTATGATATCGAAATAGTTGAGTTTGAAAAAGGTTGTAGAGTAATAAGAATAACAGACATAGAAGAGCTAAATAGAAAAGAGAAAGAAATAAAATCTATTAAAGAACCAATAAAAATTGAGTTTGGTAAAGAAATAACTGAACTTTCAGTACGGCTTAGTAGCTTTTATGATAATCTAAAGATAATAAAATTATCAGCTGTAGAAAGAATAGGTGAAAGAGCATTTGGGTCTTGTAGAAATTTAACTTCAGTTGAGGGCATGAAGGAAAGTAATTGTACTAAAATAGATGAGTCTGCATTTAATTACTGTGATAATTTGAAAGATATTGATTTGTCTGGAGTGAAAAAAATAGGAAAAGAAGCCTTTTGTACTTGTAGCAAATTAGAAGAGATAGACTTATCATCTGTAGAAGTAATTGGTGAAGAGGCATTTAATTCTTGTTGGAATTTGACTACAGTTAAAGGATTGGAACAAAACAGTGGTATTATTATAAAATATAATACATTTTCCAGCTGTAGAAGGTTAAAGGATATTGATCTATCGAAAGTAAGAAGCATAGGAGAAAGAGCTTTTGAGCATTGCTATGGTTTGACAAGCATAGATTTATCATCAATAGAAGAAATAAAAGGGTGTGCAGCGTTTAGTGACTGTACCAATTTGAATAAAGTAACAGTTGGAAATGAGGATCAAGCAAGATACGTTGCAAAAAGGTTGGAAAGAGCAGGACTAAAACAACAAATTGATATATATGTGGGAGGAAAGGTTAAGTATTCTGTGAATAATCCAGACAAGGATTATGATCAAGATGAGGCCGAATACATAGACGGATATAAAGTGATAAGAATAGAAAGCAAAGGGGAACTAAATGGTAAGCTAGAAGAAATGTTTTATGAAATAAGGCCATTAATGGTTTGCTTATGTAACGAAATAACTGAAATTCCTGCACATGCTTTTGGAGAAAATACAGCTGGAAAACTATGTAGAATAAACTTGGATTTAGTAGAAGTAATACATGAAGAAGCATTCAGTGGATGTATGTTCAAAGAAATTGATTTTTCGAATATAAAATTAATAGAGAAAATGGGATTGTCACATTGTAGACAGCTAACTACAATTACAAATATGGAAAGAAGTAATGAGATTATTATCGGAGAAAATGCATTTTTATACTGTGAGCATTTGGAAAGTATCAATTTATCGAAAGTAAAATGGATAGGCAGAGGTGCGTTTTACGGTTGTGAGGCATTGACTACAGTTGGATGTACTGAAAGTAGTAATGTGGTTTGCATAGGTGAAAAGGCATTTGAAAATTGTAAGGGTTTAGAATATATTGATCTGTCGGGAGTACAGACAATAGGAGGATGTGCTTTCTGCAATTGTAGCAACTTAAAAGGCGTAAAATTAAAATCAATTAACGAAATTGGCTATAATGTATTTTACGGCTGCAAAGAATTAAGAATAATTATTACTGGAAATGACTATCAAAAGAAAATGATAGAAGAAAATTTGAGAGAAAGTAACTTAGAGGGAGTTTCCGTTGAGATCGAGTATTAAAAATTTAGATTAAGTTAAGTACGGATTGGGAAATCTTGAAAAAGAATAAGGACGATGTAATGAATTGCTAAGGACAGACAGGGATTTAACATAGAATTATGACGGTCTGTATATTGGATTATTCGAAATAGTTAAGATTTTTTGAGATAGAGTTGTCATTGGATGGCTCTATCTTTCGTTTTTTTAAAAAAGTTTGTTAAATTTCTGTTAAGTCTCACAAATTGTAAATTCTTTATGATATAATAAGTACATAAAGTTATTAAATTAAAGGATAAATGGAAATGAATATTAAAAAAATATTATTATTAAGTACAATTTTATCATCGGTTGTATGTATGTCAAATATGGCTATGGATACTGCAGAACATACGTCTTCTACAATGAAAGCATGTTTAATGAGGTATAAGGAAAGAGCAGCAGAAAAGAGATATGATGATTATATTAAGTCTTTTAAAAGGCAAAATGAGGATGTTGAAAAAAGTTTGCCAATTATGTTCGATGGAGTGCCAAGTATTAGAGATGATGAAAGAAGAAATATAGTTTTTGGAGAGCCTTATTCTATCAGGAATACAGCTAATAAAAGAGTTACTATCGGAAGAGACTCAATTTTAAGAATAAATAACTATGGGGAGACTCAACTTGTCAGCGAGGAAGAACTTAGAGATGATCCTAAGACTTTCTTTAGACAAGATAAGATAACTGGTATGTGCTATGTGAAATTGGGCAGGAAACTGTATCCAGCTGGTATATTCTATATGAATTCATTAAAGGATAAGGAAGAAAGAGAAGAAGATTTTAGCCGTCATAGTAGAAAAAGATTTAAAAAATGTGAGGAATTCTCAGAAAAAACTGGAAAAATGTTTGTGGCTTTTGCAGGAAAGGGTGCACCAGGAGAGAAATTATTAGATATTCAATCGATATTGGATACTAATAAGTTTGATTTGGCTAGCCCTATCGTAAGTCAGAACTGTATAGAAACAGATAGACTTGATGCGTCAAAGATAAAATATCTTAGAGAATATTGCGATAATCCATCTCAGGGAACCGCATTTATGATAAAATGTCCTTGGACAGCACTTTGTTTGTTACATATGCCAGGATTAAATGGTAAAGTGTATAACAGATTTAATGATAGTTATGAAGAACGACCGGGAGATAAGATCAATTTGTTATATAAATATGGTATAAATACTAGCGCCGGTCATATTACCTCTTCAGAATTTCATGATTTCGATAGAGATGATGAAAGATTTCAATTCATGACAGTCGAAGAAGCACCAGTTTCATTGAATTTTGGAAGCGTTTTTAACGATCGAGGATACTTCCATAACGAAAGCGGACAGGTTGTAAGAATGTTTTTGGATTCCGCACTTCCGGGAGGAGAACCTTCATCAGTCTCCTGCTCAGAGGAAGTATGTAAAGCACATCTGAAAAGACATTACATGGCATTGTTTAACTACTGTAAGGAACATAAAGTGAAGAGAGCAATAGTGCCACTGATTGGATTAGGATCCTTTGGAAATAAAATGCAATGGCATAAAGAAGTACTTGATGATCCAGAAATACGTGACTTGATGATGAAAAGTGGAACTGTTTACGTATTTAATGCTCATACAGATGTCGATGCATATGATGTATTCGGAAAAGAAGCAGTAGATTTTTCTGGATGTAATAGTATGGATGCATTTGATAGACTAAAATAAGTAACATTTTAGAACAGGACTATTATTTTGATGGTCCTGTTAAATTATTTATTAAGATTTTGTTAAGATTAACTATTGCAAGCTAAGATATGATATAATTAAACTAAAAAATAATGATATAAATATATCGAAGGAGTTAGTAAAGATGAAGAAAAATAATCTAAAAAAAGTATTTGCATTAGGTCTATCAACGACATTGGTGTCAATGAGTTGCCTGAATGCATCGGCAATTGACTATAAGAAAGTATTGAATAAGAAAAATATAAGCATAGCAGCACTCGGTTCAGCAGTTATATTGGGATCGTATTTCTTATATAATCATTTTAAAGCCCCGAGTACAGAAAAATCACAAGATGAAGGGCAATTGGATAAAATCAGTGACCATCAGGTTGGAAAAGGTAAAGGAAGTATTACCGAAGAGGAGCAAAAACCAACTGAAAAGAAAGCAAAAGATCAACAAAATGAAGAAGAGTTTGAAGTCTTTGATGCTTCTGATACTAATTGTTGGGGGAGGAAAAAAGGTCAAGATACGAAACCGATATTAATGAAAAGGATTACAGAAATAAGTAAAGATGAGAAATCTGATATAGTTAAAAGAAGAAATGAAAAAATTAAAAGCATAAGTGTTTCAAAAAAAGGAAGAGAAAAAGGAAATCCACTTTTGATTTTTTCTAATGGCAGGAAAATAGAAGGAAAAGATTTGAATTTGAATGATAATTTTAGACAAGACAAAGATAGCGGAATGATTTACTTTAAGTTGGATGGTAAGCTTTATGAATTAGGCGAGTATATGCTGCTTAAAAAAGTCAAGAGTGATGGGAAGATCTACCGTGATAGATTTTTTGCATGTGCTGATAAAAAGATATGGGATTTTAATGGTTTGTCTTGGATAGAAGATGATTATAAAAGTGAATTGACAAGTATAATATGTAATAAAGACTCATGGAGAGCATTGCTATTTGTTGGTTATATATATATATAGGCTTAGAAAATAATATATTAATATATCGAAGGAGTTAGCAAAGATGAAGAAAAATAATCTAAAAAAAGCATTTGCATTAGGTTTATCAACGGCATTGGTATCAATGAGCTGCCTAAATGCATCGGCAATTGACTATAAGAAGATATTAAATAAGAAAAATATAAACATAACAACACTTGGTTCAGCAGCTATATTGGGATCATATTTCTTATATAATCATTTTAAAGAAAAGGCTTATGTTTTTGATACTTCTTGCATTAATGAACTAGGGAAGAAGAAAAATCAAAATACGGAACCGATGCTAATAGATGAAGTTAAAGCAATAAGTGAAGATGAAAAATCTAATATAGTTAAAGGGAGAAATGAAAACATTAAGAGCATACTTGCTTCAAGAGAAGTAAAAGAAAAAGGAAACTCACTTTTGATTTTTTCTGATGGCAGGGAAGTAGAAGGAAAAGAATTGAATTTGGATGAAAATTTTAGACAAGATAAAGATAGTAAAATGCTTTACTTTAAGTTGGATGGTAAGCTTTATGAATTAGGCGAGTATATGGTTGAAAAAGCTAAGGATCCAAATTCAGAAGACACATACTTCTTTGCATGTGTTGATAAAAAAGTATGGGATGATAATGCTTTATTTAATATGAATTTTGGATATACAAATGATGAAATAAGCAAAATATATAAGGGAGACTCATGGAGAACATTGCTATTTGTTGGTTACATATATGAAGCTTAGAAAATAATATATTAATATATCGAAGGAGTTAGCAAAGATGAAGAAAAATAATCTAACAAGAGCATTTGCATTAGGTCTATCAACGGCATTGGTATCAATGAGTTGCCTGAATGCATCGGCAATGGACTATAAGAAAGTATTGAATAAGAAAAATATAAGCATAGCAACGCTTGGTTCAGCAGCTATATTGGGATCATATTTCTTATACAATCATTTTAAAGCACCTGGTGTAGAAAAGTTTCATGATTTTGATGTTCATGATATTAATAGTCTAAGTGAGAAAGAGAGTCAAATTGCGGACATAATGGAAGAGGAATCAGTTATAGCAATAAGCAAAGAGGAAAAATCTAATATAGTTGAAGGAGAAGATGAAAAAATTGAAAGCATACGTGTTTCGAAAAAAGGAAGAGAAGAAGGAAACCCACTTTTAATTTTCTCTAATGGCAGGAAAATACAAAGAAAAGATTTGAATTTGAATGAGCATTTTAGACAGGACAGAGATAGTAAAATGTTTTATTTTAAGTTAGATGGTAAGCTTTATGAGTTGGGCAGGGAAATGCGTAAGGGAGCTAATAAGAGATACAACTTTACCGATTTATTCTTTACATGTGTTGATGGAAACATATGGGACGATGGAGGTTTATTTGATATAAAACATGATTATGAAACTGGTGAGAAAAGTAGAACATATAAGGAAGACTCATGGAGAGCATTGCTATTTGCTAGTTACATATATCTAAATTAGAGGATAATATATAAATATATCGAAGGAGTTAGCAAAGATGAAGAAAAATAATCTAAAAAAAGCATTTGCATTAGGTCTATCAACGGCATTGGTATCAATGAGTTGCCTGAATGCATCGGCAATTGACTATAAGAATATATTAAATAAGAAAAATATAAGCATAGCAGCGCTTGGTTCAGCAGTTATATTGGGATCATATTTCTTATATAATCATTTTAAAGCCCCTAGTGCAGAAAAACCACAAGACGAAAGACAATTGGTGAAAAAAAATAACGATCAGATCAAAAAAAGTGAAAAGAATAAAGAAGAAAGTGAACAAGTTAAAGAAGCGCTGAAAGCAATACAAAATAGGGAAGTAAATGGGACAACGAACCCGATTATGTTTGAAGGAGTTAAACCAATTACTGAAGATGAGAAATCTAAAATAGTAAGTGCTAAGAGCTGTAGTAAAAGAGGAAAGAAAATAACTGTACAGGTGACTGAATTGGATAGTTGGAATACAGATGCAGAAACAATTTTAAGCGACGGCAAAACAAGGGTAGGCGAAATGGATTTAAGAAAAAATCCAGGCAAATACTTTAGACAGGATAAAGAAAGTGGAATGTGTTATATAAAGTTGGGAGACGAACTTTATGAAGCAGGTAAGTTTGTAATGCCAACTTTAGCAAGGGTTTCGGAAAAAGCTCAAAGTAAGGATAAGAAGGATGGTAAAATGTTTGTGGTTTATGCTGACAGTGGAACCAGTGGATTGGAACTTTTAAGCATGGAAACTATGCTGGACAGTAAAAAGTTTGATTTAGCTAACTCGGCCTCAAGTCAGAACTGCATAGAAACATACGGTTCAGGAGATTATGGCCCAGTTGAAGGAGAAGTAAAATCTTTAAGTGATTATTGTGGAGAGCGTACTCAAGGGCCAGCTTTCATGCTTAAATGTCCATGGACATCTTTATGCTTACTGCATATGCCAGGACTAAATGGCATGGTATATGATAAAGAGAGACAGGAATATAGCGAACAAAAAGTGGACAAGATAAACTTGTTAAAGCCATATGGAATAGAAACTTCATCAGGTTATGGGATAAACCTAGCTAGTGAAACTGGATTTGGTGAAGACAAAAAGGAAGACAATGATAAGTTTACTTGTTTGATAGTTAAGGATGCCCCAATTTCATTTGATGGAGGGGATATCCATACTTCGCAGACGTATATTTATAGTGATGAAGATAAGAAAATAGATATATTTTTAGATGCAGCACTTCCGTACGCACATAGGGACTCTGAAAATTATACAGAGGAACAGTGTAAATTACATATCAAGAGGCACTATTTAACTTTGTTTGAATCTTGCAGGGCTGAAGGTGTTAACAGAGCAATGATATCATTTATTGGAACAGATAGACTTGGTAACAAATTTGAATGGCACAAAGAAGCACTTGATAATCCGGAAGTGAAAGAAGCAATGAAAAACAGTGGGACTACATATATTTTTAATGCATATAATAAATCCGATATAGCAAAAGTGTTCATAGGGCAGGCAGTTGACATTTCTAGTGCGACCGATATGTCAGCATTTGATAAAATAGTGAATGGAGAATGGAAGGTAGGATAATAAGGCAGGACTATTATTTTGATGATCCTGTTAAATTGTTTGTTAAGATTTTGTTAAGATTAACTATTGTAAGTTAAGATATGATATAATTAGATTAAAAAATAATGGTATAAATATATCGAAGGAGTTAGTAAAAATGAAAAAAAATAATTTTAAAAAAGTATTTGCATTAGGTTTGTCAACGGCATTGGTATCAATGAGTTGCCTAAATGCATCGGCAATGGACTATAAGAAAGTATTGAATAAGAAAAATATAAGCATAGCAGCGTTTGGTTCAGCAGCTATATTGGGATCGTATTTCTTATATAATCATTTTAAAGCACCAGGTGCAGAAAAACCACAGAATAGAAGTGACTTAGATGCATTTGATAATGCGTTGGTTGGAAAAAAGGGCACTAAAAAGAGAAAAAAAGTAGAAAAGCCAGTTGAAAAGTCTAGCAAAGACGAAGCAAGTGGATCATCAAATGAGAAAGAAAAGAGTAAAGCTGAAGAGAAAAGTAAACAAGTTGAAAAAAAGGATGGAAAACATGGTGAAGGTAAAATAGATGGATCGGAACCTGACAGTAATAAATCAGCTAACGTAGGGAAGACACAAAATGAAGGGAAGGACACTAGAAAGAGAAGGCCAGTTGAAAAGTCTGACAAAGATAAAGCAAGTGAATCATCAAATGAG
>CAKSSR010000044.1 GCA_934489735.1 uncultured Eubacteriales bacterium | reverse complement strand
TGAGTCACTTCAAACTGTACTGCGCTTATTGCATCATATCCTGTCGGTGCTGTTACCTCTGTCAAAATATAACTGCCTGGTTCTAGTTTTACTGTCTCGTCTTTATCTGCGCTAGTCTCCCAAGCTGAGATCACACTATCTGTATCACTTGCGCTTGTTATTTTCAGGCTGGCTCCCGCTAGTTTTTCTTTATTTCCTGAATCTATCTTACTTATTACTATCTCATATTTAGTCTTTGTATTGCTTATCGTTAATACATTATTGTCCTGTCCTGATATTTTCCCTTCTTGAGTCACTTCAAACTGTACTGCGTTTATTGCATCATATCCTGTTGGTGCCGTTATTTCTGTCAAAATATAACTGCCTGGTTCTAGTTTTACTGCCTCGTCTTTATCTGCGCTGGTCTCCCATTCCGAAATCACGCTATCTGTATCACTTGCGCTTGTTATCTTTAATTTAGCCCCTGCTAAATTTTTATTATTTTCTGAGTCTATCTTACTTATTACTATCTCATGATTAGTCTTTGTATTACTTATCGTTAATACATTGTTCTCTTGTCCTGATATCTTCCCTTCTTGAGTCACTTCAAACTGTACTGCACTTATTGCATCATATCCCGTCGGTGCCGTTATTTCTGTCAAAATATAGCTTCCTGGCTCTAGTTTTACTGTCTCGTCTTTATCTTCGCTAGTCTCCCATTGTGAGATCACACTATCTGTATCACTTGCGCTTGTTATCTTTAGGCTAGCTCCTGCTAACTTTTCTTTATTTTCTGAATCTATCTTACTTATTACTATCTCATGTTTAGTCTTTGCATTACTTATCGTCAATACGTTGTTGTCCTGTCCTGATATCTTCCCTTCTTGAGTCACTTCAAACTGTACTGCACTTATTGCATCATATCCTGTCGGTGCTGTTATCTCTGTCAAAATATAGCTTCCTGGCTCTAGTTTTACTGTCTCGTCTTTATCTGCGCTAGTCTCCCATTCTGAAATCACGCTATCTGTATCGCTTGTGCTTGTTATCTTCAGGCTGGCTCCTGCTAACTTTTCTTTACTTCCTGAATCTATCTTACTTATTACTATCTCATGCTTAGTCTTTGCATTGTTTATCGTTAATACATTGTTGTCCTGTCCTGATATTTTCCCTTCTTGAGTCACTTCAAACTGTACTGCGCTTATTGCATCATATCCAGTCGGTGCCGTTACCTCTGTCACAATATAGCTCCCTGGTTCTAGTTTTAATGTCTCGTCTTTATCTGCGCTAGTCTCCCATTCTGAAATCACGCTATCTGTATCACTTGCGCTTGTTATTTTCAGGCTGGCTCCTGCTAACTTTTCTTTATTTCCTGAATCTATCTTACTTATTACTATCTCATGTTTAGTCTTTGTATTACCTATCGTTAATACATTGTTCTCTTGTCCTGATATCTTCCCTTCTTGAGTCACTTCAAACTGTACTGCACTTATTGCATCATATCCCGTCGGTGCCGTTACCTCTGTCAAAATATAGCTCCCTGGCTCTAAATTTACTGTCTGCCCTTCCTTAGAAGAACTAGTCCATTCTGATATTACATTATCTGTATCGCTTGCGCTTGTTACCTTTAACTTAGCTCCTTCTAAATTTGCTTGAGTTTCTGAGTCTATCTTATTTATTACTATATCATACAGTTCTTCCCCTACAGTATTTGTGATTGTTATTAGTGGAATACTATCATTTATAGATACAACCACATTTTTAGCCTCTGTATATACATTGTTATCTTGGTATGAAAAGTCTATTTTTGCCACCTTATTATATCCAAATGGCATTTCAGTTTCTTCCAATGTATATTGACCTTCTGAAATTCCTTCTAAATTTATAAATCCGTCGCTATCTGTGACATATTCTCCATATACCTCACCATTTGAACTCAATTCAAACTTACCGCCACCTAAACCTTCCCCTTGCGGGCTTACTAATACTATGTCGATTCTTCCCGAACTTTCCATTTTATAATAATTAATAAAATTTACTGTAACATTACTTTCCTCACTTTCAATCAAATCAATACTAACCTCTGGAGATTCCTGTAAACTATCTCCTTCCCCACATTCTATTTTAGTCAACTTATATTCACCGAAATCTGAATAAAATTCTGTTATAGTATAACTTCCTTCTCTATATATCAAAGTTTTCTCAAATTGTCTTGTCTCTTTGTTATAATCGAAATCCGAAAGCATATATTCGGCTGCACCTTCGCCTCCTACTATTGAAAAACCAATAGAATCTCTGTCTATCATGTCAATATTAATATTTCCCTCTATTTTTTTCGTAATAGTAATCGTAGTGTCCGCCAAAAGACTTATATAATATGTCCCTACTCCTGGCAATGTAAATTCAATCCTTGATAAATCTCCGCTACTACTGATGCTTGTACTTAATGTTCCTTCCAAATTAACTGAAATTTCATAAGAATCTGAAGATCCGTATTCCTTTCTCAATGCCTGCTTGTCATATGATATACTAATCATATTTCCTTCAGAATATACCTGACCTAATTCATTTCCACCTCCTCCCATTATAGATTGCATTGAATCATTCATTACAATTCCATTTGGAAGTGTATAAGTAGATCCTTCTTCTATGTCTTCATCCGATATTCTCCATGATAAATACAACTGTAACGTTGCCGGATATCTCACTTCTTGATATTTTCCTGGTTCCGTAGACATTATTTCTTGTCCATTTAAATACAAACCTCCTGTTATTCCCAACTCACCTAAATCTCTTCCTTCCACTCCTATTACATTTATAAAAAATAATCCTATAATAGTAAATAATAATGCAATTAAACTTATTATTTTCTTTGCCATTTTCACTCCTCCATAACCGTTCTTAGTATAACTTATTATCTATTCTTAATTTCTTATACAATTCAAAATATAAACAAAAACAATTAATATCAATAGTTTATTGTAAATAGTTTTCAACACTTTTGTCTTTTTCGAAAAAATATCTTAAATTCTCTTCCCCCTTATTGAATTTTTTTGATTCAGAATTCTTACTATTTTGTCTTTAAGATGCAATTTATAATCGATTTTGTCACTCTATTACGTTAATTAATTCTGATCATTTGAAGTTTTTATCATTTGGTAAAGAATCAAAGCCAAAAACAAATATGCCATACTTATTTTTAAATAAATTTATCTCTCATTAATTGTATTCCTCCTAACTTTTATTAAATATTATCTAATTTATTCTTTATGAATTCATTATATATATATATATATATTGTAAAGACAAATTATAAAATTTGTACAAACATACAATTTAGTTAATATCAATTATATTATATGTCTTTTAAGGTATCTGTTTTTATATTATTTCATTTTAACTTAAGTATAAAACGATATAATTTTCTATAAGATAGTATCCTAAACTTAAAATATAATTATAAATTTCTTAAATATATTTAAATTTATTATTCGATCAAACTTTTATCACAAAAAGATTCTTTTAACCATCAAAAACATCTTTCAAAATTTAATTATCTTTACCATTTTCACTCCTCCATAATAGTTTTTAGTATAACTTATTATCTACTTTTGATTTCTTTCTTATACAATTTAAAACAATCATAAAAAAAGCCATCATATCCTTAAAAAGGCATGATGGTTCTCTTAATTTTCATTAATTTACTTAATTTGTGATTAAAATACTTAAATCACCATTAAATTAAATCTAAATAAACATTTTTTGTTTCTTAAGATAAATTTTACTTATTGTCTTCCACTAGTTCAGTATCTCTAAATAGTAATGATATAGTCCATATAGATGCTAGACCTATCAATGTATAAATTATTCTACTTGCTATTGAAGCCTGTCCTGCGCATATATATGCCACTAAATCTAGTTGAAATATTCCTATCAGGCCCCAATTCAGGCCTCCAATTATCGTCAAAATCAGACATATCTTGTCAATCATAATAATAAATCCTTTCTTTATTTAAATAAGATTCATCATTATTATTTACCAATGCATAGATTATAATACCTTCCTTTATTAGCAATCAATTGATCATGTGTCCCTTTCTCTACTATTTCTCCATTTTCTATGACTGCTATACAATCAGCATTCTTTATTGTCGACAATCTATGGGCAATTATAAAAGCCGTTCTATCTTTCATTAATTTATTTATACTATCTTGAATAAGTTTTTCAGTATAAGTATCTATTGATGAGGTTGCCTCGTCCAATATCAATATCGGGCAATTTGCTACTACCACTCTTGCTATTGATATCAATTGTTTCTGTCCTTGACTAAGATTTATTCCACTATTGCCTATCAATGTTTGATATCCCTTTGGCAATTTGCTTATAAATTCATGTGCATTTGCAAATTTAGCTGCTTCTATGCATTCTTCGTCAGTCGCATCAATCTTTCCATATCTTATATTATCCATAATGGTTCCACTGAATAGATATGTGTCTTGAAGTACTATTCCAATAGCTCTCCTTAGCGAACTCTTCTTTATATTATTTATACTTATTCCATCACATGATATATTCCCGTCATTTATATCATAAAATCTGTTCATAAGGTTTATTATAGTCGTCTTCCCTGCTCCTGTGCTGCCAACGAGTGCTATCTTTTGACCAGGTTTTGCATATAGTTCGATATCATGTAGAACACAGTTGCCAGGGTCATATCCAAAGCTGACATCGTCAATATTAATATTCCCATTCACTTCTTGATATTTAATTCCTTTTTCAGTCGGTATCTTCCATAGCCATTTGTTGTCTTCATGTACTAATTCAACACTTCCGCTATCACTTTCTTGATCCTCTTCTAATAATTTAAATATTCTGTTCGATCCTGCTGATGCCATCGTGACACTTACAATCTGTTGGCTTATGTTTACTATAGGTTGAGTTAAATTTTTGCATAAAACTAAAAAAGATATTAAAGTTCCGATAGTCATCCCTGGAAAATTGTTAATAGCTAGTACCGATCCAAGTATCGCACATAATACATAGCTTATGTCTCCTAAATTTGCATTGATTGGTATCAAAATACTTGCAAACATATCAGCCTTAGTTGCACTTTTTCTTAACTTTTCATTCAGGTCCTTAAAAGAGTCTATACTTTCTTGCTCATGGCAGAATACTTTAATCACTTTTTGTCCTTGGATCATTTCTTCAATATATCCATTAAGGTTCCCTAGATCTGATTGTCTCTTGTCAAAGTATCTAGCAGAGACTCCCCCGAATTTAAATATGAATACAAATGATAACATGACCAATACTATCAAGGATACAAAAGTAAGTGGCACGTTTAAGAAAAACATACTTATCGTTACAGATATCAAAGATATCGTAGAACTTAGTATATGCAATACACTCTGGCTCATGAAATAATGCAAATTTTCTACGTCATTAGTATAAATTGACATGATATTCCCATACGAATTCAAGTCAAAGTATCTAATCGGTAATGATTCCATATGTTTAAATAAATCTATCCTAAGTTTATTCATCGTCCCTTGGCTTACCGTTACCATTAGTCTATTAAATATATAATCCACTGATACTCCCACTAAAAAAATTAAAGCTAATGAAGTAAGAGCTCTTGCCAATCTCGAAAAATCTGAACTATTTGTCTGCAGCATAGGCATAATGTAATCATCTACTAAATTTTTCATAAATAAAGAACCAATTAGCTCTACGCTGACAGATCCTATTAAGCATACAAATGCTATTATTAATAAAACCTTGTAGTTTTTAAACATATATAAAATAGCTGGGAATATCTTGCTTACATTAGTTTTATTCTTCACTTACATCACCTCCATTTGTCTCTTGAGACTCAAATATTCCTCTATATAGGTCATTCGATTTCAATAATTCTTTATGGGAGTCAAACCCGCTTACCCTTCCGTTGTCTAAGATTAATATTCTGTCTGAATCTTTTATACTTGAGACTCTTTGAGATATAATAATCTTAGTAACATTCGGAATCTTCTCTAAAAAAGCTTTCCTAATCTTTAAATCTGTAATCGTATCAACTGCACTTGTTGAGTCATCTAAAATTAATATCTTCGGTTTCTTTAAAAGTGCCCTGGCTATACATAGTCTCTGCCTTTGCCCTCCTGAAACGTTATTCCCTCCTCTTTTTATCACTTTTTCATATTTATCATTAAATTTCTCTATAAATGTATCAGCACATGCTATCTGACACGCTTGCTTGCATTCCTCTTCGGTTGCATTTTCGTTGCCCCACCTTAAATTTTCTAAAATAGTCCCTGAAAATAATATATTTTTCTGTAGGACAACTGAAACTTCCTTTCTCAATACATCTAGATCATATAACTTTACGTCATTTCCTCCTACTAGTATGCTCCCTTCTGTAACGTCATATAGTCTGCTAATCAAATTGACTAAAGTCGACTTTCCACTTCCAGTCACTCCTATTATTCCTACCGTTTCGCATGGCTTTATGCTGATATTTATGTCCGATAGTACATTCTTGTCTTTATATGAAAAGTATACATGATTAAATACTATGCCCCCATCAGGTACTTCCATTATGGCATGCTCTGGGCTAACTATTTCTGACTTTTCGTTCAAGACCTCTGCAATTCTGTATGCACTTGCTATACTTATGTTCACCTCTACAAATATTATTGATAGCATAATCAATGACATCAATGCACTCATAATGTAACTTGATAGTGAAGTTATACTTCCTGTCGTTAATTCTCCTTGAATAATGAAATTGGCTCCAAACCATGACAATGCAATAAAACAAGAATATATTACTAAGAATATTATTGGACTATTTAAAGCTAATATTTTCTCTGCTCTGCTAAACAATTTAAATAAATGCTCGGTTGCTCTTACAAATTTATCATTTTCATAATCCTCTCTCACATAAGCTTTAACAACTTTAATCGCAATTATATTTTCTTCTACATCTTCATTCAAATGGTCATATTTCTTAAAAACTTCTGCAAATAATCTAAAAGATTTCATTGTTATGATAGCCAAAGCAATTGATAATACAACTATCGCAATTAAAAATATAAGACTTAGCTTAACATTTGTAATAAAGCACATAATCATGCTGATTATTAAAACCAATGGTGCCCTTACCGTAATCCTTAACAACGTTTTGTAGGCATCTTGTACATTTGTAATGTCGGTTGTCATTCTTGTAATAAGACTCGGCGTCCCGTATTTATCCATGTTAGAAAAAGAAAACTTCTGGATATTCCTATATATCCCTTCTCTTAGGTTCGCAGCAAAGCCTGATGATGCTTCAGATGCAAATTTCCCCCCAAGTGTTCCCAAAGCCATACATGCTATAGATAAAATAAACATTATCGTTCCATATTTATATACGTTGGCCATATCATGCAAGTTAACTCCTGTATCTATCAAGTAAGATGCCACAAATGGGATAAATATCTCTGTAAAAACTTCGACAGCCGTGAATAATGATGCCAATATCGACTTCTTTTTGTATTTTCCAACATATTTTAATAACGTCTTAATCAAATTATCACCTCATATATAATAATATAGTAAGATTATATTATACATCGTTTTAGAAAAAAAATCAATTTTTACAATTCGACTAAAAATGTAATTAACCAACAAGAAAGTCCTTGTATGCTCATGGTATACATATTTTTCAACAACATAAACAAAATAGAAAAACATGCACTCTAAAATTGCGAAAATCTAGATATATTTGAAAAAGCATCCGATGAATGATGGAATAAAAGATACATATATTAATTATTAAATAAATATTTTTTATCATTCGAACAATAAAAAATATAAAATAACTTGATAAATGTAAGACTCTAAAGCTATCAAAAATGATAGTTTTCAGGAAATTAAAATCCTATATTTATTAGGTAATATAAATTAAATCAATATTTATATTACGTACTTATTTCTGTTTTAATGGTTATATTTAATAAATACTTGACGAAAATATAAAAAAAGAATATAATTAAATTATGATTGAAAGCGATTACTACAATGGACAATCAGAAGCGACAAAACTTAGATTGACTAGATGTAGTAAAAATACGGAAAAGAAAAAGCAATTATAAATTATTCACAAAGATATAAAAAGCACATTTATTAGAAATATAAATAATATATAAGGAAAGTGAACGACATGATTGAAGTAAATAACGGAAGTTTTATTAATTTTAACTTTCAAGGAGATTTAAATAACCCTACTGGTCAATTCAGACAAAGTGGGATCAACCTTTCAAATTATCAACAATCAATAAATATAGGTGAAGCTCTTGAGGCTTATTCTACTCCAGGTTTACAAGACGTAAATAATTGTAAAATTTTCAAAGTAATCAGAGATGATAGCTCAGAAGTATTTTTATTTTGTAATAATATTGAAAATCTATCTAGCATTACAGATTTTGGAAGAGAACTCAAAAAATTAAATGAATTAATCAACAGAATCAAAGCAAGCCCCATAAATAAAAATATAAATTTTATAAGAAATAGGAATTCTTACATTAGAATAAAATCCTATCCCAACATAGAAACATTTGACGATTTTCTAAAAAAATCTTGTTTTAGAGTTGGACCTATGTACATATTCAATACATTTCTTTTGGAATCAAGTAATTATCGACTTCAAGAATTAGATCTCTTAAAATCAAAACAAGGTGAATTAACAAATGAAGAATTTGATAAACTATTAAGTTTGTTTGGTATACCACAGCAAACTGCTCCTATTCAATTTCAACAGCCTCCCCAATCCCAGGCACTGTACGGTCAACAAGGCTTTAGTCAACAGCAAACCTATTACAATCCACCGCCTCAAAAAAGGCAATATTCAGATAAACACTATGAAATAGACCAGAATGGAACTTTAACATTTTTTAAAGGATATGGTAATATAATCGAAAAAAAAGCTTTTGCTAATAATCAAAATATAAAAAGAGTTATATGCAGCGATGATATAGAGATAATAGGGAAGGATGCATTTGCTGAATGTAAAAATCTAGTTCAAATTGAAGCCCCATCCGTTACAACCATTAGACAAGGTGCTTTTAAACGCTCTGGATTATTAGAAATACGACGAACAGATCTACCAAATGTTAAGGATATTGAATCATCCGCTTTTCGCAGATGCGATAAATTAACCAGGGTTTGTTTTCCTAACCTCAAAACAATTAGTAAAAGAGTTTTTTCAAAATCTGGACTATTAAAAATAGAAGAAACAGATTTGCCAAATGTTGAAGATATCGAAAAAGAAGCATTCAGCAATTGCGAACACTTAATTGAAGCTTCTTTCCCTAAGCTCGAGACTATAGGGGAAAGCGCATTTAGTAACTGCACAAATTTAATTTGTATTGATATCCCAAAGATCAATACAATTGAGGAGGCATTTGAATACTGTGATTCTCTATCAAAAATTTACACAAACAGTATAAACCAATGCAAACTATTATACGATGATTTAATAGAAGTAATAGAATGGCAGGATGATGAAACCATGGACGAACGGCTTGGAAATGGTTCTATTGAATTCTTTTGCAACAGAATAAAAGTAGACTTAAAAATATTAAAGACAACATAATAGAATCCACGTAAAAGTAGATATACTTAATTTTTCAATACAAACTCCTAGAACTATTCCAATTATGGTTTTAAGAGATTTAAGCTTTTATGCTTATTAGATAATATTACATCAAACCAACATTGTATATTAAGCACTTATTTTTGCTATAATGGAAGTATTACACAATAAACACTTGATAAAAAAAGAATATAATTAAACCATTGCAAAAACAACTGGTATAATGAACAAACAGAAGTAACAAACATCAAATTAATTAGATGTAGTAAAAATACGGAAAAGGAAAAGCAATTATAAATTATTCATAAAGATATAAAAAGCACATTTATTAGAAATATAAATAATATATAAGGAAAGTGAACGACATGATTGAAGTAAATAAC
>CAKSSR010000043.1 GCA_934489735.1 uncultured Eubacteriales bacterium | reverse complement strand
TTCATTAGTATATCATCCGGCATACCCTTTTGTCAACAGTTTTTTTAAATCTTTTTTAACTTTTACCTTGTACACACTTTTCCCTTTCAATTATCTAAAATTAATATCAAATTTACTCATAAAATGACAAATTATTATCATACAATGCATATTTATTGCTTATGCATACTTGAGTTAGCCAACAAAGTTGGTACTTTTCCGACAATAATAGTTTCTGAAATTGGTATAGAGCTTTTAATATTTTCACAAGCAGTCATACCTGGCATTATTATATGCATATCCATAGATATATTTATATATAGTCTATACTTAGTCTGATTTATTCCAGCCTCTGAGAAATCGCTAATAAAGTCTGATGAAGTACAGCCATCGACATATGTTTTCAAAGTGATATTTGGTCCTCTGCCGTTCAAAATCTCAAGTCCAGTCAAAGTTCCCAAAGGCACTTTTATTTTTATCAAGTTATTGCTTGACACATTTTCCTCAATAAACTCAAATATTTTCGATCTAAGGGAATTTAATTTAACCACATCCGTATTAATTGATAGCACTTCCTGGTTCTGGTTCTTATCGATGATCAACAAATTTGAGTAATCGTTATTCCCGCTTGATATTTCTGATAGGATTGCCTTATTTATTATAGTCATAGAGACGTTATGAGCCTGAGCAAATGCAATAGATTTTATTATTGGTCTAAATCTAACCTCAACAAATATTACGAAGATCAAAGCGAAAGCCAATAAGAATACCAATTTTCGTCGTAGATTTCTTTTATAATATCTATTCATAATCACCACCTCGTCATACCATTTTATACTTTTTTCGACTCAGTGGTTACAGAATATCAAAATGTATATCCATTTTCTGAAGGTATACCAGCTATTAATAAAATTGCGCTTGTAACCAACAAAGGGTAGATACCTATTTCATTAAACAGTTCAATTTTAAATCCTTGCGGGCATATCAATTCGTTAGATGTTTTTATATTTCTTTGAAGGCTGATTATAGCCTTATACTGGGTCAAGCTTTCCATCATAAGCGAATTCTTATTTGAGACTCCACATGTAACAGTTGTTTCCTTTCTATTATTCAAGTAACTTATAGCATGTTCATTCTGAGAATCAATTATATTTATAGAATTCTCATTAAATTCTGTCATATGTCTATTTATTTTGAAAGTATTTTTAAAGACATTAATATTTTGGTCCTTAAAGTTGTCATGCACATTATCGACAAACAATATTTCATCATATTTCTTACTAATAGCAATGCCATATTGATTCAAAGAATTCAAAATAATCTTATTTATATTATCATCACATTTAGGTCCATATAATTTAATAGAAGTCATAAATTTTATCATTCCTTAAGCTCAGATTCAAAAATATGTTAATAGGTTGTTAACTTCTTTTATTATATCCTTAAAATATTTTATTTATACTTATAGCACGAGTGAACAACCGTTAAATTACTCACCCGTGCCATTTTATGCAAACTGTTCTATATTAATTCTGTCATGTTCTAGCCTTTGGCAAACGATTTCCCAAGCTTCATTTTTATTATAGCCTAAAGTCATCAATTTCTCATAAAGTAACGAATACTTTTCAGCCTCTTCGTCACTTGCTTCTTCTTCCTCCAGCAGGTCAACAAATGCCTCCGCATAGCAAATACTATGTCCATTTTTCAAGCAAAGATCATAATTTTCTTGTCTTCTAGTCAATATAATCAAAGATTGCATCACTTTAGACATTGCACTTTCTTTACTATTTCCAAGTTTTCTAAAGGTTTCATATTGCAAAGCCAATTCATTTGCCATTTCTCTATTCAAATTACTTTTCATCATACGATCATATGCATAGCGATAATCAATGCTACGGTTCAAAGATTGATCATTTCCCAAAATATTATTATTATCAATTGCTGCCGAATTCAATGAGAAAAGCAAAGCAATTCCAACTGCAGCCATACTAAAACTAAAAATTCCCTTCATTTATTTATCCTTCCTTTAATAAATTCAATTATTTTGATCATTATTTCTTAGCCACTACCACTCTGTCCATTGCGCTCAGGTCTTTAATTATAGAAATTTCTTTAAATCCATCAAGTTCCAATATACTTTTCACATCATTTCCTTGATCGAATCCAATTTCCACAATCAAAAAGCCGTTTTTTTTCACTTTTTTCTTCCATTCTCCTGAAATTTCTCTATAATACGTCAACCCATCGCATCCCCCGTCGAGAGCCTCAATTGGTTCCATTTTAACTTCGTCATCCAAGTCATCAATATCATTTGTCCGTATATATGGCGGATTTGATACCAATACATCAATACTCTCATCCGGAACTTCATTTATATAATCAAATATATCCGCATTAATTGCTTTTACGTTACAGTCATTCATTTTAATATTACTTAATAAATACTCAAATGCTCTTGTAGACTTCTCTATCGCTGAAATTTCTAAGGCTGGCATTATCTTACTCAATGCAATTGATATTGCCCCGCTTCCAGCGCACAGTTCAATTATTTTACAATTCTTATCATCGTCAATCAATTTAATAGTTTCTTCTACCAATGTCTCTGTATCATATCTTGGTATAAAGACTCCCGGTCCAACCAATATGCCATTTCCCATAAACGACCATTTGCCCAAGATGTATTGCAAAGGTTCTTTATTTAATCGACGATTAACAAATGATAAAAATTCCTTAAATTTGTCATCATCTACTGTCTTATCATGATTAATTATAATATCATTCTTAGTTATATTAAAACATTTCTGCATCAATAGTACAATTTCGTTGGACATATCATAATTATATATACTTTTCAATTTATCTTTTCCAAATTTATAAACTTGCTCAAGAGTCATTATATGATTTTTTCTCCTTTCTCTCTGTTTTTACTTCTCTGCCACTTGAATTTGGTCTTCTCCATTCTCTGGTATAACTTCTTGCATTGCTGCTATCGCTATTTCTATCATATCGTCATCAGGTTCTTTAGTCGTTATACGTTGCATCCACAAACCTGGTGCAGCTATAATCCTTGTTATTGCATTCTCTGTTCTACTACATAACTTTATCAATTCATATCCGATCCCAACCATTATCGGCAATAGCAATATTTTTATTACAGCTCTCGTAATTGGATTAGTAGCCGGTATAAATAATCCTATTATTATTCCCACCAATAGCATTAAGACGATAAAGCTTGTTCCACATCTCGGATGAAATCTCTTAAATTTCTTCACATTTTCCACAGTTAATTCTTCTCTTGCTTCATAACAGAATATAGTTTTATGCTCTGCCCCATGATATTGAAAGACTCTTCTCATTTCTTTCATTTGAGAACATATTATTATATATAACAAAAATAAAACAATTCTAAAAATCCCTTCAAAAACTGACCTGTAGATAACCGAATCCTGCAAAAACGTAAAATTACTTGACATCAGGTTAAAAATCCATACCGGCACCACAAAAAATAAGAAAATTGATAATAATATTCCTAATGCTGTAAATAAAGTGGTTATTGCCACTGTCATTTTGTCTCCAAGTTTATCATCCAACCATTTCTCAAACTTAGACATTTCTACAGGTTCGTCTTCCGTTTCTTCGGAATACTTATTTGCCGACAACATCAATGCTTTATGTCCAACTCTCATTGAATCAATGAAGCCCACTATTCCTCTAACGAAAGGTAATTTAAACACATTGCTTTTATTTTTTATGCTATCGATATGTATAAATTCCTTTACTATCTCTCCATTTTTTTGATCTCTCAATGCCACTGCATCTTTTTGTGGTCCTCTCATCAATATTCCTTCTATTAATGCCTGTCCTCCAATTGAAGTTATAATCTTTTTTTCTTTCTTTTCGTCCATATTATTCCATTATTAATATTTTAAATTAACAATGGTCTCACCTGCCTTTCTTCATATTTTTCTTAAGTCGACATCTGTCAATTCATTCCTTTATTTATATCATAATTTTCTTCCAATCACTATATTCCTTTCTCATTATTCATTTCCGTCATAGCAGGAAGAGTTATCGTCACTGTAGTCCCAAGATTCTCTTCGCTTGCTATATTTAAAATTCCTTTATGCAATTGAATAATCTCGTCTGCCACTGCCAATCCAATACCAGATCCTCTTTGTGTCATATTTGCCTTATAGAACTTCTCTTTTATCCTTGGCATATGCTGCTTTGGAATTCCGTACCCATTGTCTGTAACGCTTATTATTATCTGTCCATTGTCCTCTTTTGCACTTACGCTTATCACTCCTCCCTTCTGAGTATATTTAAATGAATTATCTAATATGTTGATGAATACTTGCTTAAGTCTATTCTTGTCTCCAAATATCGGTGAGAGCATCCTTGGTTCATGCCATTTCAACTCTTTACATTCTGATATAGATCTTTCTTTAAACATATATACTGCTTCAGCCAACTCTGCAAGTACGTCCATTTTATCCATTCTAAGTTTCATTTTTCCTGTCTGGATTCTAGAAAAATCCAATAATTCTTCTACTATTCCTGATAATCTCTCTGACTCATGGACTATTATAGATAACCCTTTTTCTGTCATTTCTTGATCTGCAGCTTCTCCCGACATCACTCCCGACATTATTGTCTCTGCCCAGCCTTTAATCGCAGTAAGTGGTGTCCTTAGTTCATGAGATATTGAGGATATAAAGTCATTCTTAATTTTCTCTGTATTTCTAAGTTCTCCTGCCATATAATTAATTATATCACATAGTTCCCCTATTTCGTCGTCATATTTCTTATCTATTCTATAGTCAAAGTCACCTAAAGCTATTTTTTTTGCAGTCATTCCTATTTCTCTTACTGGATTGATGATTGTTTTTATAAAATATAAGCCAGATAATATAACAAAGATGATTATTACTAATATGACAAAAAGTAATGCTGAGCCAGAAGTTAGTATCTTTCTGTCTGCGTTCTCCATTGAGACAATATATCTAATCGCTCCGTAATACTCTCCACTAGAATTATAAAAGGCCCTTGTAATTGCCGATACATTCTCGCCCGATGTCAACCTTCCAGACCATTCTCCTGTTCTGTCACTTGATAGCTTCGCTTTGTTATAGTCCGGCTTCTCCTGATTCTCATCCGGTAAAAATCCTGTAGAATTAGCTATCGGTTCATCATTATTATTATAGAATGTTATTTCTATTACTTTCTTATACTCAAATTGCTTCGTATATTCTATAGCCTTTTTGTCAAATGCGTCTACAGATCTGCTTTCATATTCATTAAAGACGTTATAAAATTCCAACGAATATGACCTAAGTGATTGCTGTATGCTACTGTAAAAATAGCCCTTTATAATAAATAGAAAGCCTAACCCTATCAAAATCAAGACAAGTGATATAAAAAACAATGTGTTTAGTAACCATCTTCTAGTAATTCCTTTTATCTTCAAAAATCTGTTGTCAAATATATTCTTAATTTGCGCCAACTTCCCTTCATTGATCATGATTTTTCTCACTTATTTAGTCTCTACTCACTCACAAAATTTATAACCCAGTCCCCATATTGTAATAATATTCTGTGGATTAGATGGATTGTCTTCTATTTTCATTCTTATTCTTCTAATGTTAACATCAACTATCTTTTCTTCTCCTAAATATGACTCGCCCCACACATGACTGAGTATATTCGTCCGGCTTAAAACTGTGCCTGGATTCGAGAAGAAATATTCCATTATCTGAAATTCTACTTGAGTCAATTCTATTTGTTCCCCTCTTTTTGTCAATATTCTCTTCCTTAAGTTAAGAACAAAATCGCCTAATTTAATCTCATCTTTAAAATTGTTTTCCTGTCTCATATGCGCTAGTGCCAATCGCCTATACAATGCATCAACTCGTGCAACTAACTCTGATGGACTGAATGGTTTTGTTATATAATCGTCTGCCCCTAGCATAAGTCCTGTTACCTTGTCCATTTCTTGAGTCCTCGCTGTCAACATTATGATGCCTATTGTTCCACTCATTTTTCTCAATTCTTTACAAACTGTAAATCCGTCTATCCCTGGCATAGATATGTCTAAAAGTATAATATCAAATTCATCTGGACATGCTCTAAATTGCTCTAAAGCTACTTCCCCACAGTCCGCTTCAACCACATCATAACCTGCTCTTTTTAAATTGATCACTACAAATTCCCTTATAGTAGTCTCATCTTCTGTTACTAAAACCTTTTTCATAATTAATTACGGGTCACTATATTTTATTGACACCGCTCTCCTTTCGATAAAATATTTCTATTAATTTGTGACATACATAAACCTTTTCTTAATAAATGCTTCCAATTTTACATTCTCTTCCTTACCTTAAGGTTCTCAATGATATCTCTTTTATGATCTATCGTTCGTATGTCCCTTCTGTTTTCTAATCATTTGATAAATTTCGACACATTACGGTATATGATAGTTGACAAGTTTAAACCTGTTTTTGACATCTACTCTATCAAGCGCATATTTCCCTTCTGTCATCGTTAAATTTGCTACGTAAACGTTGTCTTTATTAACCTCTAGTACAACAAAATCGTTCTTGTTCGGTAATACCTCCCAGTCAGATGCTGAAAATACTTGAATTTTTAAAATCGCTTCCCCTGATGCTTTCGTCCCAAAGCCTGTCTTTACCCATCTGCTGAACGTCAATGTCTTTGTCATCGCTTCTATCTTCGCAGTGACGCAACCAATCCATATGTCAGGAATCTTAAAGTAATAACCGTCTATATAATTTATAAACATATTCTCAACAGAGTCATAAGAATTACTTATAGTATCGAAAACATTCCAAGCTGTGTAAAAACAAAGCAGTCCTGACTTGCTGTCCCAATATCCTGGCGATGGCAATACTGATGGTATCTCTATTATTCCATCATTGTTTATGTCTTTCGACATCGTATTGTTGTCACGAATTGAAAAATTCTCAATGTCTGCCTTTAAATTGTATAGGGGAGACATTAATTTCTTGTTATATTCATCCCAGTATATAATTTCTGTAAGCATCCTGTCAGGCCCTATGTTCCCATCAATAACTACTCCATATTGATATTCATTTATCCTCCCAACTAGTACCTGCGAATACCCTGTCACCCTTGAGTCTAGTTGAACTACCCCTATCAAATTGTCTATTAGTTCATTCTCATTTATCTTTATCAGCTTGCCAGATGCTATAGAAGTCCCTGATTTTATCGATAATAATAATAATTCTCTTTGCTTGTCATTGTCAAAGTCACCAACTACAAAATCAGAACACCTCTCTCTAAGTAAAATTTCTTTATATTCGTTGTCTTTGAATACGTATACTCCTACTTTATTAAATAAACTTCCTGCAGTTTTGTAACTTATTATGACCTCTTTCACCCCGTCATTGTCTAAGTCTTCAAAACATATCTTGTCTACTTCCGTCGCTTCACTGACAAAATCATTTATCTTTACCCAACTCCCGTTCTTGTTGTCCACTAACATCATGTGTAGCTTCCTCGGTCTTCCTTCTTCATATAATACCACCGCTTGACTCGTTCCTGTCCCATTTAAGTCCATCATGGTCACAGCAGAACAGTAATCACCTCTGTTCGGATAAACTAAACTTACATCGTCTCCATAAATATTATTTAATATTGTTTGAATCTCAGCACAATAACCCGTTGGCTTCGGTATAGCAAGTATGTCCTCTGAATCAAATAAAGTTATAGAACATCCTGAAAATAATATCATCGACATAAATATCGTTATAACAATTGTAAAGTTGCTATAAATAAAATTAATCTTTCTTTGCACAATTTCACTTCCATCTCACTTAGAAATCTCTCGATACTTCTTTTATTATACCATTACCACCACTACTTTAACAAGAGGATAACCTAATTATTCCCCCTGCGCCAATGCAAGCGTGAATATTCTCATCATTTTCTAATCTTTTCCTTGTCTCTCGTCACTTTATCATATCACTTCAAAGTGCGCTCCATGTTAAAAGATTATAAAAACTCTACCGGTAAGTAACTATATCCTTTCAATTTCATCCTTATTGCATGATCTTTCCCTCATTTAGCCTCTAATCCCCCTTTTGCCGCCCTCTCTTCGTTTGCATAAAGTTAAAGCATCAAGACCTAATTAAGTCCTGATGCTCTTCTATACTACTTATCATTTGTAGCTTTATCTAATGCTTCTTTGTCTATTTCAACAATTTCAGCTATTTTATCCTCTGGCATGACCATTTCTCTCAATCTTTCTGCTATATCTAATGCACATTCCTACCTATCCACCGGGCAAGTCTGTAGCCTTTTTATAACATACTGACCTGTCTCTTCAGTTCTACATTTACTTTATTACTTCAAATTTACTTTCATCTATTTCTATCCTATAAGGCTTATTAAGATCAAGCGTAATCCAACTCCCTGGTACTCCACGATACCTTTCTAAACTATCTGTTGTATAAAACATATCGCAATATTGTATCTTGTCACTATTTACAAAATCGACTAATGGTATATCCCTTTCATACAAAGTCAGACCTCTTCCTTTAACTCTCTTCCAGTCATATTTTTCACATGCCTTTTTAGCCGCCTCTATATCCATATCACCATTTTCATCCAATATCGGAAATCCATCGTATTTTATTGTCTTTTCTTCTTCGCCTTCTTTGATATCTATATCCCCGTCTATAGGCAACAGATATGAAAACAATTTACAATAGCAAGCTCCCTTTCTAAAATTATAAATAGGATGATTTGCATTCATATATTGTACAGTTGAAAGCAACGATTCATAATACAAAATTCCAATCCTTCCCTCAAAATCCTCTTTGCACATTACAATTTCCATATTCATTTTAACCACCCCTTTTAAAAAATAAAGTATTTTCTTAATTATTATAACATATATTTGCACTTTACATCAAGCAATTTTGTGTATTTTTCATAATTAAACTAACCCTATGATAATTATTTATTCAATCTCTCATCTGTTCTATATTGGTTTTTCCTCTGCATCGATATAAACATGAATAATTTCATCACATCATCTTACCATTTCCCCTCTTATTTATAGGATTTTTCTCCAGATTCTAACCTTTTCTTTAACTTTATCATATCGTTTCTCTATCAATCTCATTTGTCTGTTTATCATATTCTTCATTTTTATTATACAATCATTAAAGACTACATCCCTACCCATACATCTGAACAAGTCCGTAAAAAAAGGACAATTGAAAAGAAACCCCTCTTGATGTAGGATATATATCAAGGGGGTAAAAAGTTATGCCAAGGGAATACAGACATATAAAACCATATGAAAACGAAATCAGTTCACTAACAGTTATGGGATTTTTTATCCATTCTTATTTATTTTATAAAGTTATGTATAACTTCATTTGACTGCTCGAGTGGTACTGAATTTTCGCATAACAATGTAATTAAATCTAAAGCTGTCTGTTTATCATCAAATAGCTTATTAATTTCTAGCTCTTTATTTTCATTATTGATTTGCTCTGAAATTAAAATTTTATATTTGTCGTAATCATTTTTTAATAAAAAGTATTTAATTATCATTTCCTCTTGCCAATTTCTTAGTTTACTTAATTTTCTTTCTGCAACTAAATTTTTCATTATATTTTATTCTCCTCATTCTTTAATAAATCCTCTATAACTTTGCTTGATTGCTCTAATGGTATAGAATTCTCATATAAAAACTCAATTAAACTTAAAGCTATTTCTTTGTTACTAAATAATTTATCAATCTTTGTTTCATTATTATCATTTTGATCCATAATTATAATTGCATAATTAGTTTCATCATGTGAAGATAAGAAATATTTAATTATTTTTTCATTTTTCAGTCCTCCTATTCTACTAAATTTCTTTTTCTTAATCAAATGTTTCAATTTAATATGTACCTCCAATTTGTATTATTGTAATGCAGCGTCATTATTGTGTTTTAATTCTGTCTTTTAAACGCTTTTTAACATTATAAACCCTTCCTGTTTTATTCTTAAGTAATTTTTGGGACTTTTTATCATTTTCTACCAAATGCATAAATACAACGCTTCCATTTAAATATAATTATTAATCTTATATTTAATGTAAGTTTTTAGGCCAAATAATGTGGGTAAATAATACATCTAAATATACAAAAGCCATTCGCAAAACAATTCATATGAAGCCAATACAGACACTTTTACCATTGCACAGTGCAAACAAATGCAAAATATTGAGTAAAAATAAGTAATTATCTTGATTTATGTTATATTTTACTTATTTTATTTAAATTCAAAATTTCTATTCTCAATCATCCACAGGTTACACCTATTTAATTTTCTAACTAATTATAATTTTTACAGGCCTGCCTTGACTATTTTAGTCTTTAAAGATTAGCCAGGGTGAAAATATGAGAATAAAAAATAATACAATGACAATATTAAACCAAATATGTAATAAGGAATAAATTAACAAAATATTTGGGTAACATACTTCTGAATACAAAGTTAAAGATATCTTCATTTGGGGACCTTACATGTTTATCAATATTATTTTGACTAGGAACTTGCAATAGACGTAACATGAATAATTATATTTAAATAATAGTGTTAGATTTATACACTTGGTAGAAAATGATGGAAAATCCAAAATATTACTTGAGAGTAGAACACGAAAGGGTTATAATGTTAAAAAGCATTTAGAAAAAATATATAATAATAATAAAAATCGGAGGTATATATTAAATTGAAGAAATTAATCAGAGAAAAAAGATTTAACAGAATAGGAGGACTGCAAAATGAAAAATTAATTAAATATTTCTTATCTTCAAATGATGAAACTAGTCATACAATTGTAATTGTGGATCAAAACGATAATAATGAAATAAAGATTGATAGATTGTTTAATGACAAAGAAATAGCTTTAAATTTAATTGAGTTTTTATATGAGAATTCGATACCATTAGAACAGTCAAACGAAGTTGTAGAAGATTTATTAAAAGACAAAGGAGATAAAAATAAAGTGAGTACTTTAGTAACAGAAAGAAAATTAAGTAAAATTAGAAATTGGCAAGAGGAAACGATAATTAAATACTTTTTATCGAAAGATAGTTATGATAAATATAAAACCATAATTTCAGAGATCACTGACGGTAAATATACAGAAATAGAAATTAATAAGCTATTTGACGATAAAGAGACAGCTTTAGATTTAATTGAGTTCTTGTATGAAAATTCGATATCATTAGAGCAATCAAATGAAGTTATAGAAGATTTATTAAAAGACAAAGGAGATAAAAATAAAGTGAGAACTTTAATAGCAGAGAGAAAACTGAGTAAAATTAGAAATTGGCAAGAGGGAGCGATAATTAAATACTTTTTATCTAAAGATAATTATGATAAATATAAAATTATAATTTTAGAGCAAACTGACGGCAAATGTACAGAAATAGAAATTAACAAGTTATTTGACGATAAAGAAAAAGCTTTGAATTTAATTGAATTCTTATACGAAAATTCAATATCGTTAGAACAATCAAACGAAGTTATAGAAGATTTATTAAGAAAAAGGGAGAAATAGAATATAAAATGAAGACTTTGATTATAGAAAGAAATTTAAATAAAATACGAAGTTGGCAAAACGAAACGACAATTAAATATTTTTTACTGGATAATGATTGTAATAGGTATAAAATTATGATCTCGGAGCAAAGCAATAACGAAAATACAGAACTAGAG
>CAKSSR010000042.1 GCA_934489735.1 uncultured Eubacteriales bacterium | reverse complement strand
GTAACTCAAATGGGACAAAGTTATGAATATGCAAGTGAATATGCAAGATTGGTTGTGGATTGTGGAATTAAAGACAGCCTAGCAAGGAAGCAAGCAGAAGTATTTGAACGAGAATTAAGAGGAAATAGTTATTGGTATGCAATAGAATATGCGAGACTGAATGTGGGATGCAATATTGAGGATGAAAAAGCAAAGATACAGGCAAAAGTATTTGAACAGGCATTGAAGGAGAATAGTTGTTTGTATGCAAGAGAATATGCAAGATTGACTGTGGCTTGTAATGTTGAAAAAGAGCGAGCAAAGAGACAGGCAAAAATAATTGAAGATCAGGTTATTAAAAATGGAAAAAGCTATGAATATGCAAGGGAATATGCAATGCTGGTTGTAGATTGGAATGTTGAAGAAGGGCAAGCAAGGAGACGAGTAGAAGTAATTGAAGATGAAGTAACTAAAAAAGGGAAAAGTTATGAATATGCAAGCGAATATGCAAGGCTGACTGTGGAATGCAACGTTCAAGATGATCTAGCAAGGGAGCAGGCAGAAGTATTTGAACGAGAATTAAAAGGAAATAGTTATTGTTATGCAAGAGAATATGCGAGATTAAATGTAGGATGTAATGTTGAAGAAAGGCAAGCAAGGAGGAGGGCAGAATTAATCGAATATGAAGTAACTCAAATGGGGCAAAGTTATGAATATGCAAATGAATACGCGAGATTGGTTGTGAATTGTGGAATTAGAGACAGTCTAGCAAGGAAGCAGGCAGAAGTATTTGAACGAGAGTTAAGAGGAAATAGTTATTGGTATGCAAGTGAATATGCAAGATTGATTGTGGCTTGTAAAGTTGCAAAAGGACAAGCAAAGAGACAGGCAAGAATAGTTGAAAGTGAAATTATTAAAAATGGAAAGGATCGTTTATATGCGCAGGAATATGCGAGGTTAGTTGAAGAATATAAGTCTGAAAAGGAAAAGGCAAGGATTCAGGTGGATATGTATTTTGAGAAATTGGCAGAGGAAAAGACTGAAATTTATGCAAAGGAATATGCATTTGCAATAGCCAATGGCGTCAGTGAAAAAGATGCTGAAAAGAGAGCAGAAAGATGTAGTAAAATATATGAGAGAGCATTGAGAAAAAGTAAGAATAGTATTTATGCATATGAATATGCAACATTGAAAAATGGTTACAAAATAGGAAACATTAACGATATGCTTATATATGGAAAGCCTAAGGTGGATGATAAATTAAAATTTAGAGAAAAAGATGATTATTTATCTAATTATATTGGCTTGATATCAAGATATGCTGTGGAAGATGTGCAAGCGAAAAGACGGGCTAAAATATTGCAAGAAACATTTGAAAAAGGCGAGGATTATGATATTGCAGCTGAATATGCAAGGCTAGTTGTTGAAGAATTAATTGATGAATCGAAAGCAAGGGAATTGGTTGAGGCAATAAAGAAAGAACTCTCGGTATATGAAGATTTCAATCTGGCAAGAGAATATGTTAGATTGACAAGAATAGAGAAGCTGGATCCTGAAAAAGCAAGAGATAGAATTGAAATAATTAAGGAGTTAATGGATCAAGGGCATGGATTTCATTATGCAAGTGAGTATGCTAGATTGGAAATGTGTTCAGAAACTGATATATTTCAAGCAAAAGGACGTGCGAGAATTTACGAGCAAGAGATAAAATGTGGTAGAAATTCAAATTATGCAACAATATATTCATACGAGGTTGTTGAATGCCAGGAACCGTGTATAGTTGCTAGCACTATCGCAAGAATATTTGATATAAAAAGACGTATGGGATATAGTTATCAATATTCATTATGCTTTGCTGAGACAATTGTAAAAGAGGGACAAAATGAACGTGCAGCATCAAGAGGTGCGAGTATATATGAAGAACAACTTGAGCAAGGCAACAGCCAAGTTTACTCTAGGTATTATGCAAGCTTGATATTACAAAATAGACAACCAGGGTCAGCTATGAGACAGGCAAAAATATTTGAGAGAGAAGTGTTGGAATTTGGAAGGAGTTATGTTTTTGCAAACTGTTATTCATTTTTAGTGGCCTTTGCAGGATATGATAGCGATACGGCTAAAAGAGAAGCTGAAAGTTTAGAAAGAGATGTGGCATCGGGCAAAATTTTATAAAAAAAGAAGCCGGTTGAAGATGGCCAGCTTTAATATTCCATTGGAATACTTAAACGGAGGATTGATAAAAGGTGAAAAAAACAGGCAAATGATAGAAAAAAAGTGATGTAAAGCTTGATTTATTCACCAAAAAGTATAAATATATAAGCTATTGTAATGGAACTTGTTTGAAATTAATATTAAAATTCTGCTAAGCTTGATGAATCGTTGAGAGGAAATATATTAAGTTATCAGCAATCGGGAATGTAAAAAGAAAGAATTTGGAGGAATTAAGATGAAAAAATTAATTAAAGCTTCTATTTGTGCACTATGTTTGTCAACAATGATTTCAGGAGTGTCAGTTTTAGCAACCGATAATAATGAAAACAATTTAAAGCTACAAGCAAGTGAATCAGAAAGGGAAAGGGAAGAAAGAATGGTCGAGGAGGGAAAGAAAATATATATGAGTCTTCCTCGTGCAAAGAAAAATGCAACATTAGTTAGGCGTTGTAAAGCTAGAGAAGGTCATGCAAGAAAAGAAGTAGAAATACTTAGAAGTGAGCTGGCTAAGCCAGGGACTGATTATTGGTATGCAAACGAATATGCAAGATTGATTGTAAATAGCAGAATTAAAGAAGATATGGCAAGAAAACAAGCGGAAATATTTAGAGATGAGATGGCTAAGTCAGGGAATAATTATTGGTATGCAAGAGAATATGCAAGATTAGTTGTAAGTTGTAAAGTTAAAGAAGATCAGGCAAGAAAGCAAGTAGAAGTATTTGCAAAAGAAATGGCTAACCCAGAGACTAGTTATTGTTATGCAAGAGAATATGCGAGGCTAATTGTAGATTGTAATGTTAAAGAAGAAGAAGCAAGGGAACAAGCAAAAATATATGAAATATTTGAATTTGAGGCGAATGAAAGCGGAAAGAGTTATAATTATGCATCAGAATATGCAAGATTGATTGTAAAATGTCATACTGAAGAGAAACAGGCAAGAAGACAGACAAAAGTGTTTGAACAAGAATATAGACGGAGCGGTTATTGGTATGCAAGAGAATATGCAAGATTGGTTGTAGATTGTAAGGTTAGAGAAGATCAGGCAAGAAGACGGGCAGAAATATTTAAAAAAGAGATGGCTAGGCCAGGAACTGATTGTCTTTATGCAGAAGAATATGCAAGATTGGTTGTAGATTGTAAGGTTAGAGAAGATCAGGCAAGAAGACGGGCAGAAATATTTAAAAAAGAGATGGCTAGGCCAGGAACTGATTATCTTTATGCAGAAGAATATGCAAGACTGGTTGTGGCTTGTAGAGTTGAAGAAGCGCGAGCAAGAAAACAAGCAGAAGTATTTGCAAAAGAAATGGCTAAGCCAGGGATTGGCTATTGGTATGCAAGAGAATATGCAAGATTGGTTGTGAATTGTAATGTTAAAGAAGAACAAGCTAGGGAACAGGCAAAGATAATTGAAACTGAAGTAATTAGAGATAGAAGAAGTCCTGATTATGCGAAAGAATATGCAAGATTAGTTGTAAATTGCAATGTTGAAGAAGATAAAGCAAGAAAACAAGCAGAAGTATTTGTAAAAGAAATGGCTAGGCCAGGGGTTGGCCATTGGTATGCAAGAGAATATGCAAGATTGGTTGTGGATTGTAATGTTAAGGAAGGACAAGCAAGGGAACAGGCAAAGATAATTGTAGATGAACTGATTAAAGGGAACAGTTATTTGTATGCAACAGAATATGCAAGGTTAATTAAATCTTATAATATTAGAGAAGAACAAGCTAGAAAACAAGCAGGAATATTTGCAAATGAAATAGCTAGGCCAGGGACTGGCTATTGGTGTGCAAGAGAGTACGCAAGATTGGTTGTGGATTGTAATATAAAGGAAGAACAAGCAAGGGAACAGGCAAAAATAATTGCAGATGAAATGACTATAAAAGGGCACAGTTATCCGTATGCAACAGAATATGCAAGGCTAATTAAATCTTTTAATATCAAGGAAGAACAAGCTAGAAAACAAGCAGAAGTGTTTGAAAAAGAAATGGCTAAACCAGGGACTGGCTATTGGTATGCAGCCGAATATGCAAGATTGACTGTATCTGAAAATATTAAAGAAATGGAAGCAAGAGAACGAGCAAGAATACTTGAAAATGAAGTAACAAGTGGAAAGGAGGTTTGGTATGCAACTGAATATGCAAGATTGACTGTATGTGAAAATATTGAAGAAAGGGAAGCAAGAGAACGAGCAAGAATATTTGGAAATGAAATAGTAAATGGAAAGGATGTCTGGTATGCAAGTGAATATGCAAGAGTGATTGTAAGTTGTCATACGGAAGAAGGACTGGCAAGGAGAATAGCAGAATCATTTAGCAATATAATGAATAACCCACTAAATAGTTATTCGAACTTAAGAACAAGAAAACGTGCAAGACCGAATACCAGTGGCAATGTTGAAGAAAGGCAAGCAAAAAAGCAAAGGCAGGTATAAGTACTTGAATATAAGCCATAAGTAACGGCTATTGGTATGCAAGAGAAATGTTGATTAAGAATTGTAATGTTAAAGAGTAAGTAGCAATAAAACAAGCAAAATGTTTGAAAATGTAATATTAAAGAAGTCGGTTGAAATAAACCGGCTTTTATATTTTACAATTTTTTAATGTACTTGAAATAAGTTGAATAAGGATGTATAATCTCTTTATGAGAATTGTAACGAATGTTAACAGTTGACGAATGATATAATTAAGAAAATATTGTTGGTGGTGATAAATAATTGAAAATTTTAAGATGCATGATGACACTTGTATTACTATTTTCTATAACATTTATGAATATCTTGGCTGGCGGCGATAAAGTGATAAATGTCTATAGCTGGGGGGAGTTTATAGCAGATGGTAAGGAAGGAATGATAAATGCCAACGAAGAATTTACTAAGATGACTGGAATAAAAGTAAATTATACGACTTTCCAAAATAATGAAGAACTTTATGCTAAATTATTAAGTAAAGGGGCAAATTATGACGTTATTATACCTTCTGACTACATGATATCGAAATTGATTAAGAATGGTATGCTGAGGAAATTGAATTTTAAGAATATTCCAAACTTTTCTAAGATCGATAAGAGATTTGTTAATCCTGTCTACGACCCGGATAACTTGTATTCTGTACCATATGTCTGGGGACTTGTAGGAATATTTTATAATAAAGATAAAGTTGATGAGCCGGAAGAAGAAATAGACTGGAATATTCTATGGAATGATAAATATAAAGGAAAGATATTAATGTTTGACAATGCTAGAGATGCATTTGCTATCTCCCATTTGAGATTGGGACACTCTATAAATACAGAGAATGAAAATGAATGGCAAAGGGCAGCAGAAGAATTGGATAAGCAGAGACCACTTATACAATCGTATGTGATGGATCAAATTTTTGATAAGATGGGTAACAACGAGGCTTATATTGCTCCATATTACTCTGGGGACGCAGTTACTTTGATGAAGTCAAATCCAAGCTTGGGATTCGTAATACCTAAAAACGGTACGAATATGTTTATAGATGCCATGTGTATTCCAACTAATTCTATGTATCCTCAGGAAGCAGAAGCATATATTAACTTCATGTGCAATCATGATATAGCATTGGCTAATGTAAAGAAGACAGGATATTCGACCCCATTGACAGATGTAAAGGAATCTTTGGATAAGTCAATATTAGATAACAAATTGTTTTATCCGGATGAGGAAGTGTTAAATAAAGCTCAAGTTTTTGTTGATTTGCCTGAGAATATTAATGCATTGATAGACGATTTGTGGCTGTGTGTTAAGATCGGAAGCAAATCAAATCCGGCAATGTTAGTATTTGTACTCGGCATATTTACGATTTTTTACATATCGGTGACTCTGTATAAGAAAAAACATAATTAAGGATTGTAGCCAAGAAGCCTGGGCAAGGACTCTTGGTTAATATTTTTGCAAACGGAGGGAAATTGTGAAGAGAAAGTTATATTATTTACTCACTTTGAGCACTATGATAATGATTTTTATATTATCGGCTCAAAATGGAAGCGAGTCGCATGAAACAAGTGAGAAATTTATTAAATTTATCATGAATATAGAGATATTAAAATGTATTTATGAATATATATATAGAATATTCAATGTGGATGTAAGAGAACAGGCACATATATTTGAATACTTTTTGCTAGGGTTATTTACTTCATTAAGCATTGGGACGCATCATAATTTGAAAAAATTGAAAAAATTCACGATTTCGTTGACATTTTCTACGTTTTACATGCTGACTGATTTAATCCATCAATACTTTGTACCAGGAAGAGGAATATCTTTGCATGAGGCAAGCTTAGATTTGACAGGGATCATCATAGGAATAGCAATAGTAACGATTTGTGATATTATGATATATTTGAAAAGTAAATATATAAATAGAAATCAATCGTATTGACAAATATACTTATAAAATGATATAATGACTGTGCGAAAAACCTATTTGTAAGGTAAAAATGAATGATTTAATACGGAATTTAATTAATTTATGAAAAGGTTTTAAGATTGGTCGAGATAAATCTATAATATGTTATGAAACAAATGAAAAAGTGTAAGCGTTTTGTCGATCATAATTGACTTGTGGAAAAGAAATGTAAAGAGAAAATATGATGAGAATAGAAAAATAGAAAGAAATCTATTTGAAATTATTGATAGAAACGACCACGCACACTCGTGACTTTAGTCATGAGTTAGTGGAAGAACCGTAGGAACTACGGGGATAGCTTGGTAAATATCTTTCCGTTAGGAGAGAGTTCCCAAGAACCCTGCGATTTTAGTCGTGGGAGGTTCAGAATGCATCGATAAAAGTATAATTTCTAGATTGAAAAGTAAATTAAAATTAATGTTTTTACGACGTCTTTTATTATAGATGTGAAAAAGGTTAAAATTTGTTCTGGGGGATGTTAAGTTTGAATATAGATACTAACGGCTGTTATAAGATAGGGCTTGATATTGGTTCTACAACTATTAAAGTGGTTGTGATAGATGAGGATTGTAATATAGTTTATTCTTCATATGAGAGACATTTGTCTCAAATAGCTTCGAAAACGATTGATATATTATATAAAGTGAAAGAATATATTAACTCCAGTACAAGAATAGCTATTTCAGGGTCTGCAGGACTTGGAATAGCTCAATATTGTAATATCCAGTTTGTTCAAGAAGTATATGCTACCAGGGTTGCAATTAACAAATTTATACCGGGGACAGATGTTGTAATTGAATTAGGTGGAGAAGATGCAAAGATATTATTTCTATCGGGAAATATGGAAGTGAGAATGAACGGAACATGTGCAGGAGGAACTGGCGCATTTATAGACCAAATGGCTACACTCCTAAACGTCCCTATTGAAAATATGAACAATCTGGCTAAGAATAGTAACAAAGTTTATACGATAGCTTCAAGATGTGGAGTCTTTGCAAAGACAGACATACAACCATTAATAAACCAAGGAGCGCAGAAGAATGATATAGTGTCAAGCATTTTTCATGCAGTTGTTAACCAAACATTATCAGGCTTAGCTCAGGGAAGAAAAATAAGTGGGAAGGTAGTATATTTGGGCGGGCCTCTTACATTTATGCCAAAGCTTAGAGAAAGCTTCGATAAAGAACTTAAATTAAATGGGATTTGTCCAGAAGATTCTTTGTACTACGTTGCAGTTGGAACAGCTTTGTGTGCGACTACATATTTGGACATAGATATCTTCATTCATAATATAAATAAGTACCGTGGGTTAGGAAATTTTGCTCATCATAAGCCATTGTTTAACAATAGGCAAGAATATAATGAATTTTTGTCCCGGCACAATAAGAATATAGTGCCAGAATCAAGCTTGAGGAGTAGTTCGGAAGACAAAGTTTACCTAGGAATAGACGCAGGATCGACAACAGTTAAGGCTGTTTTGATAAATGATAAAGAAGAAGTAGTCTATTCGAAGTATTTAACAAATAACGGCAACCCGGTCGATATAATTAAGGGAATCCTATGTGAGATATATAATAACTATCCTAAAGTAGAAATTTTATCAAGCGCAGCGTGCGGATATGGAGAAGAAATAATAAAGAGTGCGTTTAACTTAGACTTTGGAATAGTGGAAACAATAGCACACTTTATCTCGGCTAAAAAATTTATGCCAGATGTAGACTTTGTTATAGATATCGGTGGGCAGGATATAAAATGTTTTAAAATTCATAACCAAAGTATAGATAATATATTCCTGAATGAAGCATGTTCGTCAGGTTGTGGATCGTTTTTGCAGGCTTTCGCCAATGCATTGGGATATTCAATAGAAGAATTCGCTAAGTTGGGACTGTTTGCTAAGGCTCCAGTGGATCTAGGATCAAGATGTACTGTCTTTATGAACTCGTCGGTTAAACAGGCTCAAAAAGAAGGAGCAAAGATAGAAGATATTTCGGCAGGATTATCTTTGAGCGTGGTTAAGAATGCTTTGTATAAAGTAATAAGGGCATCAAGTGCGGAAGACATAGGTAAGAAAATAGTTGTCCAGGGGGGAACTTTCTTTAATGATGCGGTACTGAGAGCCTTTGAACAAGAAACCGGAGCAGAAGTAATAAGACCTAGCATAGCAGGGTTGATGGGAGCATATGGTGCGGCTTTGTATGCTAAAAGTAATAAAAAGGATAAAAGTTCTTTGATGAACAGGAAATCTTTATTATCATTTGATCATAAAGTGAAAAATATCATCTGCAGTGGATGCAATAACCATTGTAGATTGAATGTAAATATGTTCAGTGGAGGAAAAAACTTTATAAGTGGAAACAGATGTCAGAAACCTATTACGGGAGTTAGCAAAACTGATGACGATGGGTTGAATATATATGACTATAAATTGAGAGAATTAGCTAAATATACGAGCTTTAAAGGGAAAAGAGAAGTAATAGGAATACCGATGGGACTAAATATGTACGAATTGCTACCGTTTTGGCATACATTTTTTAAAAATTTAGACTTCGGAATAGAAGCATCATCAATTTCTAATAGAGATATGTATATATTAGGGCAACAAAGTATACCATCGGACACAGTATGCTTTCCAGCAAAATTAATTCATGGGCATGTACAGTCATTGATCAACAAAGGATTGACAAATATATTCTACCCATGTATGACCTATAACTTAAATGAACATATGGGAGATAATAATTACAATTGCCCAGTGGTTGCTTACTACCCTGAAGTGATAAATGCAAATATATCGGATCTGGATGGCAAAAAGTTTATAAATGACTACATAGGCTTACATAATGAGAAAGAATTTCCGATTAAGATGACAGAAATATTGTCTAAGTACTATGAGAATATAAATCTAAAAGATGTTAAGTTGGCAGCTAGAGAAGCATATAAAGAACAAAAAGCATATATGGAGAGAATCGGTAAGAAAGGTAAGGAAATTATAGACAAAGCGAGAGGCCTTAATAAAAAAATAATGGTATTGGCCGGCAGACCTTATCATCTTGATCCGGAAATTAACCATGGGATTGACAAATTGATAGAAAACTTTGGCTGCGCTATAGTATCTGAAGACGCAGTTTATAAAAATGTGAAGAAAATCGATACCAAAGTGCTAAATCAATGGACATATCATTCCAGACTTTATGCAGCAGCTGAATATGTTAGTAAACAAAATGACATGAATCTTATACAATTAGTATCATTTGGATGTGGAGTTGACGCTATTACCACAGATGAAGTAAGATCTATATTGGAAAGTAATAATAAGATATATACTCAGATAAAAATAGATGAAATAACTAATCTGGGGGCAGTAAAAATAAGAATTAGAAGCTTATTGGCAGCTATAGAAAGAAAAATATAAAGAAAGGTGGGATGGATAGATGTCAACAAAGATAAAACTTAAACGAGATAGAACTGGCAGATTGATATTTACTAAGAAAATGAAGAAAAATTATACTGTGCTATTACCCGGTATGCTTCCAATACATTTCAAACTATTGAAAAATATTTTTACAGAGTTCGGTTATAATGCAGTACTGTTGAATTCAAATAGCCCTGAGATAGCTCAGACTGGCTTAAAGTACGTTCATAATGATACATGTTATCCTGCTTTACTTGTAATAGGACAATTTATAAACGCATTGCAAAGTGGAATGTACGATGTAAATAAGACGGCTTTGATGATCACACAGACAGGTGGAGGATGTAGAGCATCGAATTACATCCATTTGTTAAGAAAAGCACTTCAAAAGGCAGGGTTCGGAAATGTTCCGGTTATTTCTCTTAATATGTCAGGATTAGAGAAGAATTCAGGATTTAAATTGAAATTGTCAATGATGAGAGAAATGATATCGGCACTTGTTTACGGTGATGCATTGATGATGCTGAAAAATCAAGTAGAACCTTACGAACAAGTGAAAGGAACTACAGATAATTTGGTAGATAAATGGATAAATGATATTTCAAGAGCTTTTTATTCTAAAAAGGGAGTCAGGTTGTTGGAAATCAGAAAGAATATAGATAAAATGGCTCACGATTTTTCTATGATAAGAATAAATAAGACTAAAAAAATTAAGGTTGGTATTGTGGGAGAGATATATATAAAGTACTCAAGTTTGGGCAATAATGACCTGGAGAAGTTCCTGAAGAGTCAAAATTGCGAAGTGTGTGTACCAGGTTTATTGAATTTTCTATTATTTAAGACAGATAATAGACTGGAAGACATAAAGTTGTATGGTGGAAGTAGAATAAAGTATGCTTTAGTAAAGACCTTTATGTCATACATGCTAAAGGCAGAAAAAATAATACTTGATGCAGTGAGTAAATATAAATGCTTCTATACTCCAGCATCGTATATGCATAAGAAAGAATTGGTTAAAGGAATAATAGGATATGGGAATAAAATGGGTGAGGGATGGTTGCTTACAGCAGAGATGTTGGAACTAAGTGAGTCAGGATTTGAAAATATAATTTGCGCTCAACCATTCGGATGTCTTCCAAATCATATCTGCGGCAAAGGTATGATAAGGAAAATAAGAGAAGTGGCTCCGAATTCTAATATAGTAGCAATAGATTATGACCCAGGGGCATCAAAAGTTAACCAAGAGAATAGAATAAAACTTATGCTGGCAATAGCTGCAGAGAAAAATAAGGACATATAATAAGGATATGTAATGCAAAGTTCACCTACAACAAGCTAGTTGTAGGAATTTTTTTATAAATTGTTCTTCATTGACTTGATTTATTAAAGAATTGTTTATATATTGCTGATCATTGCATATGGAAATTATATATCCGTCTATGTCGGTTGTAGACATATTGTACCTGTTATTAAAACTTTCCTTAGTAGTATCAAATGAATTTAATCCCATTGCAAACCCTTTCCCAACAAATTTCATATATGCCTCTTTTTTTGTCCAAATTTCTAAAAATCTATAAGTTGAATCCTTTTCCATTACATAATTGTATTCATTTTTCGTAAAAAATCTCTTTGCAATCCTTAAATTAATCGTCCGTATCTTTTCTATATCAATCCCTATTTCATTATCGGAGATACTTATAGCTAGTGCGTCTTTAGTATGTGATAAATTATATTTAATATTTGCTTGATTTATTAAAAAAGGCTTCCCAAATTTGTTTTTTGAAAACATTAGGCTGGATATTTCTAGATTAGTTTCTCTGTAGATTAAGTATTTCAATAGAAGGTCTGAATATAGGTATACCTTTTTACTTATATTGGATTTTGCAAGCTTAATTCTATTTTTCTTTTCATTGCTGAGCTCTGTCTCATAAAGTTTGTAATCATTTTCAGACAAAATGCTATTAGATATCTTTAGAAAGTATGTTTTTGTCATAGTTTGCTCCTTTACTTCTTATATTATCATTATATCATAATTTGATTTTTATTAGAATATTTATCATATTGTTATATTTTTGTTTGCGAATTATTAAAATTTTCTAGTTAAACAACTGAATTTCATAAAAGGTATAGACAAACTCATGAGTGCGTGGTATAATCCTATATAGTGTCTGTGATTTAGATTGTTATATTTTAAGAACAGATGAGGGGCTGTTTAGTAGATTGTTAGTCAATAGATCCTTTTGGAAATTTTGAGAGAGTGTTTTCAAATGATTGTTTGAGTTAGAGGGTCAAACAGTAAAAATTTGTTGGGGGAAGCAAGTTTTTCGTGGTCTTTTGATTAGAAACGACCATGCACACTCATGACTTTAGTCATGAGTTAGTGGAAGAACCGTAGGAACTACGGGGATAGCTTGGTAAATATCTTTCCATTAGGAGAGAGTTCCCAAGAACCCTGCGACTT
>CAKSSR010000041.1 GCA_934489735.1 uncultured Eubacteriales bacterium | reverse complement strand
TGGTGGGCCATCAGGGACTCGAACCCCGGACCAACCGGTTATGAGCCGGTTGCTCTAACCAACTGAGCTAATGGCCCTCATCTAAGAAACTTCATCTGAAAACTAGTATACAGCATATTATTTTATTTGTCAATAGAGAAAAACGAAAAATAATCAAGTTCTATCAAAGTAACAGATAAATTTTAAGATATTATTAATTTTTATCAAGAATAACACGGAAACGACAAGAGAATGACAAGGAGATCAAATAAAATTATATTACCAGTGAATGTAATAAAGACTGATTTCATATAATTAATAAAGAATATTATGAAATGAGGGATTTTATTGCTTAAAGATAAAATATATAATTTTTCAGCAGGACCTGCCATGATACCGGAAGAAGTACTAGAAGAAATAAGAAACGAGATATCTAACTTTAACGGAAGTCATCAATCCATAATGGAAATATCCCATAGGTCAGAAGAATTTTACAATCTGCTTACGGATACTAAGGACAGATTAAAAAAATTAATGAACATTCCAGAAAATTATGAGGTTTTATTTATACAGGGAGGGGCATCCTTACAATTTTCGATGGTTCCTATGAATTTGTTAGACAAATATAATAAAGCTCATTATATAATTACAGGAGTATGGGCGAAGAAGGCATTTGAAGCAGCGAGCAAGCAAGGGGAAGCAGTTGTTTTATCTTCATCGGAGGACGACAATTACTCATATATACCGGAATTCAAGGAAGTGAAAGGGAGTGATTACGTACACATTTGTCATAACAATACGATTTTTGGGACGAGATTTAATATTATACCGGAATACGGAGAGATACCATTAATAAGCGACATATCGTCATCAATTTTATCAGAACCGATAGACATATCCAAGTTTGGATTACTATATGCTTCTGCACAGAAAAATGCAGGGATATCTGGGATGGCAATAGTAATAATAAGGAAAGATTTAATAAAAAGTAATAAAGAGCACATACCGACTATGCTTAATTACAAGACTTATTATGACAATGAATCTTTATACAACACTCCGCCGACGTTTGCCATATACGTATTTAATCTTATATTGAAGTGGATAGAGTCAAAGTTTGAAAATTTAGATAAACTGAAAGAGATAAACAACCAAAAGGCAAACATGATATACAAATATTTAGACAGCTCGGACATATTTTACAATAATGTGCTTTGGAGAGACAGATCCATAACAAACATACCATTCTTTTCATATGATGAAGAATGTAACAGAGACTTTATATATGAAGCAAGTATGAATAACATAGTAAATATAAAAGGGCACAGACTAGTGGGAGGAATGAGAGCCTCAATATATAATGCCATGCCACTGTCATCAGTAGAATATCTTGTTGACTTTATGCAAGATTTTGAATCGAGAAATAGGGGGAGATACTTATAAATATTTTATTACTCAACGAGATTTCAAATGAAGGATTAAAATTATTTGGAAGTAATTATAGTTGTTCTAAGAATGCATTGAATCCGGATGCTATTTTAGTGCGATCTGCCAAGATAAATATAGAAGACATTGACGAAAACGTTAAAGCAATAGGAAGGGCTGGCGTAGGAGTAGATAACATACCAATAGCGGACTGTACCAAATTAGGAATACCGGTATTTAACACGCCACGGGCGAACTCGAACAGCGTCAAGGAACTAGTACTACTTGGAATGATAATGGCATCAAGAAATATAAAAGAGGCGATAAAGTGGATAGATAAAATGGATGACAAAGATATAAAGAGAACGGTTGAAAGTAATAAAAACATGTTTAAAGGCAATGATATAAAAGGAAAAACTATAGGAATAATAGGAATGGGTGAAATAGGTAAGCTGGTAGCAATCGATGCAATGCATTTAGGGATGAACGTACTTGCATTAGATCCATTTGTTAATCAAAATAAATTTAAATATTCTGACATAGCATTTGTTTCAAGTATAAATGATTTGTTTTCGAAGTGCGATTTTATAAGTATTCATGTTCCTTTGAATGAAAATACTAAGGGAATGATTAATTATGACAATATAAAGAATGCGAAGAAAGGAATAAAGATATTAAATTTTTCTAGGGATGGGATAGTAAATTGCAATGATATGATATACTTTATCAACTCTGGATTAGTATCTTCGTATGTGACAGACTTCCCGTGTGAAGAATTGAGGAATGTTAAGAATGTCATCATGTTACCACACTTAGGCGCATCGACTTACGAATCGGAAGAAAATTGTGCAAAAGCAGTAGTAACGAACGTCAAAAACTTTATCGAGACTGGAAATATAAACAGCTCTGTTAATTATCCTAATATAAATTCACCTCTATATGGCAACTTCAGAATATGTTTGACGCATGACAATGACAAGAATGTGATACATTCATTATTCGATATATTGAGGCAGAATAATATTGAAATAATTAATAGTTGCAGTAAATCAAGTGACTATTGTACTTATACTATCGTAGATGTAAATAAAATTAATGACGACATAAAGAAACTTATACCAATGCCAAACAGGATCATAGAAAATGTTTGATATAAATTAACTTTTCTCAGACATGGGACAGAAAAAATGAGAAAAGGATAGAGAAATGATAGAAAAAAGATAGAGAAAGAATAGAAAAATTTAAGAAAAATTAAGAAGAACTCAGCTTAATGGCTGAGCTTTTTTTATTTTAGATATTACTTGATTAAGAATTTGTTCAGGCTCGTTTAATAAATTCAAATATAAGAAATAAGTCAATATCCATTACCATGCTTTCAATTTTCCAATGTTTTCTTAAAATAGCAAGTGATTTTTTGTAGAAACCTTTGAACTGGAAATATAATAGCTAGTCTCTTCAGTTGTTTTGTCTTTATTTTTCACTATCTTCGTACAGATTCTTTTGATTCTCTATTATCATTTCACAAGTCTCTTTTTGGCAATGCATTGTATCTGCTGTGATAGTCCTGCCTTTTACTTTCAATTATCCAAACATTTCTTGAAATACTGGTATCCCATCGTTGTTTTTGCTTAGCCTACCTCTCTTTTTAATTACCTCTTCTGTCTCTATCATTCGATCTTTTTTGTCCTTCTTTTTGAAAAAGCTTCGAATTTGTTCATAATTCGTCCCTCCAAACTCTCCGCTATTTGTCTATTCGTCAATCCTTGTCTTTTCATCTCTATTCTTTCATTTTCATACGGCTTTATATGCCTGTAATTCCTTGGCATAATTTTACCCCTTTGATATATTTTACATCAATAGGGGCTTTTTTTAATTGCTTTTTTACGGACTTGGTTCATACCAGCATCTCGGAAAAAACATATTCTAATCGATGATGGTCTCGTCCGCTTCGATGTGTGAGACAATCTCATTTTCGTCCTTATATTCTTCATAAAAAGTATAGTTGTTTTTTAGGTTTCTAATGTCCACTATCTAACATTTTCTTTGTGGTTGTGAGCAAGATAGTCAAGCGTTGACTTAATCCATTCTTCTTTACTAATATTTTTAAAAGCTTTGTTAATAACATCATTATGTAAGGAATCTATGTAATTCAAATCTTTATTATAACTATTTTCTCTTGTTAAATGCTTGAACTTTCCTTATTTTTTATTTTATAATCGCTTTTAGACATAACGAAACTCCAGTTTTTTGTTGTTGATTACTTCAATTATACCAATTCGTTATGTCTTTTTCTATGTCCTATTCCATTTTACCATCAATCGCTACTAAATAAAAATAAAATATTTATTGCTTTCAAATGCATAGGCATTTAATATTCCTTTAATCTCGCCTTAATAATTCAATACTACCGCCATAATTTGCTACTCTATTTCACTTGTTTTTCGATTAATTGCAACAGCACTTTTTTCATCATTACTCCATGTCTCAGCGACACTTGATATAGGGCAAATGCTGTCAAAATCTTTGTTGAATAAAATGAAAATTACTTCAGAAAACCATGCAGTACGTGCAAAGGTATAACAACCACAGTCAGTATAAAAGCTGATTGCCGAATCGCTCTCTATTAAAATTTCGCCGTGATTCAAGTTAATTATATCGGTTATTATCTCAATCTTGTTTACTTTTCCTTTTTTCAAAACAATCTCTGTTTCGCCAACAGCAGTGGGTACGAACTTCTGATTTGTATCAACTTCTATACATGAAAAGCAAGCCAGTTCTTCCTCAAACCCATTATACAGTTCTTGTTCGTTAACTAAATCAATAGATGTCTTTTCAAAATTAAGGCGAATATTTCCATATGCCGAATTGTCATTTATAATATTTCTTTCTTTTTCATAAGATAAAAAGCATTGTCCTTTGAGCGTTTTCAAAAGTGTCAACATATCATTAGTAAATTTTAATTTAATCATAATTATGCTCCTTATACACGAAATGGATTTTTTGATTTTTTATGTTTGAAGAACCGGATATTGTGATTTCAATTGCTGGGCTATCTTTTGTTTTTGTTATCAATCGGTGAACAATTCTTGTACCATCACCCAATAACGCCATTGTGCCCTTCCCGTTTCTCAGTTGTATTTTCTTCCCGCCTTTACTTAACCGATTATAAAAATCTATTGATGTTACTTGAGGTGAATCCGTCAATATTATACGGCAGTTTTTACCTTTTTCGCCGAAATAGCCCGATTTAGTTAGCGGATAAATTGATATCATAGAGTTGGCATTACTATCAATAGAAGATTCCCGATTAACTCCATAGGTTTCTCCAAATCCACCGTGGAATCCTGCTCCCATCAGATGCTCACCTCCTTTCAGGTTTTCATAAAGTCGCTGTCAAATTGCAGTACCTCAATGTCTTCCCTTGGATTAAATCGAATATCTTATCAGATGCAGATCCATACACGACAAGTGTATTTGGTTCCAATATGCCAACCACATATTCTAATGTGCTAACAAAATAGCTACGGACTGATAACAGTTTTATACAACCGTGTGAGCCAACTGTGATAAATATTCCACTGTTGCATTACAAGTGGTATATCCCGGTATACAATGAAATCCAGCGTGATTACCACTCCTATTATCATATTCCTCAATTTTCTTGAGTAAATATAAAAAAACTTGAACTTCTTATGTGGATATGGCATAATATTTTATACTTCAATAAAAGGATGCTTACATCAGACATAGGTACACTTTGTATATTGTCACATCAATTTACAGAGTGCTTTTTATTTTTTGGATAAAAAACGATCAATACATCACCTGTGTGTCAATTTTCTGTTTAACCCTATTTTGCTTCATTAACGCAGTAAGTCTTTCACTAAAAATTTACATATTATCAACCATTCTTTTGTATCCTCTTTTTCTTAATTATACTCGATATTATAACTTCGTCAAGTCCCTATATGACATATCTCAGGCTCATCTTATAGATTCAAATACAAGAAATAAGTCAATATCCATCGCCATGCTTTCAACTTTCCAATGTTTTCTTAAAATAGCAAGTGATTTTTTGTAGAAACCTTTGAACTGGAAATATAATAGCTAGTCTCTTCAGTTGTTTTGTCTTTATTTTTCACTATCTTTGTATAGATTCTTTTGATTTTCTATTATCATTTCACAAGTCTCTTTTTGGCAATGCATTGTACCTGCTGTGATAGTCCTGCCTTTTACTTTCAATTATCCAAACATTTCTTGAAATACTGATATTCCATCGTTGTTTTTGCTTAGCCTACCTTTCTTTTTAATTACCTCTTTTGTCTCTATCATTCGATCTTTTTTGTCCTTCCTTTTGAAAAGGCCTCGAATTTGTTCATAATTCGTCCCTCCAACCTCTCCGCTATTTGTCTATTCGTCAATTCTTGTCTTTTCATCTCTATTCTTTCATTTTCATACGGCTTTATATGTCTGTAATTCCTTGGCATAATTTTACCCATTTGATATATATTTTACATGTGATAGTCCTGCCTTTTATTTTCTATTTCTTTTTTCCTTTGATTTGTTTTCTTTCTACGATTCATTTTTTTATTTTTTATGAAATGAACGTGAAGTTGTTTTTTTACTATTGTTAAAATGATATAATATGTGATATAATGAACAAATAATTAACGCTTTGAGCACAAAATGGAGAGATATATATATGATAAATAATAAATTGGAAAAAATATTATTAGATGTACAAAAGCCCGGAAGGTACGTCGGAGGAGAATTGAACAGCGTTATTAAAGATAAAGACAAAGTGGATGTAAGATTTGCTTTTTGCTTTCCGGATGTATATGAAATAGGAAGTTCGCACTTGGGAATGAAAATTTTATATAGCTTATTCAATAGTAAAGAATATATATGGTGCGAGAGAGTATTTGCACCATGGGTTGATATGCAGGAAGAAATGATAAAGAATGATATAAACTTGTATGCACTTGAAAGTAAAGACGAATTAACGGAATTTGATATGATAGGATTTACTTTGCAATATGAATTAAGCTATAGCAATGTGATTAATATGTTGAACTTAGCAAATATCCCTGTAAAATCAGAGGATAGAAAGGATTTGAAGGGATTGGTTGTCGCAGGAGGACCTTGCGCTTGCAATCCAGAACCATTGGCTGACTTTATTGATCTATTCTTCATAGGTGAGGGAGAAGAAGTGGATCTAGAAGTTATCGACCTATATAGAAAATTTAAAAAACTTAATAAAACTAAGAGAGAATTCTTGATCGAAGCATCAAAAATTGAAGGCGTATATGTTCCTTCTTTGTATGAAGTTACTTATAATGAGGACGGAACGATTAGAGAATTTAAACCAAAGGGAGAATATCCAACTAAAATTAAAAAAAGAATAATAAAGGATTTAAATAAGTCATATTATCCTGACTCTTTTGTAGTGCCAATGATAGAAATAGTCCACGACAGAGCAGTAGAAGAAATATTTAGGGGTTGCATACGTGGCTGCAGGTTTTGTCAGGCTGGGTTTATATATAGACCTGTTAGAGAGAAGTCAAGAGAAACAATTAATGATCAAGCTATGAGATTATGTAAAAGTACCGGCTATGATGAAGTTTCTTTATGCTCATTGAGTTCGAGTGACTATACTGAGATAAATGAACTACTGGATGAAATGATTTCATGGACAGAAAAGGATCATGTAAGCGTATCATTGCCATCGTTAAGAGTTGATAACTTTTCTAAAGAACTTACTGATAAAATAAAGACAGTGAGAAAGAGTGGCTTAACATTTGCCCCAGAAGCAGGGACCCAAAGGATGAGAGATGTAATAAATAAGAACGTAACGGAAGAAGAATTGAAAAGGACTGCTTTGACCGCATTTGATGCGGGATGGACAAATATAAAACTTTATTTTATGATAGGACTGCCGACTGAAACATATGATGATATAAAGGGAATTATTGACTTGGCTCAGGCAATAGTTGACTTGTATTATAATAATCCTAATAAAACTAAAGGGAAGTCGGTAACAGTAACCGTTAGCGTGTCATCTTTTATCCCGAAGCCTTTCACACCTTTCCAATGGGAAAAATCAGATGATATAAAAGTTCTGGAGGACAAGCATAACTTCTTAAGATCGATAATCAAAAGTAAAAAAATAAACTTGAATTACCACGACGCAAGAACCAGCTTTTTGGAAGCAATATTTGCTAGAGGGGACAGAAAATTATGTAAAGTATTAGAAGTGGCTCAACAGAGAGGACTTAAATTTGATGGCTGGAATGAATGCTTTAACTTTGAAGAATGGATGAATATATTTAAAGAATGCAATATAGACCCATGTTTTTATATCAGAGAAAGAAATGTAAACGAAATATTACCGTGGAATCATATAGATATGGGAGTAAATAAAGAATTTTTAATTGAAGAAAGAAACAAAGCTTATAATAATTTATCAACGTCTAACTGTAGACAGGAATGCCATCAATGTGGGGCAACATGCTTTAAGGGAGGTCTTTGTATTGAAAAGCGTAAGAATATGGTTTAAAAAGACAGATGAATGCAAGTATATCTCTCATTTGGATTTGAATAGGTGCATGATGAGAGCTATAAAAAAAGCTAAGGTTCCATTATGGTATACGGAAGGATTTAATCCACATCCGTTTATAGTCTTCACGTCGGCATTGTCATTGGGCATATCTGGATTGAATGAAAGTTTCGATATAAAGCTATTGGATAATGCTGAGATGACTAAAGAAGAAATAATTTCTTCAATGAACAATGGACTGCCTAAGGGAATTAGAATAACTAATGTCACAGAGCCAGTAGATAAAGCATCAGAAGTGGCTTTTGCTTCATTTAGTATAAAAATATATGACGATAATGGCAAGGCATTGGACTTGATTAATGATTTCTTGAACCAGGATGAAATACTGCAGGAAAAGAAGAGCAAAAAGGGAGTAAATGTAATAAATTTGAAGGAATATATAAAGGAAATTAATATTCAAAACTTAAATGGATTGATTTTGATAGACATTATATTGCCAGCAGGTAACAGCCAGAATATTAATCCTTTACTTATTTTAAGTGCGTTTGAGAAATATTGTAACTATAAGTACCATTATGATATCAGCAGATGTAATTTATTAAAGAATGACTTGACTAAGTTTGAGTAAGGGAAGAGGTGTTTTGACTATGACTTATAAAGAAGGATTGAAAGATGGACTATCAATATTCTTTGGTTACTTTCCAGTAGGCTTGACATTCGGAGTCTATATGACAAGTCAAGGATTTTCTATCTTCACTTCAACAATTATGTCGATATTGTGCAATACTGCTACCGGACAGTTTATAGGAGTAGACTCAATGTTGAATCAGGCTACATATCTGTCAATATTTTTTGCAATGTTTTTGATTAATCTTAGAATGTTTGTGCTGGGGATTTCTTTGTCTCAAAGATTGGAACCAAATGTGTCGTTGGTTAAGAGACTTCTGATATCGTTTGCTAATACCGATGAAGTCTTTTCAATAGCTATGAGAAAGGAAGGATATATAAATTCTGACTACTTCTTAGGTTTGTTTACCCTACCGGGAATCGGCTGGACCGTTGGAACTGTGTTGGGAATGCTACTGGCTAATGTCTTGCCAATGGATTTTTTGAATACATGTAAAATTTCAGTCTATGCTATGTTTATATCAATACTAATTCCACCTATTAAAGAGTCAAAACCTGTTTTGGGATGCATATTGATATCATTGATCTTGAACGGATTATTGTATTGGATACCATTTTTAAAAGAAAATATAGATTCTGCTTTCTCCATTATAATCTGTACTTTGATTTCTTCTGTAATAGCTGTCTTTCTGGATGAAAAATGTGAGAAAAATTCCGATCGGGAATAGAAATGAATAGAAATGATTGACGGGAGGTGATAAAATGATGGACAACAGTGCTACAGGTCTTAGCGATCAATACATTTATGCTTGCATATTTATCATCGCTTTGACAATTTATTTAATAAAGATGATTCCTATAGTGATTTTTAGAAAAAAGATAGTAAATAAGAAGCTTAATAAATTCTTATCATACGTTCCGTATGGAGTTATGACATCTATCTTGTTTCCGGAAGCTTTCTTTAGCACAGTGCCCAAAGGATGTTTAGATATTTCAGCATATATTATATCGGCATCGATAGGTTTATTAACAGCAATTATATTGGCTTTCATAAAGAGAAAGATGCCAATAATTATTTTATCTACGGTTGTAATAGCTTTTATTTTTCAAAAAATACTTACTAATATATTATGATTGAGGTGATATATGTGATAGATTTCACTGGATTGCCACAAGAAGAACAAAATTATGGTGGGGCTAGAGGTAAAAAGTTAAAGATTACTTACAATGACAAGAAGTATATGTTGAAATTCCCTGCCACATTTAAGTCGGATAATAAGAAAAAGTATATGAATAGTTGCATTTCTGAGTACATAGGTTGCCATGTCTATGATATTATAGGGATCCCTGTGCAGGAAACTATATTGGGGAACTATACTAATGAAAAAGGTAAAGAATATGTAGTAGTCGCCTGTGGAGATTTGACAAGTGATAATAGACATTTGATAACATTTGCAAGTCTTAAGAACGAATTGACTAGTTCCGAAAGCGATGGACATGGAAAAGAATTGAGTGACATTTTAAATACCTTTTCTAATCAAAATATTATTGATGAACGAGAATTGAAAAATAGATTCTGGGATATGTTTATAGTTGATGCATTGATAAGAAATGCAGACAGACATAATGATAATTGGGGGATAATATATGATAGCAAATTAGAAGAAGTATCGCTATCCCCAGTATTTGATTGCGGGGCGTGTTTGTCCCCTAAGATATCTCCAGAGAGAATGAAGAAATTGTTAGACGATGTACTAGAAGACGATATGAAACTTCAAATGAATTCAAAGGCCTGTATAAGAATTGGTGGAGAAAAAATAAATTATTTTAATTTTATATCATCACTTGATAATCAGGACTGTAATGAAGCTCTAAAAAGAATAGTGCCCAGGATAGATATTGATAAAATAAATGAGATTATTGATGATATCCCTTGTATAACTGAACTTCAAAATGAATTTTATAAGAAGGTTATAGAAAAGAGAAAGGAACATATTTTGGACTTTTCCCTTGAGAAACTGTTGAAGTCTGGCAATGAAAACGTAGGATAAGAGATTGACAAAAGATTATTTGTATGGTAACATGTTAAAGGATGTATGCGTGAGTGTTTGATAGATGAGGAAATTGTTATGAATTGTATAGAAGCTGTAAACGATTCGTGAATAAATTTTAACTTCTGTCATAACTGTCCTTGCTCTAAATGAAAATTAGAGCCGTGAGTCCATAAGGAAACTACTTTTTTAATATAAGTAAACCGCATTTGCTTATGTCTATGCAGTAAAAAGGGTAGTAAATTTATTGAATCTTTGAGGAAATACAAAGATTCAAAAGCGGGTTGTATGGTATCGGGAAGTAATCCCTAATGCCATGACTTGAAATTGTTGACAGTGGTAAGCAAATGGTCGATATTTTTAAGTATGTCTGATCTAAAAAGTGATTATCAACTGCAAATTTTTAAAAATATTTTAGAAAGGAGTAGGCTACTCGATGAAATATCTGAATTTGATTAGAAAAGATGTGATTCATCCTTATTTTGAGTAGTTGCTGTAAAGAATATGTCTAATATGAAAAGTGCATATGAAAGTGTTGTAGTTATTTCAACAAAATCAGGTGAAGATAACGTAGAAGCACTAATTGAAAAGTTTAAGACACTTATAGAAGAAAATGCTACATTAGATAGTATCGATAAGTGGGGAAAACGTAAATTAGCTTATTTGATCAACAAAGAGTCAGAAGGCTACTATGTTTTATTTAATTTTACAAGCGATTCCAATTTCCCAACAGAACTAGACAGAGTTTATAAAATAACTGATGGTATACTTCGCTCTCTTATAATTAAGAAAGATAAGTAAGCTACTGTTAGAAAATTATTATAAATTTGAAGTCGAGGGTGACAGCGGATAAGAAAACTATATCCATTTGATATATCAAGTGCACGTATAGCTGAAGTTAGCGCAGGTCTACGACTGATAATTTTTGATGTAAGGGAAGTGTTTATATGCTTAACAGTGTAGTCTTAATGGGAAGAATTACAGCTGACCCTGAGCTAAGGCATACTCCTAATAATGTGGCTGTTACTAGCTTTTCTTTAGCGGTTAACAGAACGTATGTTAAAACAGGCGCAGAACGTCAGACTGACTTTATAGATATAGTTGCTTGGAGAAACACAGCTGAATTTATATGCAAATATTTTAGAAAAGGTCAAATGATGGCTGTCCAAGGGTCAATCCAAACCAGTACGTATCAAGACAAAGAGGGAGTTAAAAGAAAGAAATTTGAAATTCTAGCAGACAATGTTTACTTCACGGATTCAAAGAAAGACAATGACTCTACATCAGGTCAAGATAGGTATGACAATCATTCAAGTGAGGCTGAGTTTGCGGACTCATACGAGAGCGGAGACAAGAATGACTTTGAAGAAATTCAATTGGATGATGATTTACCTTTTTAATAGATAAAGCAGAACTTGTTTAATATTGAATTATAGAAGGGAGGAATTAAATTATGGCAGATAAAAAAGAAAGATCAGATAAAGACAATAGACGTCAACAGAAAAAAGGACGTAAAAAGGTTTGTAGTTTTTGTTCTGATAAAGTAAATACAATTGATTATAAAGACGTTTCAAAATTACGTAGATATGTTTCAGAGCGTGCTAAGATTTTGCCAAGAAGGGTAACAGGTTGTTGTGCATACCATCAACGCAAGTTAACTATAGCAATAAAGAGAGCTCGTCATTTAGCGATGTTACCATACGTAAGCGACTAATAATTAGATATAAGACAAAGTCCATTCTTTTTGAGTGGGCTTTTGATATTTGGTAGGAGAAAGCAAGCAAAAAGTGATATAAATTGACAAAAACTTAAAAATTGTTAAAGAATTTTTAAAAAATATTGTGCGATTATACAAAGTTCAGAAAAGGAATAACTTTTTAAAAAAAAACACTTGACAAATAACTATGACTCGATTATAATAATAAATGTGCTTTGGATGTTAAGAACAGAAGACAGCAAGGTGAGACAAGTATGGCGGCATAGCTCAGTTGGCTAGAGCATTCGGTTCATACCCGAAGTGTCGATGGTTCGAATCCATTTGCCGC
>CAKSSR010000040.1 GCA_934489735.1 uncultured Eubacteriales bacterium | reverse complement strand
TGATTCATAGCTTCCGAGCGCCTGGAATCCAAGTGCTTCTCTGTCCATATCCCGAATTTCTTCTTCATCATCTTCGATGGGGTGTTCTTCAACCTCATATCTGTTGCGTCTTGAATCGCCACCCAAAACAACTGTAAATGGACACACTTTGAACGCCTTTGATTTTCGATCAATCTCGATTCTGCACCCAAACCGTGCTTTGTGTTCCTCGCGCATTTTTATTGTGTCAACAAATACATAGTCTTTTTCTTCAGGATCCCATGGAGCATTGGCATAATCCTCATAATAGCAATCAGCGGAAATATCTGCTTTACATGAGAGAGTAACAATTGAAGTCTTTTCGGAAATTTCGTCTACGGAATGAACCCCAAAAATGACATCTGAAATGCTGCATAGATAAAAATCATTGTAATCGTACCCGGATTCTATCCCGTCTTTGTCGTATGAAAGCCCATGCACATCTATATTTTCGTTGTCTTTGATATACTCTTTCACAGTAGCGCTTATGCGTAATTGTTGTTCCTTGATAACAGCCATTGTTTCATCATAAGCCGCATCCTCTTTACTTATTGCGTTATATAACTCGCCTAAAGAGTTGAAGAAAAGATGATTTTCACTTTCTCTGCAAGCCCTTATAAACCCTTTATCGTTGCTAACAATTACAACGTCTTCCGTTTCTCCAAATCGTTTTCTAATCTGTTGAGCAATAAATGCATCTGGAAACTCACTTTTTTTCTTTTCGCTGTTTTCAAAAGGTGGCTTAGTCCCAAAATAATCACCGAGTATCAAACCTACATCTATTAAATCCGCACCAAGAATCTCAGCATTGATTACTTGTAGAAAATCATCAAACATTTTTTCTTCGTTAGCTATAATATCCTCCTTGCGTTTTGCGATTTCTAATATCTCATTCAGACCCATACTGTTTATAAACTGCTCATTATATACATTCAAGGCACTAGCTCTTGCTTTTTTTACAATTCTGCAGACTTCTTTAACCCGTTCTGCAATGTGCCTTTTTGATTCCCACACAACAATATCACTCAGAACAACTTTAATTTTCCCGCTTTCAACATAGTCTTCAAGTATTCTAAAGGTACTAGTATCACTTAAGTCAAATTTTGCTGCATCAAATATATTTGTATCAATCGTTACTGACAGAGGATATTTGAACATATTCAATCATTCCTTTCACTCTCATTCGTTACGCAGTCTAACGCATTTCTCATAAAAACACATACCTTAAATTTCACTCCCCTGTAAAGCCACTCCTAACATGGCATACAAGTACTCTAAAGAGCATACGTTTGTTTTAGTTATCCCTTGCTCATAAGTGTATTGCACAGCGCACAAACCACAAGGAATATCAAACCAAAGATCACTCCTCCCCTAACGGAATCATGCAAATAAAGCAGTCATCAACCCGAATACCACCACATAGGCCAGCGTAAGTAGCCACTGACGAACTAGAAACCAATACTGATATTTTACAACCATCGCAGTGGAAAGAAATATCACAATGCTATCAAAAAATGGTATGTTGAAAAATAGGTCTGATTATCCAGCAGACAAGCCTGATAAAAAGGTCCCCGCCTTAATCCCCTTATGTACCGCCAACTCATAAGATAACTTCCCTTTGTGCACAATGTATCCGGATTTGCTGCTTCCTGTGTGTCCGATCCTAGTGGATCAGAAATCTTCCTATACCAAATATCTGACACTGATACTGTATTGATACAATCCATATCAATTTATTGAAAATCATAACTAAAACAGTCACTCAACAAAGCATACATGCTGGCATGCTCAGGAGCAACTGTCCATGCCAGATAAGAATCGCGAAACAATAATTAAGTTACGACCTGAACAAGAGTTTCTGTTGATCAATATTTTGACTCCTTATGATTCCACAGTAGCTTTCAAACTGAAAGCAAAATTTTTATATCCTTTTTTAGAAAATGCTTTCTATGTCTCGATAACATCGGATATAGTTGCTATTAATTTACAATATCAAAGTTAATTTTGGTATGCTGACCTGCTAAGATTGAACATCCGTGAATAATTTAGGTTTAATAACACTACAATCAATTATTATTTTACGCCTGATTCAAAACATAAATTTTCATGTATTGCTTAATATACCATAAAAAAGTTCTCATTGCACTACTATCACTAAATTATATTTACCTTATAACTTCACAAATTTACCAGTATACATCATAATAACTATATCGGGTTTAATCTTTTTTATGTACTCAATATAACTATCATTATACCTGCCTTCTTGTGGATCTAAATAATACACTACTGAAAATGCAGAGCTTAAGTACATCGTCATGGGTCTTGCGTAGGAATCAGATATCAGTAGAACTCTTTGTCCTGTTTGCAAATTGTTATTCTGTATAATATTTTTAACATATCCTCCATATAAACAAGCATTATATTTGTTATAATACGAATCATCCTTTAAGATTGCTTCATCTACAAAGGCCTTACAAAATGTACCGTGTGTATCTTTCTGTAGCTTCCCATTTATATAATGTTTATAAGAGAAATTCGTTGGGAATTTAGGAACAAGGATATTAAAATCATCCATTCCAACATAATATTCTCCAGTCTTCACACCTTCTGACCCTAAAAAACACTTTCCATAAGACTTCAAAACATATTGATTTCTATTAAAATAATTGTTTACTTGCGGCTGCCTCAAAATGTTTTCATCTTTAAGTTTTGCGATGATGTCCCCCGCTGCATAAAAGGAGCTCTCCACCGTCCAATGATGATCAGTCTTATAAAACTCCAAATGCTTCCCTAACGTTTTACGCAAATCCAAAACACTAATTCCAGACTGACTTATTCTTCTACACCATAAGTCATACTGCTTATTATATTCAATTTTCATACCATACGGCAAAGCATCTTTTCCTTCAACAAATTTCATTGGACGTTGTACATATAATACATCTGCCTCGGCATTTTTAGCTGCTTGTAAAATAGTTAACGCTTGATCAACATACTTTATTTCGTCTTTCTTGTTGAATTTATACTCTATATCTTCTTCTAAATAAAGTTTGCTATTCTTGCCTTTAATTGCGCCGTTAACAATTTTCTGATTTAAAGCTTTATGAACAGTTCCATTAAAATTAATATATTCTCTTTTCCCCCAAAAATCATCATTGTATTCAATCTCTATATCAGTAGGTCCTAAAAAATTGGTTCTTTCTTTCTGATTAACAAGTGCGCTAACTTCTTGTTTAACTAAATTTCCAAGATTTAAACAATTTCCCACAAATACTACTCCTATAATCAAAATAAATAGCACACTTCCTATCAAAGGAATTTTTAAAGATATCATTCTTTGTTTCATTTAAACGCCTCTTAAAAATTAAAGTAAATAAATGGATTGTAAGCTCCCATTACCAAATAAGACACACTAACTATGAATAGTAAGTTATATACTATAACTCCGGTGCACTCTGCACATAGATTTAAAGTTCGCCTTTCGTTCATCTTAACTCTAAGGAATTTAAAAAGACCTGTAGAATAGACGGCTCCAATCAAAAGTAAAATCCAATACTCACCAATGTATTGAACGAATGTGTTGTCCCATCCCATACAATTCTTTGTCAATCCAAACATTGTAGCTAAATATTGACCTGCCTGCGAAATATTCTCTGCACGAAATAAAATCCAGCCAAGATTTACTGAAAAGAATGTAAACATTCCATAAAGAATTTTCATTCCTGTAGATTTCAACCGCCCAGGCATATCATATATTTTTTCAAAAGTAATCAAAACAAAATACAATAACCCCCACAAAATGAATGTCCAATTTGCACCATGCCATAAGCCAGTTAATAACCATACTACAAATAAATTCCGAACTAATATACCTGTATTTTTAACTCGCGACCCACCTAAGGGAATATACACATAATCTCGAAACCACATTCCCAAAGATATGTGCCAACGTCTCCAAAACTCACTTACAGATGCCGAAATATATGGATAATTAAAATTTTCAAGAAATTTAAAACCAAACATACGACCTAAACCAATCGCCATATCCGAATATGCTGAAAAATCAAAGAAAATCTGCAGTGTATAAGCTATAGAACCAAGCCATGCAAAAGCAACTGAAATCTGATTACTATCAATGGAATTAAATGCTTGATCTGCAATTAGAGCAAAGTTATTTGCTAAAATCACCTTCTTAGAAATTCCAATCAAAAACCTACGCACACCTTCTGCAAAGTCATCACAAGATACTGTTCTATAGGAAATTTGTTCTTCAATGGTGCTATATCGTACAATCGGTCCTGCTATTAACTGTGGGAAAAAAGATATATATAAAGCAAGGTTACAAAGATTTCTTTGTACTTTTACAGTCCCACGGTATACATCTATAACATATGACATTGCTTGAAATGTAAAAAAAGAAATTCCAATCGGCAATGTAATACTTGTCTGTGGAATTGAATTATGAAAAATTATATTTAAATTATTAACAGTAAAGTTCAAATATTTAAATATAAATAAAATCCCTAAATTAAAAAAAACTGAAATAATTAAAACAACTCGTGCCAATTTTTGATCTGAACATCTATGAACCATTCGACCAAAACCATAATTAAGCACAATGGATCCGATCATTATTAAAACAAATTTTGGTTCTCCCCAGGCATAAAAAAATAAACTAGCAAAAAGCAGTAAGAGGTTTTTTACCAGAATACTACGCCTACACACCAAATGATATAAAACTAGTATAATTGGAAGAAATATAAATAAAAAAATTAAACTCGAAAATATCATACTTCTCTAATTCTGTCCTCTCTAAACTATAAACTTTTGAGTTCAATGTTTTGAAATAATATGTTTTAGCCATTCTATAAGATTTTCTAAATAAATTAAAATCAAACATCCTAAAATTATCGCAACTATAGAAAAATTATACACAAAATCAACGAATCCTCCTTGTGATGCATTTCCCATATATTGTGTTAACATTGCAAACATTGCAATTGTAACAGGTGTTTTTTTTATTCTCATAACCAAAATAAATAATAAACTCAATATAATTCCAACCCAGATAATTGAGCCTAAAACACCTCCCCAACCCCAATTGGCATAAGCTTCACCTATAAAAGAGGCATTCATCACACCTGCAGTATTTTCATATACTTTATCGCTTCCATAAAAATCCATCACAAGTTTAGCACTTCGTAAATGGGATTCTGGATCTTTCCCTATTAAATCTAAAATCGTTGGAGACAAACTCCTTCCTTGTAGGTAATGAAATATATTGGGAAATAAATCAAAATGGTAACACAAGGTTCCCATTTGAGTGAATAAGGTACGCCCTAAAATTCCATTATAGATATCAAAAAAAGATCCGTCATAACCAGTAACTTTATATGCAACAACCAATATTCCCGCCATCCCTGCTGCAAAACCCACAATAAGACTTTTTTTAACCTTTCCACTTCTCGTATATAAAAAGAGTAAGAGATAAATGAATAAATGGAAAACCAATGGACTCTTAGCAAAATCAAATGTTTTAACAATAAATGCTGCTACAAAATAAACTATCGCCAAAGCAATCCATTTTTTATTCTTTTCAACCAATGCATATGCTGCCGTTATATAGCCCATTACAGGGATTCCTAACATCACTATAATGTTTTTAACGTATTCACCTCCCCAAATAGACACTGTTTTATTTTTAATACGTTCCGTTGCAAAATCAAATGAATCACCCGCTGTTACCAATTTTATTATTGGAATATACCCAATTTTAATTATTAGAGCAAGAAGCACTCCTATTTGGATTATTGCAATAATTATTATAATTTTAAAGATATACGCATTATTACCCGGCACCACTTCCGCATCCAAAAAATGTTGGTACTCTTTTTTAGAATTAAAGCGAAACAATTTAAAAATTAAAAGCATTATCAAAGGAAGAAGTATAAGCGTGAACCATAGAGCATATGTAGCCATATTAATACTTGCTTCTCTATAAATTAATTTGTCAAGAGTATAATGTTTATCATAGCCCAAACAAATCAAAATGCTACCTAAAAATGCCTGTGCAACAAATAGGTAATATATATATGAAATTAGATTAATTTTGTTTATTTCCAATGTTCCAGCTGCTTTTCGAAAAAGAACGAATGAAACAATTATTACAAAAAACATTAAGATAATATTAATAAACATCTTTCTTTTTTTTCCTCATACTATTTTAGTGAATATCTTTTGGATAAAATATACTTTTTAGTGTACACATCTCCATTTTTAAAGTTTTGCTTCAAAAAGTCCACTTCTGATCGATCAAAATCTTCATCTAAATAAAGTGCATTCAATTTTTTCAAATTCTTTAATTTACTAATATCTTGTATTTCCGTTCGTCTTATATCTAATAGTTCTAGAGAAATGAACTTATCAATTCCTTCTAAAGAATCTATTGGATTTCCCGACAATCTTAATATTTTTATATTTAATATTCCAGTCAAATTTGAAATTGTTTCAACACAATTATTATTTAAAGATACTTCTTGTAAGGAAATAAAATTTCCTTTAATTTCGTTAATACTATTGTTACCCAGTTTCACTGTTTCCAATGTATCCATATTGCTTATTTCAAAGGAGCCACTTAACATACAACTTTGAAGGCTGAGTTCTGTCAAATTATTAAGTTTCGATAGTTCCTTAGGTAAGTCTCTTACTGGATTTTCATCCAAGCAAAGATATGTTAAATTAGCATGTTTTTCATTGCAAATTTCTTGAATACTACTAATATTATTAGATCCTAAATCAAGCGATGTTAGGTTGCTTAATGTTTCCAGTCCTTCCAGTGAACTAATATTACAATGTGTAATAATCAATTCCTCTAGATTAGTAAAATGCTTTAAATCTTCAAGAGATGTAATCTCAGGATGATCATCAATTTCAATCTTGCGCACTTCCTTTGCTTCTTTGATTGTAATACATGGGTCCTTCAAAGACTCTTGAACAGCTTTTTGTAAATTTTTATCTTCAAATACAATCGCTTGATCCTGTGAAAAGGAATTAATTATCACTGTAATACAATATGTAATAATAACAGCAATTATCATAAGAATTGCACTCATGACAATAATATTTACTGGATTTTTTTTTGAATTATTAAGCCATAAAAATAGTTTATTCAAATAATCACCTCAACATCATCGTTAACTTTCTCAAAATTCGTTGCTCTCCAAAGTGAAAAAAATTTACTCCTATTAAATTATTTTTCACTTTTACTTTTCTTAAGCACTTTATCAATTATTCGATCCGAATTAGAAATATTGTATTTTGTTCTTAAATATGCTGCAATACCAGTGCGGATTGCTAATACATATGCTTTTACAAAGGCCTTAAAGTCTTTTTTTTCTAATCCATATAACGTTATAGGCTTGCATAATGTACGCTTTCGTTCTTTTTCTTTAATCACAAAATCTTTATTCGACAACTTATTTAAACACGCATTATAAAACCAGTCTAAAAATGGCACCGAACAGGAAGCACTTTTATATATAGGATAATACGGTATATCCAAATTCTTTTCCAAATGGTAACAATATAAATTATACGCCATATTCTGTCCAACAATTACCTGTAAATAATTAGGGAATTCTGAACGACAATTCATTTCAATCACTTTATATTTTCCATCTAGCGGGTCATATTTAAACTCTATTCCGAACAGACCATAAAATTGAAATTTTTCAACTATTTTTTGAGAATAAGAAATAATATCTTCATACTGCTTATCCTCTGGATCTACAGCTATCATTGCTACTGACGTCCCTGTTTGTACAGGATATTGCCGCAACTTTTCAGAGATAAAAATGCACTTTAACTCATGATTTTTATCTGAAAAGCTATTAACATTAGGCATACGATGATTGCTATCTTCAATATACTCTTGAACCAAAAGTTCACCCCTTGGTGCCAATGCATAGAAACGATCAAGTATATGGTTATATTCTTTTATATTATGACAAATTGTAATCTTCCCATCTAACGCTTTGATGTATCTATCATCCCACATATCAATCTTAATTATTAATGGAAATCTTAATTTATCAAGGCACTGACTCCCATCTTCTTTTGAAGCAATAAGGCATTCCTTTATTGTAGGAATGCCCAGGTTATAACATTCTTCAGTAAATTTCGCTTTATCCATAATATTAGTAAGCGTTTCATATTCAGAAAAAGGAAATTCAAAATATTGATTTAATTTAAATTTATATTCGGCTAAACATAATAACTGATCATCATGCGTTGGAAAAAGCATACCTCTTATCGGCTTTAGCAATTCTCCAATTTTTACCATGTCATTGATGAATCCTATCTTAGTTTTTGATGGATTTTCTGCAATAAAACTTTGATAAATATATTTTGACTTTTCAACAAAATTGGGCTGTCCATCTGTAATTAAAATAGAAGGAATTCCCTTTTCCCCAAATGATCTTATGACGCTGTATGCGTTATAGTATGTTCCTAAAACAACCGGCAATACCTTCACATCATCTTTCATTTCTATAATTTTTCTAGTCATAAACTCCCCTTACCATAAAAAAATAAAAATACTATCCGTAATAAGTAATGGTGCTATAATATATTTCACTAAAAAAAGAGCATATCTTTTCAAGCTAAAGTTTAAATACTTAAAAAACCATGCTTCTACAGCTATTATTTTTAAAATCATCATAGTCGAAAAAATCATTAAAAAACCATATATACCTACTGGATGTATCCATTTACAAAAAATAAATACCAAACATTGTACCGCCAATGTAATAATAGAAGAAATTAAATTCCAAGAATTCTTCTTAATTATTACAAAATCTCCTGATAAACAACTATTACAAAACAGCATTAACTGATACACTCCTAATAATGATGCATAGCTTCCTGCCTCAGCCCATTGCGATCCCAAAAACAATCCAAAAATTAGTCTACCAAAAGCGATAAGTATCAAAATGGGGATTAACGCAATTTTAATATTTGTTTCAAGAATTTTAAATGAAAACTCACCTATATCCTCTCCTCGATTGTATCGTTGTGTCGCTTCTTGAAAATATACTCTATTAATAGGTGTTGCTAATAATGTTGAAGGTAATGCTAGTATTCGTAATGCCATGGAGTACATACCGAGTGCAGATGAAGAATACATATTGCTAATCATCCAAACTGGCATTTGCATACCTATATTCGCAATTAAATTAGCCGGCATCTGAAATATAGGAAACTGTCGATATTGTTTAATCAGCTCTACAAATTTTATATGGTTTCTTCTTTCTCTATGATATGGGTTTGCATGGAAAAGTAAATGTACAATATTCGCTATAAATGAAAGTATATATGCTGCCACATATCCTAAAAATCCGAAGCAAAAAAAACCAAATAATATTCCTAACCCCATACTTATACTAGCTCCAATAATTGGATTCCAAAACATTACTTTATACATTTTTAATCTATTTGCATATGCATAACATACATTATAAATCATATTAAATATAATGTACGCCCATAGCACGAGCAATGAAAGTGTGTACGAAGTCTCTTCTGTTGAAAAAATTTTATACAGCGGTGCAATCAAATATAACACCACAATGATAAGTGTTGTCAACAACACTGTACTAATCGACACAATTTTACACAAACCCTTTGATTCTTCCTCCGAATCTGGAATTATAAGCGCAGTCATCATTCCTAGACATACAATAGTACTGATAACCGCCGAATTTGCAGTTATCAATGTATAATCCCCAATTGCTCCCGGCGAATATAATCGCCCAATAACAGGCATGCCAATAAAATTAATGATTTGTGCAATAACTATACCTGAAGACAATGTAAGTACACTTTTTAAAAAATGACTTGAAAATATTCGATTTTTTAAACTCTTTAAATCCCGTTTTTTGTTCTTCATTATCCATTTATTATTAACTCAAGTGTTTTATCGTATAATGACTCCATCCAATCACAAGCCCCAACCTTAAAAGAACTATTATGAAAAAGTATTGTAAAATCACCACAATATTTCTTTACTGTTTCCCACATTTTCAGAATCAAGGCATATGATTCATCCTCTCCCAACTTCATATACCCCACTAAGGTGCCTTCCATTATAATCAAGGGATGTAATTTTAATGGTGTAATTTCCATTGTTTCTGGATCAATCCAGTTTATACATCGACTAGTTCCTAATCGAAATCCCACTCGATCTGCATAGCCCATTGTAAAATCATCAGTAATGCCTATTTTTATTAAGTTTCGAAATTCTTCTAAAGATATAGATCTTAAATAATGATTTCGATTGTATTGGATTTTTTGATTTACTTTTGTCTCTAAATAATTCTTCTCTGTTTGCATGCTATCTAAATCCGATGCATCATAGCTTATATGTAGACCAATTCGACTAGCATTCTTTTTTAATTGCTCTAATAAGCCTTGGAATTTATTGTCTAAAATATAGCTTTCGGTGTACTCATCTGGTCTATCTGCTCCGATTACAAAATATATATCTTCACAACGATGTCCTAACGATTGTTTTACTGCCGCATCTTTTGCTAACATCCAATCAAAAGTATCATATGGATTATATCGATAATCTCCCAATAAATGACGTAATGGCCATATATGAAATTCATGCTGCCGAATTACCCAACCTGCCATTGTACGAACTGCAGTTTTAATGCTCCATTTTTTCCAAGGAATATCAACATCATGCGTTAAGTATACCATTCCCTCTTCTTTCATATTTTTTTTCACATTTTCTCTAATTATGCCATAGTCCGATAATATCTGATTTAACTGTACCCCATATTCATCAACAACAGGACGTTCAAGAAAACCAGCTCGTCCTGGTAAAGAGTCCTCCCCAGAAAACCTCCCATATATATCCTTATTATTCAAATTAATCAATTCTTCATATCTAGTAATCAAAAAAAAGGTCGATGCAATAATATCTGCATATATTACTAAATGACCATTTTGAAGTTCTTCTGTCGGCATTCCAAACAATAACGGAATCCCATGCCATTCTTTAAGTGGAAGCCTCGGAATTGACCTCTCTGTTAAATAAGTATTAGAATCAAAAAAACCCGAATCAATAATTGTTACTGGGGTTTTGGGGGATACTTCTTTAGAGTATGTTACTATATTTCCCCACTTTTTCTTTCCGATTAAAAACGATAAAATATAATCTATCACTTCAAGTCTTCTTTCATTCATGTTTCTTACTCCGACACGATATTAATTGATCGCGCACTTGCTCCGCACGTTTTTCCCAAGTATTTGCTTTTAAGATTTTAATTGAATTTTTATGTTTTTCCAAAATATCTTCCGGATGATTCGATAAATAAATTAATAAATTTTTAAGTTCATCAGCCCTATAAATTAAATTCCATCCTATATTATTTTTTTTAACAAATTCACCTACTGCAGTATCTTTAGTTGAAATAATAGGCATACAATGTTCTATATATTCAAACAGCTTAACAGGCACTGCCATTTTCCTGTATTCACTAGGCTCAACAAAAATCATACATATAGTCGCTTCTGCATATAACTCCTCCAAATCAGGTCCGAATTTATGAACAACAGAAACTCTCTCAGTTAGAAACTTTTCATACTGATTTTTATTAGCAATCCACTCATTCTTTCGACAACATATAGTTAATTGTATATTGGGTAAGTCGCAAATTCCTTCTAACAATTTAATAAAATTATACTCTTCTCCTATTCCTCCAATATACAATAATTTTATATCTTTCACCTCATTTTTAATAAAGTCACTAAAATACTTTTTCTTATATGCTATCTTTTGCTCATTATAAATTGCTCCTGAGGGTAACTCCTTAGCTATATGCGTCAGTTCTGTACTTTGAAAAAAAGGACACATTTTCAGAGATGGACAAAATAAGACATCTAACTCTTTTCTGTACATACACAAATCATATCTATACGCTAACTGCGAAAGATGCCTCTTAATGCCTTTCACATTCCTACTGTAAACAGGAAATTTCCAATATATATCTCGATAAAATAACCCAATTGGGATGTTATTTTGTTTACAAAATGAAAAGAATCCAAAGTCCAAAGTTGGATACATAGGAATATGGTTTTTTTCAGTTAGCAATGTCGGCATCGTACTACTTTCTGAATATAAAAAATCATATTTAACTCCTTCAATAATCTTTTTTTTGATTTCTCGAATAGATCGTAGGCGCGATTTGCCATACCCCATAATAACATCTACATCATATCCTATATTCTTAAAAGCTTGTAACATTTTTCGCGGTCTAACTTGAGACCCTGATGTCCCCATAGGGTCTAAAGCATTCGGTATATGAAAAATACATTTTTTATCTGTAATCACTTTCGTTCTCCTTAATTTGCTTGATTAATAATTCTTCCCTAAACACTGTATTGTAATAACCAAACTTATCATTTTTTCGATTAGTCCTATTTTGCTCTAGCCTACTGCAAATTTTATCTAAATTCAATTTGTTAAAATCATTACTACACATCTGAACATTTTCAAAGTCCTGAAACATTTCTTTACAAACTTTTAAGTCCGATGTAATAAGCGGAATGCCGTATGTCGCTAATTCACACGCCATCACACCTTGAGTATCGCGCCTTGTTAGCATTAGTGCATACCTTGAGTTATCTACGCATCTAATTAAGTCTCCATGGCTTAATTTTTGATCAATCCAAGTAATATTTAGAGGCTTATTATTATGCTGAAACCATCTGCCCTTTCCAATTAAAAGAAAGTTTTTGTTCGGAAAACGTTCCGCTAGTTTACAAACTAAGTCCACACAGTAAACCGATGAATCTATATCACTCCGAATAGTAATAAAATCATAGTCTTTTGTCCCAGTACTTGAATATTGTTCTGTCTCAAAAATATGACCAACACTATTATTAATAATATGGACATGGTTTAAAAGATTTGCTTCTGATAACTTTACATATTTTTTAAATTCAGAAAAAAGCGAATGACTTACAAATACAAAATCACTCTTAAACGCTATCTTCGGAAAATATCTACGCCACAAATACAGTTTATAGTTATCGTACATTCCCTGAATAGCTTTCCTTGCTCGATTTTTCTCTTTCAAATAATAATATGGCTTCGGATACACTTCATTTATTTTTAAAATTTCATGACCATGAAAAAAAAATAATATCCGTGTGAAAAATTTCTCATTGCAAATCAAAAAACGATAGTGATTTCTAATATTGGGAGCATGCATTACAAGAACGTCATACGGAATGTTAGTTTTCTTATATTCTGTACGACTAATTACTTGAATTCCATCAAAAATATATTCATTCTCAGCTTTAAAATTTAAAACTGTTACTTCAATTCCATGCTGTATATAATATTTATTTCTTATATGGACAAACATCATCGAAGTATTGCCTTCATTATTAGGATAATCAGCTACCGCAACAAGTATTTTTTTCATCATAATGTACTACATTAAAAATATTTCTTTTCTTTTAACTAAAACTCACCCTTCATGTCTATGCTTGCAAAATCTGTCAATGGCAATTTTACAGACTGACCAGTCTTCTGACTCTTATAAATAGATAATACAGTTTCCAGAGCATTTCTGCCGGCAACAGCATCTACATATGGGGCTCTATCACTCTGAATCGCATCAATCACATCTGCAAAGAGGCTCGTGTGACCATTTCCATAAACATTACTAGTTTCTTCTTTTAAGCCTTTATTTTTACCGTCTTCTTCTGTTTCATCTGCAAAGTCCCAGACATCAATATTATTAGTTGAAGTACCACCGATTTTAACAGTACCATTTTCCCCGAAGATATACAGGGTCTCCTCTAAGTTCTTCGGATACACATTGGTAGTTCCCTCAATAGTTCCAATAGCACCATTCTTAAATTTCACAACAGCCATTCCGACATCTTCCGCTTCAAGATAATCATGGAACTGCTGTCTGGTAGCTCCATAAATTTCATCGATTTCATCGCCCATCATCCATCTCAAAAGATCGATTCCATGGATACACTGATTCATTAAAGCTCCACCATCTTGTTCCCACGTACCTCTCCAGGATGCCTGATCATAATAACCATGGTCTCTGTTCCATCTTACATGTATTGAACCATGAGATAGTTTGCCAAATCTTCCTGCTTCAACAGCTTTTCTTAATTTTTGAATTGCAACATTGAACCTGTTCTGATGGCATGCTGAAACCTTAACGCCCTTTTTCTCTGAAAGACTAATGATTTTATCTGCATCTTCAATACTCATTGCCATTGGTTTTTCAATAATCAGATTGATACCCTGCTCAATACAATGCAATGCGATTTCTGCATGAATACCACTTTCAGTTGCAATACTCACCAAATCTGGCTTCTCTTCTGCTACCATCTGCTTATAATCTTCATATCTTTTAATAGAT
>CAKSSR010000039.1 GCA_934489735.1 uncultured Eubacteriales bacterium | reverse complement strand
TCCATCTTTTTTACGTCTTCTACTTTGAAATCTTTAGCATCTATTATTTTTACAGACTGTTTTAATTTTTTAAAAAACGTATCAGTTTCTACATCGGGCGCCTCAAATCCGTTCTTATCCCCGTTGGAGTTCTCTAAGCTCGTTCCCTCCACAACTTCATCAACACCATCTAAATCGACTGTTTTAGTTGTTGTCGTACCGTCTTTCTTTTTGATTATGAATTCAATTGGTCTATATTTTAAAACTTTTCCCATGAAGCCAGTCCCTTCAGTTACCTCAAAGGTCACATCTACACTTTTGGGCATGGAAGCCTTAAATTGATTTAAGAATTTTAGTTGCAGTCGCCTTGCTAACATTTTTGCCATTTGGCCTCCTTTATTAGCTACTAACTCATCGTACCATTTTTCTACGGGCATATCTTTTGCAGATGTCCCTATTTTCCTTATATTGTAATTAATCGCAGCCCATTTAGGAATATCACGTTCTTCAATTCCTTCACTTGCTAAAGCACTCTTATCTTCTGCAGTTAAATTATCTACGGTTTTTAAAACTCCGGCATTTCGACCTGTAACATCTCTAGCTGCTTGCACTTGCCCTGCTATTCCGTCATAAATTGTTGAGCATTTATTGTAAAAATCGTCTACTTTTCCCCCTTCTTCAAAGAAAATAGAATCAAAAAATTCATCGTTCTCATATTTCTTTTGTTCTTCTATTATTTCTGTAAGTGTTTTTGTACCTGGTGTTGGTATTGGCATAATAAAAACCTCCTTTTAAAATTTAATACTAGTATAGTATAACATAAAATTTATAATAAGTCAAGTGTGTTACGTTAATTTTTTATAATAATTTTAAAATATCGCTAAAATCAGTATTTCTTAATGATGTTTATTATGGTCTTTTTGTATCAAAATATGTTTAAATGCTAAATCCCTCATATCAATTTCTGATTAATATTTGTTTTTGATCAATTGTATATAAATACAATGGGCTTGTATTATGGTTATGTGTCATGGTGTGATTAGAACATTTTGAATTAGACAAATGACGACATTATTTACCTGAACGATAACAAATTTGTAACGATTCACAAATAACAGAAGAAAATATTAATAAAACAATACATTTTAAACTTAATTGACGTATATATATAAATATTCGACTCATAAAGCGCCTCGAATTATATATATAATTACATGAAATATATATCCGCAGCTTTATAATTTGCTGATCGTAAATGGATATTTTAATAATATTTATCATTGATTTATATACTTTATGTCATAAAAACTATTGACAATCAGCAAGACGTATACTAAAATTAAATGTGCATTAGCAAATGTTAGTAGGATGATTTGAATTTTTTTATTTTTGTGAGGTGGAAAAGATAAAGATGGAATTTGTTCACGTTCCAGTTTTGTTAAGTGAGTGCATGAGCTTACTTAATATAAGACCAGATGGTATATATGTTGACGGAACAGCAGGTGGAGGAGGACATTCAAGAGCTATTGCTAATAGACTAGATTCAGGAGGAAAGATTGTATCAATCGACAGGGATCCTGATGCAATTAATGTTTTGAAGGAACGCATGAAACATTATAAAAATTCTACAGTGGTTCAAGGAAACTTTTCTAATATGAAAGATATTTTAGAGAATCTGTCTATACATAAAGTAGATGGAATTTTACTTGACCTCGGAGTTTCGTCTTATCAATTAGATAATTCAGACAGAGGTTTTTCTTTTCACAACGATTCTTATCTAGATATGAGAATGAGCAAAGAAGGACTATCAGCGGCTGATTTAGTTAACAATTTACCAAAGCAAGAGATATTTAGGATCTTGAAAGATTATGGAGAAGAAGACTTTGCAATGTCAATAGCGAATAACATAGTCAAAGAACGTGCGATCTCCAAAATATATACGACTAATAGACTAGTTGATATTATCAAGAAATCAGTGCCAGCAGCAGTGAGAAGAGACGGCCATCCGGCGAGAAAGACATTCCAAGCATTAAGAATAGCAGTCAACTCAGAACTTGATAACTTAAAGAAGTTTCTTTTCGATTCGTTATCAATGCTCAACGAAGGTGGAAGAATAGTTATAATAACCTTTCACTCACTTGAAGACAGAATAGTAAAGAATGTATTTGCAGATTGGTCTAAAGGATGTACATGTCCAAGCGACTTTCCAGTATGTATATGTGGAAATAAGCCTAAAGTCAAAATAATAAACAAACGGGGCACAGTCCCAAGTCAAGATGAGATTGACAGAAATATAAGAAGCAGAAGTTCAAAAGTAAGATGTTGTGAAAAATTATAATATTATGAAGATAGGGTGAAGTTGAAAGTGAGCAGAAGCGAAGCATATGATTTTTCTCTTTTTGAAGAAAAAGTAAAAGTAAAAGAGAAAAGTGTAGAAGATAATCTAGTTAATATAGAGATAAAGGAAGTTAAAGCAAATAGGCCAGTAGGTCTTAGTACAATATTATTATCATTAGCAGCGGTTTCGTTGGTAGTGCTCACAGTTCAAGGACAGGTACAATTAACTGAACTCACCGAGCAATCTGGGAAATTGAAGAAAGAATTAAGCGACTCTCAAAGCGCATACACTCAGATGTTAATAAAGGACAAGGCTGAGATGTCACTCAAAAATGTAGAGGAGAAAGCTTTAGAGCTTGGCATGGAAAAAGCTGATACCAGGCAAGTAGAATATGTAAAAGTGCCAATGTCTAATAAGGCTAAGGTAATGCAAAGATAGTAATTGATTAGAAAAAAACGAATCCAGGCAGTCTATTTTAAAAGATTGTCTGGATTTTTTTAATATTCTTTAGCATTTTTACTGCGAATTAAGAATTATGCCTTCAATAGTATATATCCTGCAATAGATTCATTTTTAGCGAACGACCCCTTAGCTACTTCCATTATAGACTCAGAGGAATATCCCATAAACCAATTTCTAGAGAAAGAGAATATATTCCCTTCTAGCACATGTGAGTTTTCACTTTCAGAAGTTTCAATTTCTGATGCATATTTAGAAGCGGCTTCGTCATCATTAAATATATAACAAACATTTTCTTTATGAACGGATCCTTTTTTGATTTGATAACAATCATAATGTTTTAAATACGGGTCAGTAGAATCAACTTTATATTCTATCAACAATATAAAATTTTGACAATCTGATGGATTAAATGAATCTCTATCCAAGAATTCACTTGCATCTGATAACTTTGAATTAATTATAGTAGCAATATCTAAGTCTTTATTTTCTCCAAATACAGGAAATCCACAGGACGTAAGCATAAAAGAACTAAAACAAATTATAAGTAATAATAAAATCTTTTTCATCACTGATCCTCCATTCAATAAATTATATATAATTATTTTGATTAAAATTGATTTGCCATCAAAGCCAGCAACGAAGTCAAGTATATCATAAAATAAATAAAAAAACAACACTTTTTATTGATTTAAACCAAGCTATGTGTCGATTTGTAATTAATAACATAGAATAAACAAGAAATTTATATAAAGTGTCGGTAAAGTGATAACGTATATATGGTTATTGTAATTTTTATTTTACTAAATTTACATATTGTAAGAATTAGCTTCATATATATTTCTTAGGTGATACAAATGCTTACTATTTTAAATATAGAAGAAAAACCATATAAAGGTTTGCTGGAAAAATTGAAATTTTTATTTAAAAAAGAAGAATTGATCAAATCTAAAGTTGACAATATTAAGAATATTTATGTTCATGATATAAACTACATAAAGAGATCAGACGACATAAATTGGAATAAGTTATCAAAAGTTATCGGAGAAGAAAGCAAAATGATACTGTGTGACAAGGATTTGGCAATTCCATCAGAATTAAAGTTTAAAAGGTTTGAACCAGAATCATATTATGAAGAGATATGTATACTATTTGCTTTGGAAGTATTAAAAGAAGCAGACATCAAGTCGCCAGACTTTAACATAGCTTTATACGATCCACTTGGCGAGTACTCAGCCGTATTAGATGAATTGATAAAGTATTCCTCCAGTATTAATATTATAACCGACAATGAGTATCATTATAAGAAAGAGTCAGACAGAATCATGGAGGAATATGGAGCAAATATATGGATAAATAAAGAACTTAACGATAATTACTTTAATTTAGTCTTGGCATTACATCCTATCGACAGACAGATAAAAACCAATAGGCTTTCGTTAGTATTGACAAGCAGGCCATATATATATCCTATCAAAGGCATTATATATGATAAGTATAATTTAAATAAGGATATAAATTTTAAGAAATTTTTATCATTTGATAACAATATGTCACAAGAATATATAGCTGCAGCTTTGTATGAGATAGAAAATAAAGAAGACATATTAAACATTATCCCTTCTGAGGCAGAGACATGGTTTGGACATGTAAGCAACATTGAGGAAGTTACTAATTTATTGCATAATAGCATAGAAAGTCAAATAAAGTAGGAGGAAAGTAAAATGATAATATGCTCTTATAATCTTAATGATAGAATTTCAAGCATATTCCAAAAGATAAAAGAAAATAAAATGATTTCAATATTAGTATTGTCATTTTTAATAGGAATTATAATAGGATCGATATCAATAGGATGCTCAAAATTATTACTTTTTAATGATATAAAAGAAATGTTTAAAGAAAACTTTAGCGCAGTAAGCGAAAACTCATATTTATTGACATTTTCATCTTCATTATTATCTATTTTTATCTATATCATAGCAATATTACTACTGTCATTATCGCTGTGGGGAGGAATGATAGTCCCAATATTGCCATTGCTCAGAGGAATAGGGGTGGGAATTGCTGCCGGTTGCTTATATTTATCATATGGGATAAAGGGAATCTTATTTTATATTTTAGTTCTTTTACCGGGGGCATTCCTGTCAAGCATTATATTGATAATCTATACCAAACGGTCGATGATATTCACGAATAAGTTGCGTTCGAAATTCTTTCCTAATTCAAGTTTAGACAAGCTATGGCCAGATTTTAGATTATATATCAAACAAACTGGCTTGACATTTGTTTATTCTATGATTGTCGCTTCTATGGATGCTTTACTTAATTTCTTTTTATTAAGATTTTTTAACTTTGGTTAAAATAAGGTGATCGGAATGTTAAATTTTAAATGCCTGAAAGAAAAAGTGTTATTTATATCAGTGATTTTTGTACTTTCGATAATAATTCCCTTTGCATCATTTGTATCAGGGGGGAAAATGCCAACGGAAATTGATAAAACGAATGATAATTTAGAAGAAACTTTTAGATTGTATGATAAATCTAGTAATAAAATTATAAAAGTTTCAGGGAAAGAGTTGATATATGGAACGGTTGCGTGCGAAATGTTACCTTCATTTGAGGAAGAAGCATTAAAAGCTCAAGCTGTGGCATCATATACTTACTTCATGAGAATGAAAGATGAAAAAAGGAACAATAAATATGATGCGGAAGTGGACACATTGAATTGGAGATATTATGTTACAAAAGATCAGATAAAGGAAAAATTTAAAGATCTTTTTGAACCTTATTATAATAAGATAACTAAAGCTGTTGACGAAGTATACGGAGAATACATGGCATACGACAATAAGCCGATTTTGGCTATGTATCATGCGATATCTTCTGGAAATACCGAGAATTCGGAAGACGTATTCGGAGAAAAATTATTATATCTTCAGAATACCCCTAGCCAAGGTGACCTGTTTGCTCCGAATTATATGACAATGAAAAGAGTTACTCAAGGAGAATTTAAAAAGATTATTAAGAATAAGTATCAAAATATAGACTTCGGGAGCGATCCTTCACAGTGGATTAAGAATATAGAAAGAACTTCAAATGGCATGGTGAAAAAATTAGACATATGTAAACAAAATCTTTCCGGAGGAGAAGTGAGAAGCTTGTTTTCGCTTAGATCCTCTAATTTTGATATAAGCTTCGATAATGATGAAATAGTATTTCATGTGCGTGGGTATGGCCATGGAGTCGGATTGAGTCAATATGGAGCAGAATATATGGCAAAACAGGGCGCAAATTATAAGGAAATTTTGTCCTGGTATTATAAAAATGCTAATTTTTTAAAAAAATAATAATGACTTTATTAAAAAAGAGAGATTATTTGTCATTGTAGTTAAGGAATTTGTTGCGAATTAATGAGAAAATGTAAACGTTGGTCGCAATATTTCACGATAAATTAAGATTGTTTTTAAAAATAACACAAAATAAATTAAAAAACACTTGATTTATTATGAAATTTATGATATAATACAATGGTATTAAATTTTAAAAGGAGGTTTTTATTATGCCAATACCAACAGCTGGTAACAAAACACTTACAGAAATATTAAACGAACAAAAGCAATATACTAACGAGGAATTTTTTAATTCTATTTTCTTTGAAGGAGGAGAAGGGAAATTAGATGATTTTTACAACAAATGCTCAACAATTTACGATAAAATAGTAGGACAACTGCAAGCAGTTAGAGATATTAAGGATCGAAATGCTGGAGTTTTAAAAACCGTAAATGACTTGACTGCAGAAGATAAGAATGCTTTAGCAGAAGAGGGAATTAAAGAAAGTGATATTCCCAAATGGGCTGCTATTAATTATGATATAAAAAAAATAGGGACAAACGCAGCCAATATGTCCGTAAAATTATGGTACGATGAATTAATAGTTAATAAAGGAACCCAAATGGCAAAAATGTTAGCAAGACGACTACAACTAGATTTCTTAGAAGAACTTAGAGCTTCCATTCCAGAAGGTATAGATATGACTTTTGAGGTAACTGAAGGAACTGGATTTATGGGAAGAACTTTAAAATATAGACCAATTGAATTCATAATCGCAGAGGCTGACGACGGCTCAAAAATGACTAAAACAATTGAATTAGATAATATTGACAAAGCTGCGTCTGCAATGAGCTTGGAAGATGCACCCGGAGATGAAGATGGATTCAATAAACCTCAGGTAGATATCGATGCGTTTGTTAAAGAATTAACAAATGCTATAGAAATAGTAAGTTCTAAAGATTTTGATATAAAAACAATACCGCAGGGCACAAGAGAGGGAACAATAACTATTGAAAATATTAAAGCTGAAGAAGTAAGCCAAAGACTTTTAGACAACGGATATAATACATATATAGCTAACTTTGCTAATGCCTTACGACCGGGTGGAGGAACAGTCCAAGGAGCGTCTGCTCAAGAAGAAAGCCTTTTTCATTTTTTCGTAAATTTATTTCCTCATTTAGCATTAGCTAAAGATTATTATGACGGAAATAAAGAAATATTGGAAGAAATAGCTTTTACGGAAAAAGAATTAAGAAGGGCTGCAAAAATTTTAGCCAAGAGAGATATTGTTGCACAAATAGCAGATGGTAAATTTGCGCAAGAGTTTCAAGAACAAGCAAAAGAATTAATAAAAAAGAAGAATGATGACGAAATAAGCAAATTCTTAGTTGATTTACGTGTAGACGAAACGAAAGAAGATTTGGCTAAGCTTAAGGAAATAGCTGAAAATGCTGACGGGAATTATGATATAGAGTTTCAAGAAAGAGCTAATGATATATTAGAACCTGAATCAGATGAACAAGAAGGTAATAAAGCTAAGAGAATGAAATATGACCCAGAGTTTTTGGAAAAGGCTTCAGATGAACAAGGTGATAAAATTAAGAAAATGAAAAAAGAAATGGAAATTTTATATAAAGATATGGGAATCGAAGTAGAACATTCTGTAGATATAAGTAAGAAGATTGAAGATCTTATAGAAGAAAAGATAAGTAATGAAGAAGAAAAAGTTAAGGCATTATCTCTAGAATTAGCCAAGAAATATGGACTTCCACAAGTAATGGCAATATCTCAGAGCGTTGAAGTATCAACCGAGCCCGGTGGCGATCCAACAGTATTAGATTCAGGTCTTATATTCATAAATGCTCCAGATTTAAGAAATGTGGTTAACAATGTCGATAACAAGATTGCTAACATGCTTGTAGCATTCGAAGAGGCACATACAGATGATAGTGGTATGAGATATTTTTCAAAAGAAGAAAGAGAAAAAAAGCTTGTTGAATTTACTAACAAAGCTTTGGAAGATTCTCAAGCTGAAATCAATGCTATTGTATCAAAACATCTATACGGTCAAATTGGTACAGGCTTAGAATTAGTCATAAAAAGAATGAAAGAAGATCAAAAGTATGCCGTTGTTTTAGGAGCAGTTGGCTGCGGCGTATTTAAGTGCGATCCAAACGTAGTAGCAGGAGTATTTAAAGATCTATTAATAGATAATGGACTTAGAAATCATTTTGATAAAATAGTATTTGCAATATTTGAACCAAATGGAAATAGATTTGGAGATACATTTAGAAGCGTTTTGCAGGTCTAATTAATATTAACGATAGCGACGATAATCCAACGATGGTTGCTATCGTTTCTTAATATATACAAATCCCATAGAAATTACTATGGGATTTCTTAATCTGTAAATAAAATTCATGAATAAGAGTTGAATTGCTAGTAAATTTGCATATCACATCAAGATCTGATATAACATAATGCTATAGAATGGGCGAGGTTAACTTGCAAATATTTATTTTGCTCTAACTAAAACAGATGAGCATATCGTTTACAAAAAGAATGATAATAATTATACTTGTGCCGTATATTCTTCTGCTTTGTTTGTCTTTATTTCTTTTTATTTTCCGTCTTACTCTTAACGGTAAATCTATGTTTCTAATTTTTTAAGGCACTGATCTATGTAGCTTTACAACGCCTTTGTGCATACAATTTCTTTAAATTGACTTGTCGTTTTTGCGTTTTTCCGTAATTTGCATCTGGTGACAGCTTATTTTTTAATATTTGTTCCTCGGTATATTTTAAAATTTCGTACGTTCTTACAGATTTTGTCGTCGGTCGGCTGCTTTGCCTGTGCTCTTTAGGTACCTTTTGTCATGTATTTCAACAGTATTTTGTATACTCATTTAAATTAGTATCAATTTATTTCATCATATAGCATTGGTCGTGATATCCTTATCTCTTTTGCTATTTTGTTTTTTGGTATCCATTGTTTTAGTAATATATCTATTTGTGCTCACTTTTCCCTTATTAAGTGCTTGAATTTTCTTTTTTTATGTAATATAACTGTTTTTAGACGTAACGAATCTCTGATTTCTTGTTGCTTGTTACTTTAAATATACCAATTCGTCATATCCTTTTCTATGTCACTATTTCATTTTGCCATCAATCTATTTTAAAAATTTAAAACTTTTTTTAAAAAAGTACTTGACAAAGTAGTAAATAGATGATATACTGTTAGCAGTGGTTAAGGGAGCGCTGGTGTAGCTCAGTTGGTAGAGCAGCTGATTTGTAATCAGCAGGTCGGGGGTTCAAGTCCGTCCACCAGCTCCATTTAAGGGAGATTTCCCGAGCGGCCAAAGGGGGCAGACTGTAAATCTGTTGTCAGTGACTTCGGTGGTTCGAATCCACCATCTCCCACCAAATATTGCGGTCTGAAAGATACCGTACCGGGAAGCTTTGAAAAATCAAGGCTTCTCGTTTTTCTATCTATATATTTCATAATGAATCTTTATAGATGCCAACGACCAACAAAATGGATTCGAAACATTGAAACAAATAAGGGAAAAAGCAGACCGGACAATTAAGATCCGGTTTTTTAATACAATATGATAGGTTTCCTAAACGATTCCATACATTAAGTCAATGGCGACATTACCGCTGGTTGTTATGCCTGTTATCCCGCCAATTTGTATTGAGTATGCGTATTATATCACTAGAGTAATACTAAGTTAAGTAATATATTAATGACAGTAATGCGTGCAATATTATGTGGATTAGATGAATTATGTAATATAATGACGTTTGCTGATGATAAAGCAGAGTTTTTTAAAGAGAAATTTGGGATAGAGGAGATAAGCAGGGACAACAGGGAAAGTAATAGCAGCTGATGGGGAAGCAATATGTAGCATATCAAAAACAAAACAAAGGCATTCAGCACTTCAAACAGCGATAGCATATCTAATGAAGTTGCTTGAGGGGAGGAAAAGACACAGAAAAAGACCAATGGAATACCGGTATTTAAAGAAATGTTAGGATATTTGAAAGCAAAAGTTGAGACTATCACAGCGGATGCAATGTATTGCTAGAAAGAGACTTGTGAAAGGGCAATAGAGAAAGAATGGGACGTGTTCGGGCTAAAAGAAAATTAAAAGAATCTGTACAAAGATGGTGAAAAATAAAGATAAAGCGACTAAAAAAATTAGCTATTATATTTCTAATTCAAAGGTTTCTACAAAAAATCACTTGCTATGATTAAGAAAATATTTAAAAATTGAAAGCATGGCACTGGATATTGACTTATTTCTTGTATTTAAATTTATGAAACGAGCTTAAAAAAATAAAAAAATTTTTGAATAGTACTTGACTTTTTCTAAAAACTGTTATATAATGACTATGGTGTTACTTGGAGACGTATCGAAGTGGTCATAACGGGGCTGACTCGAAATCAGTTAGGGAGCAATCCCCCGCGAGTTCGAATCTCGCCGTCTCCGCCAGTTTGCCGCAGTTTATGTAATTGCGGTACTTTTTGTGTCTTTGATAGAGAAAGAGGGGAAATAGTATAAGTTTTTTAGATTCCTATAAGCATCTTGAAAAAATATGCGAAGAAATTTTAGATGATAAGAGAAGAATTTCAGCTTACATTGACGAAATGGTAAGCACCCCACATGGATCTTACATTGTTGAAGATTGGGATGATGATCTTAGAAAACTCAAACATTATCGTTGGATTAGGAATAAAATTGTACATGATTTTAATTGTTCTGAACAAAACATGTGCGAATCAGGCGATGATATTTGGATTGATAATTTTTACTTAAGAATCATTAACCAAACAGATCCACTGTCATTGTATAGGAAGGCTACTTGTAACCGATATCTTGAAAACAGTAAGCCAAAATACAAAAATCATAAGTATTCGCAACAAATATATGAAACAGATGAACCAGATGAAATAGATAAGTCGTTTGAGCCATTAGTCTGGTTGGCAGGTATTTTGATAATTGTTTTAGTATTTATGCTTTCTTTTTACTTTGCGACAGATATTATTAATGCCAGTAAGAAAATGTATTTGATTTTTCACGATTTTTTACTAAGTGCGTGAGATATATATCGCATAAAGAGAGCCTCTGTTGAAATGTTTATCGGACTGAGTATGCAGAAATAGATACTACGAATATTTAGGTTGTGATACCTTTCAGTTGGCGTAGTAAACCGTTGCTATGTACATATTTAAGTTAAGTCAGAGTGAATAGGACTTTGTGATATGTACTAAAAACTTTATATCATTGTCGAGTTGAAGTCAGAATAATCACATGGTAACAGCGTGTAGCACCTGTTATAAGGCAAAGTATTTGTTCCCATTCAACAAGAAACCCCCGCCTCTACAAGAGGGGAGGATATCACTGGCTTTATTCAAATAAAGCAGAAATGATTGATTGCTTTTGCTTCTTCGACATGGTTGCTGAATGCTTCATTAGTAAATGTTCTATTTTTGGAAAGTTAAACTCGCTCTTTTCAATACCAAGTAAGAAATCTGACGTGGTATTTAAGGCAGTTGCAATACTTGCAAGTATGCTTGCTTTAGGTTCTCTATCTCCAGAAATGTATCGAGAAAGTGTTGCTTCAGTTGTATGAATTTTGTTAGCAAGTTCTCGCTGTGTCATGATTTGCTTTTTCAATAGACTCGATAGTCTTTGTCCGAATACTTTACTTATGGTGCTCCCTCCTTATGAGCAGGTCTCTGCTCGCTTTTGTTCACCAAAATTATAAGGTATGTTACCATAAATGTCAAGAACTTTTTTAGAAATGCAATGCAGTTTAGTAAACTACCTGTTACCTGGATGTAGTGGGCCTTTACCAAATGTGAATCAGTTGTCTTTTAAATACAATCAATCCCACAGCTTAGAGACTATGGGACTTTCTTGATCGGTTATTATTTACTTTACCAAATTATCTATAACTTCGTTTAACCGCTCAAGTGATACTGAATTTTCGTACAACAATTCAATTAGATCTAAAGCAATTTGCCTGTTATTGAATGATTTATTAATTTCTAGCTCTGTATTTTCATTATTGGCTTGCTGCTGTGAGATCATGATTTCATACTCATTACAATTATTCTTTAAAGTATTTAATTGTTTTTTCGTCTTGCCAATTTCCTATTTTACTCAATTTTCTTTCTATAATCAGAGTCTTCATTTTATATTTTATTCTCATTGTTCTTTGATAAATCTTCTACAACTTCACTTGATTGCTCTGGTGATATTGAGTTTTCGTAAAAAATTCAATTAAATTCAAAGCTGTTTGTTTATCATCGAATGATTTGTTAATTTCTAGCTCTGTATTTTCATTATTGGTTTACTGCGGTGAGATCATGATTTCATACTCATTACAATTATTCTTTAATAAAAAGTATTTAATTGTTTTTTCGTCTTGCCAATTTCTTATTTTACTCAATTTTCTTTCTATAATCAGAGTCTTCATTTTATATTTTATTCTCCTTGTTTTTTAATAAATCTTCTACAACTTCACTTGATTGCTCTGGTGATATTGGATTTTCGTACAAAGATTTAATTAAATTCAAAGCTGTTTGTTTATCATCGAATGATTTATTAATTTCTAGCTCTGTATTTTTGTTATTGGCTTGCTGCTGTGAGATCATGATTTCATACTCATTACAATCATTCTTTAATAAAAAGTATTTAATTGTTTTTTCGTTTTGCCAATTTCTTATTTTACTCAATTTTCTTTCTATAATCAGAGTCTTCATTTTATATTTTATTCTCATTATTGTTTGATAAATCTTCTACAACTTCACTTGATTGCTCTGGTGATATTGAGTTTTCGTAAAAAATTCAATTAAATTCAAAGCTGTTTGTTTATCATCGAATGATTTGTTAATTTCTAGCTCTGTATTTTCATTATTGGTTTACTGCGGTGAGATCATGATTTCATACTCATTACAATTATTCTTTAATAAAAAGTATTTAATTGTTTTTTCGTCTTGCCAATTTCTTATTTTACTCAATTTTCTTTCTATAATCAGAGTCTTCATTTTATATTTTATTCTCCTTGTTTTTTAATAAATCTTCTACAACTTCACTTGATTGCTCTGGTGATATTGGATTTTCGTACAAAGATTTAATTAAATTCAAAGCTGTTTGTTTATCATCGAATGATTTATTAATTTCTAGCTCTGTATTTTTGTTATTGGCTTGCTGCTGTGAGATCATGATTTCATACTCATTACAATCATTCTTTAATAAAAAGTATTTAATTGTTTTTTCGTTTTGCCAATTTCTTATTTTACTCAATTTTCTTTCTATAATCAGAGTCTTCATTTTATATTTTATTCTCATTATTGTTTGATAAATCTTCTACAACTTCACTTGATTGCTCTGGTGATATTGAGTTTTCGTAAAAAATTTAATTAAATTCAAAGCTGTTTGTTTATTATCGAATGGATTTGTTGACCACTATTCACGAAATGCTAATTTCAGTCTGATCTGAAGTTAGCATTTCGTATTTATCACAGCCGTCTTTTAGTAAAAAGTATTTAGTTTTTGTTTCATTTTGCAAATTTCTTTTACTAAACCTTTTACATTCAAGCAATTTTTTCAATTTACTATTTGCCTCCAGCTTCTATTTTCAAGTAATTTGTTTTAAGCAGGTTATCTCTCGTTTAATTAATAGTAGGCTTATTGTAAAAAAGTTATACATAATAGAGAAGGTAAAAGTCAAGGAGGTGAAGATAAAATGAAAGAATAGTTAAGTATTTTTTACTGACAGACAATCGTAATAGATATAAAATTATGATCTTGAAGCAAAGCAGTAACGAAAATGCAAAGTTAGGAATTGATAAGTTATTTAATGATAAGCAAATAACTTTGGATTTAATAGAGTTCTTATGCGAGAATTCAGTACCACTTAAGCAATCGAATGAAGTTTTATATAATTTGATAAGAATAAATAAGAATTAGTTAAGAAAGTCCCATAGTTTTTAGGCTGTGGGATTCATTTTATTTGGGAAACGATTACAAAATTCACGTTTTATATGATATATTTCATGTGTTTCTAAAAAAATACTTGACTTTTATGATGACATAAATTATAATTTCGGTAAGCAGAGACAAATATTGTAACTGCTTTTAAATAAGTACATTAGACTTTTTACTTCGCACTTAAGAATTTTTTAAAACAGAGTCGAGAGGATGGTGATAATAAAAGTATCGTACAAATGGGAAAAGCACTCTATGGAATTGCGGCAACAATTATAAAGTGCATTTTCTTATTTGGATGCAGGCATCCGATGATTTGTCTTAAGAATTATGCCACATCTGAAAAAAGATTTGCAATGATTGTTACCAATTTTATAATGAATTTTGCAAAAACAGATGAGGAGGATATAATATATGTTAAGAAAGCATAGTACTCGAAGTGGATGTAAGGACGTTTTTCATGCATTTTTAGTAAAGAATGCAACGTATGATAATCAACTTGAAATTCCTCGCTTAAAGGCAGAAATGAGAAAGCCAGACAAATTAATTGTATTTTCAAAGGCGATACATAATACAGACTATGATGCATGGGTGCATTTTTATGAGGATGATGTAGAATTTGAAAGATTGTGGAACAGGCCTAATAAATATCTCCATATTCTTAAGAAATTTAAAGGAGTTATCTCGCCTGACTTCAGCGTCTATCGTGATATGCCTTTGGTAATGCAGCAATGGAATATCTATCGAAGCCGAGCAATTGGTTTTTGGCTGCAAGAAAATGAGATACCAGTTATTCCAAATGTGAGATTTAGCGACGATCGTACATTTGAACTGTCTTGTGCAGGCATAAATAAGCATTCGGTAATCGCTGTGGGCTCTCACAGCTGCGTAAAATCACTAACTGAACGTAAATATTTTGCAGATGGTTTGAAATATGTAGTAGATAAATTAGAACCGACGACAATTGTTGTCTATGGCACAGCGCCTGGTGAAATTTTTAATCAATATAAAGAAACGGGCATAGAAATATTGCAATTCGATAGCGAATTTATGCAAAGTCGTAAGGCGGTGAGTGTCTAATGGGGACAGGATTTCACGGCGGCTTTGGAAAAACTTATGGTACAGATGAAGGCTACAAAAATTATATTGAAAATATTCTACCAAAGAG
>CAKSSR010000038.1 GCA_934489735.1 uncultured Eubacteriales bacterium | reverse complement strand
GAAATAGATATAGAAGAGATTAAAGGTGAGGTGGATAATATGTGTAGTTTGAGTCAAGGAATATTGGAGGAAGGAATAGAACGAGGAATCGAACAAGGAATGAAAGAAGGAGAAACCAAGGCAAAAGTAGAAATGATCAACAATTTACAAACAATTGGAATTAATTTAGAAGAGGCATTAAAGGCTGCAAAAATGGACAAAGAAACGTTTTTAAAATTAAAGACAAAGTACGGACCCGTGCAAACTAAGTAGATTTAATTTAAAGTTAATAATAAAATTAAAGAAGAGGCTTTGGGGGATTGATAAACCTGAAGCTTTTTTGATATAATGAAGGGGATGAGATAGGTAGTTTTTAAATAACTAATAAAGTCTTAGAAGAAAGCAATGAAGTCAGCAGTAGAGATTATAATCAATATAGAGGCGCAGAATGACTACAGACCTGGATATCGAATAGAAAAGAGAGGGATTTATTACTTAAGTAGGTTGATTTCATCACAGTATGGCATAGAATTTTTGGGATCAGATTTCAATGACCTAAAAAAAGCATATACAATTTGGATATGTTTAAATGTGCCAGAAGCAGAAGCAGGTACAGCAACGGGCTATAGGATGACTCAAGAGAATTTAATAGGGGATTATCCAGATAAGCCAGAAAACTATGACCTACAAAGGATGGTAATAGCAAGATTAGGCAAGGAAAAGGGTAAGAAATATAAAGAAGAGATAATGGAGATGTTAAATATTCTCTTCAATATATGTCCTCAAGAAGGATTAGGCAAGCGAGATAAGGAAATACTAAAAGAAAAATTTGAAATAGATATAGAAGAGATTAAAGGTGAGGTGGATAATATGTGTAGTTTGAGTCAAGGAATATTGGAGGAAGGAATCGAACGAGGAATTGAACAAGGAATAGAACGAGGAATGAAAGAAGGGGAGACCAAGGCAAAAGTAGAAATGATCAACAATTTACAAACAATTGGAATTGATTTAGAAGAGGCATTAAAGGCTGCAAAAATGGACAAAGAAACGTTTTTAAAATTAAAGACAAAGTACGGACCAGTACAAGCTAAGTAGATTTAATTTAAAGTCTAATAATAAAATTAAAGAAAAGGCTTCAGGAAATTGATAAACCTGAAGTTTTTTTATATACTTGCTGATATAATTTAAAAATTTTTCAGCTTACTAAAGACAAGTGACTTCGTTGAGTTATATCTAAACATAGCCAGTGATAGAATAACTACAGGCGAATCTTCTTTGAAACAAGTAAAGCCATCGACAACAATTGAAGAAAGTCCTAAAATTAATAAAAAAGAGGCAGTAATAAGACAGGTATAAAGAAATTGAAAGGAAATTTTAATAATCGGGAAGGAAAAATGAAATAATAAACCGGCGACTTATCACGGTTGTTTGTAAATAAATAAATAAAATAATAAAAATATTTACAAATTGTAAATTATATGTTAATATATTAGTATACAATTAAAAATAATATATACTCATTAAGACATTGATGAATAAAATTTTTGAGGTAATATATTTATTTTTAAGATATATAATATAATATGAAATAATATATTTGAAATGCAAATTATATTCGGGGGGAGATTGATTATTATGAGTAAGAAAATAACTGTTAAAGAAATGAAAACTTTAATCGTAAAGAAGCTTTCACATAATTTTGGAGTTAGTCCAAGAGAGGCAGACAAGGAGCACTTTTATAAAGCATTGGCATTAGTTATTGGAGAAATATTAACTACAAGGCATCATAAATTTGAATCTAGGGCAGAGGAACAAAAGAAAAAGCAAGTTTATTACTTATGTATGGAATTTTTGGTTGGTAGGTCATTAAAGAATGCATTATTTAATTTAGGATTAGAAGAAGTAGCACATGAAGCAATGGAATCACTTGAGATGAATTTGGATGAACTATATGAACTAGAACCAGACGCAGGCTTGGGCAATGGAGGATTAGGCAGACTTGCTGCATGCTTTTTAGATGCATTAGCATCATGTTCATATTATTCTATGGGATATTGCTTAAGATATGAATATGGAATCTTTAATCAGAAATTAATAGACGGTTGGCAGACAGAATTACCAGATTTTTGGTTACCGGGAGGAGAAGTTTGGCTTCAGGCAAGGCCAGAGAAGTCTGTTGAAGTCTTGATCAATGGGGAGATTAAAGAGACATGGGAAAATGGCAGATGTAATGTTGCAATAGTTGATGCAACGAAAGTAATTGCAGTTCCATATGATTTGATGATCCCAGGAATAGATGGCAAAGGGTATAGCAGGATAAGGGTATGGGCATCTGAGTCAGCAGAATTTGACATGAATTCATTTAATCAAGGCAACTATATGAGTGCGATGCAGAAGGAGTCTATGGCTGAATTGATTACAAAGGTATTATATCCCGAAGACAATCATCCAGAAGGGAAAAGCTTAAGGTTATATCAGCAATACTTCCTAGTATCTGCGACAATGCAAGATATATTGAGACGTCATATCTACGAGAACAAAATGTTAGACAACTTGCCAGAAATGGTTGCAATTCATTTAAATGATACTCATCCAGTCTTAGCAGTCCCAGAGTTAATGCGTCTATTAATGGATAAATTTGGCTATGGATGGGATAGAGCTTGGAACATAGTTACAAAAACATTTGCTTATACTAACCATACAGTTATGTCAGAAGCACTTGAATGCTGGGAAGAAGACAGAATGAAGAGATGTTTACCAAGAATTTATCAAATATTGAAAGAGATAAACCGAAGGTTCTGTGAAGGATTAAGACAGGATGGAGTAAGTGAAGAAAAGATATCTCATATGTCGATAATAGGTGATGGCAGAGTAAGAATGGCAAATTTAGCAGTAATGGCATCATATTCTGTTAACGGAGTATCAAGACTTCACAGCGAAATATTAAAAAAAGATGTATTTAATGACTTCTATAAAGTATTTCCTGACAAATTTACAAATGTAACGAACGGAATCACATACAGGCGTTGGTTAAATCAAGCCAATCCAGAGCTTGCCCACTTCATCAAAGAACTAATAGGTGAAGAATTTAAATACGATGCTTCAAAACTTAGCGAACTGATGAAATTTGTTGATGACAAAGGAGTATTAGATCGGCTACAATCAATAAAGCACAGGAATAAAGTGAGGTTATCTGAATATGTAAGGAATACCAGTGGAATATTAATAGATCCGAATTCAATATTTGACATTCAAGTAAAGAGACTACATGAATATAAAAGGCAGCACATGAATGCATTAAATATATTAGCGACATATTTATGGTTAAAAGAGAATCCGAATGCATATTTTACGCCCAAGACATATATATTTGCAGCAAAAGCAGCAGCAGGTTATTATTTTGCAAAACAGATTATAAAATTCATAGTCAAGTTATCGGAACTAATAAATAATGATCCAGATGTAAATAAGAAGTTAAAAGTAGTTTTCTTAGAGAATTATAATGTTTCATTGGCAGAGAAATTGATGCCATCGGCAGAGATAAGCGAGCAGATTTCATTGGCAGGGACAGAAGCTTCAGGAACTGGCAACATGAAGTTTATGATAAATGGAGCAATAACATTAGGAACACTTGACGGGGCAAATATAGAGATATGTGACGCAGTTGGAAGAGACAATATGATAATATTTGGATTAAATTCAGATGAAGTCAACAATTTAAAGAACAGTGGATATTCCCCAATGATATATTATAATAACAATTATATTTTGAAGAGAGCCATCGATGAGATGTCGAATGGAATATTGGATACAAAATTTGATGATATAGCAAGAGCCTTAATGGATTTTGATCAATACATGGTATTGGCAGACTTCTCAGACTATCAGAAAGCACAGAAAAAAGCATCAGATATTTATGGAGACAGATATGCATGGAACAAGATGTCACTTATTAACATAGCGAATGCAGGAAGATTTTCTGGCGACAGAGCCATAGAGGAATATGTTAATAACATTTGGCATTTAGGCAAAGTAGATATAGACAAAGATGAAGCAAGAGAGTAGGTTTTTCTATGGTTTCTATATATGATTCTAGAAATTTAGAATATAAGTATCCATTTGGTGCAGTGAGGGAGTTTGAGAAAGTACATTTTAAGATTATACTACCGAAAGATATGGCCTGTAAGAGTGCAAAGCTAAATATAACAGCTGACAGAGACAATAATTTAGAAAGTATAAATATGTTTTGGAGCAAAGACAGAGAAGACATATGCGAGGAATGGGAATGTGATTATATTCCCAACTCATCTGATATATATTGGTATAACTTTGAGATAGACAGCGGTAGCTATAAAAAGTATATATGCAAGGAAGATTCAAATTCCAATGGTAAAGTTATTGATCATATAGAAAAAAGCTGGCAGTTGACAGTCTATGAGAAGGATTTTAATACTCCAGAGTGGTTAAATGGAGGGATTATGTATCAGATCTTCCCAGACAGGTTTTATTTTTCAGGAGAGGTCAAAGAAAATATACCGGTGGATAGAATAATATCAAACAATTGGTACAGGACTCCGAATTGGTTGGCAGATCTCACCGGCGAGGTTAAAAATAATGAATATTTTTGTGGCGATTTAGAAGGAATTAGGCAAAAATTAAATTATTTAAAGTCTTTAAACGTGTCTTGCATATATTTGAATCCAATCTTTGAGGCTCATTCTAATCACAGGTACAATACGGCTGACTATGGTAAAGTAGATATGATGCTTGGGACTGAAGAAGATTTTAAAAATTTATGTGAAGATGCAAGAAATTTAGGAATAAATATAATTATTGACGGAGTTTTTAGTCATACAGGTAGCGACAGCATATATTTTAACAAAGAGAATAGATATGACGACAAAGGAGCATATAATTCAAAGGATTCGGCTTATTATGATTGGTATAAATTTAGCGATTGGCCAGAAGAGTATGCTTCATGGTGGGGATTTAAGACTTTGCCAGAAACTGATGAGGAGAATGAATCTTTTAACAAGTTTATAAATGGCGAAGAAGGAATTGCTCAGAAATGGTTACAAAAAGGAGCCAAAGGTTGGCGCCTGGACGTGGCAGACGAACTACCGGATAAATTTTTAGACAATTTTAGAGCAGCGGTCAAGAAAGGGTCTGAAGATGCGATTATATTTGGAGAGGTTTGGGAAGATGCTTCAAACAAGATCAGTTATGGATTGAGGAGAAGGTTTTTATTAGGCAAGCAACTGGACTCAGTAATGAATTATCCATTTAGAAATGCGATATTAAATTTTATCAAAGGGATGAATGCGAATGGAGTAGTCAATGATATTTTAAATATTTTAGAGAATTATCCAAAACCTGTGATCAAGAATTTGATGAATTCACTGGGGACTCATGATACGACGAGAGTTATAACAGAATTGGTTGGAGACAATCCAAAATTGATGAGTAAGAATGCAAGAGCATATTTTAAACTAAGCAATGAAAAAAGAGCAATTGGATTAAAATTAGTGAAATTAGCATCAGCTATGCAATATACTTTGCCAGGAATTCCATGTGTATATTATGCAGATGAAGCAGGATTAGAAGGGTATGAGGACCCATTTAACAGGGCTGCGTATCCATGGGGCAAAGAAGAAAGTTCATTACTGGAATGGTATATTAAGCTGGGCGAACTAAGAAAGATGAAAGTTTTTAAGGGGACGGATATAAAATTTAAAGAAGTATTGGATCATTTTATATTATTCAATAGAGAATTTGAGGACATGAAGTTAACATGTGCATTTAATGCATCAGAAGAAGAGGTAATAGTAAATGATATAAATGAAAATGCTAAGCTTTTTGAAGGAAATTTTAATCCAATGGAGAGAATTGTAAAGGTAGATCCTTACTCATGTGCTATTTTGATAGAAAATCAATAAGAAATGATGACCCGATGAAATGCATTTTGCCTATTGACAAAATAAAAGAGTGTAAGTAAAATACAGAAGAGAATATTAAAATGCAGTATGATAATGAGATTATTTACTGGGATTGAAGCAAAAGGGATGATTTGATTGAAAAAACGATATATATTAGTCTTTGTATTTTTAATTATATTGATTCTTGGTTGCATATTTGTAGAGGTGGACTTTACGAATTTTGACATGGGAATAGGTATCCCAAGCATAAGGCTTAGAAATTACTTTAAAGGGAATGAAGAGGACATAGATACTAAGTCAGCCGGGGCAGAAATGTCTATATCTCCTATTGAAGGGATGTACAACGATTCACTATTAAATAAGGACAGTAATGAATATGTTGACATTTATCAAGACGAAAGGGTAAAAGAGCTTTGCAAGGATATGAATGATAAAAGATATCAATATGAAGCATTAGAAACTAATAAGGAAAAGAAATGCTATGAATTAATAGAATCATTTATTTTCAACATATGTAGCGAATGTAAGCAGAGTGGCATTTATCCGATAAAGAGAATATTTATTCCTGATGAGCAATTTAATGATAAAGAAATAAAAAATGCTATGTATGCAGTTGAAAGCGATAATCCTTTTATATTTTGGATATCAGATGTCTTTAGCTTTGCATATAACGGGAAAGGAACGATAATAGAGCTAAGATCGATAAAGTCACCAGAAGAATGCAAATGGGCATGCGAGAATATTAACAATGTGATAAAAAAAGTGAATGAGTCAATATATGATTACGAATTGAAGAGAAATTCTAGTATCGATTCAGATTTTTATAAGGAATTGTACATACATGATTTTATTATAGGAAGATGTGACTATGATAATAAAGTAGATAATATCAATGATAGTTGGTCAGTATTTACAGCCTATGGAGCATTGGTGGATAGAAAAGCAGTTTGTGAAGGATATTCGAAAGCGACTAAGCTTTTATTGAATAAAAATGGTATATCGTGTAGGCTTATCACTGGAAAGAGCGGAAATGTATTGCATATGTGGAATATGGTAAAGATAAATAACGATTGGTATCATTTAGACGTGACTTGGGATGAATCGAATAAGAATGTAAAGTATAATTATTTCAATGTCACTGACGAAATGATAAATTTGGATCATCAGATAAGCTATAATGAATATGGCAATAAGTATTTACCAAAGTGTATTAATGATTCATTTAATTATTTTAATGTAAAGGCACATAAAATTTACGCATTGGATGCAATTTCAGATGAATCGATTGTAAATAAATTAGTAACTTTAGTAAATAATAATGAATATGTTATGACAATTATGATTTGTGAAGGATTGGATTACAAAGGTACTATTAATAAGATGTTTTATGAGTCTCCTTATAAATTCTTTTACTATGTTAAGGAAGCGAATAAAAGACTTAACAATTCTCGTCAAATTGATTATTCTAACATGCGCATATCACTTTGTGACCATATGAAATCAGCAATAATTAAATTTTCGCTTAAATGAGATAAGCTTTGTGGAGGGATTTACTTGGGAAATTTTACAGCAGGCAGATATAATATGATATTAGGTAAGAAAACTTACATAATGGCAATAATAAACTTGACTCCGGATTCATTTTCTGATGGAGGATTGTATTTGAATAAGGATAAAGCTATAAATAGAATATTTGAACTTATGAATATGGGGGCAGATATTATAGACATAGGGGCACAGTCTACAAGACCTGGGGCAGATTTGGTTAGCGAAGAAGAAGAATTGACAAGACTTGTACCAATACTTGAATCGATTAAAGGAAGGATTCATGTACCTATATCTATTGATACGTTTTATCCAGGGGTAGCAAAAAAAGCAATTGATTTAGGTGCTGATATAATCAATGATGTGTCAGGCTTTGGAAAGAATATGATTGAAGTAGTTAAGTATAGCAATTGTGGTTGTGTGGTGATGTCGAATGACAATGGGGACGACATAAGGACCTTTTTTGAAAAGAAACTTGATGAAATGATTAGATCAGGGATACAAAGGGAGAGAATTTGTTTTGATCCAGGGATAGGTTTTGGAAAGAATGCAGAACAAAACGTAGATGTAATAAGGAATTTGCATAAGATCAAGATAAGAGACAATGCCTTACTAATAGGGACATCAAGGAAAAGCTTTTTGAAAAAATATGGAGGGGATGTACCAGTTGATAGAATATTTTCAACAATAGCCACCAATGTGATGGCAGCAGAGAGAGGAGCTGATATATTAAGAGTACATGACGTTGAAGCAATGATACAAGCTATGAAAGTAGCCGATGACATAATAATGAAATGAGGAGAAAAACAAATGGATAAAATAATGATAAACAATTTAAAGATTTTTGCATATCATGGAGTTAAGGAAGCAGAACAAAAGAATGGACAAGATTTCTTAATAGACTGCGTTATGCATGTAAAAACAAATAAGGCTTGCAGAACTGATGACGTGGGAGATACGGTCAATTATTCAGGAGTGGTAAAGCTTATAACTAGCGTGGTATTGGAAAACAGATTTAATTTAATAGAGAAGCTAGCATCAGAGATTGCCGACGAAGTATTGAAAAAGTTCAATAAAGTTAAGAAAATAGAAGTGACAGTTAAGAAACCGCAAGCACCTATAAAGGCTAGCTTTGATTACGTTGGAGTTGAAATAGTAAGAAAGAGAGCAAAATAAGGATGTCTTATGCGATAGCTGGATTAGGATCAAATATAGGAAATAGAAGTGAAAATTTGAATAAAGCTATAGAGGCTTTGCGTAGTTTACCCAAGACATCTGTTGAAAGTATCTCAGGGTTTTATGAAACAAAGCCTTTTGGCGTTCCAAATAAACAAGAAGATTATTTAAATTGCTGCATATTATTAAATACGAAGCTGTCAGCTTCTATGTTATTGGGAGGATTTTTAGGAATAGAGGCAGCATTGGGAAGGGTAAGGACGTTTAGATTTGCGGAAAGAATAATAGATATAGACTTATTATTATACGACGACGTGATAATGAATGAAGAGGATTTAACTTTGCCTCACCCGAGGATAAAAGAGAGAGCGTTTGTCTTAGTACCGTTAAATGATATTTGCAAGGATCAAACATTTTATAATTTTTGCTTTGAAGAAGAATATAATAAGATAAATAAAGAAGGAGTTAAGCTATGTGTAAATTGAGATAAATTAAGAGAGGATGATATTTTATGAATATGAACTTAAAGAAGGCAATTGTAGCAGCTGTAGCGACTATGATTTGCTCTGCATCGAGTAATGCTTTGATGAGTAGTGATCAAGATGACAATAAGGAGAAAGAACAAAATAATAAAAAATTGGACATCATTGATCAAGAAAAGGATAGCAAAGACATTGCAGATAATAAGAAAGATGAAGCGACGCTTGAGAAAAATGAAGGAAAATCAGCAGACAAATTAGAAAAACAGAAAAAATTAATAGAAAAGGCAAAGAAAGAAAAGAGCAAGAGCATAAAACATAAGATAAATAAAAAGGCTTTAGAGTCTCTTACTTCTAAAAAGTTTAAAGTCACTGACAAGACTATAGAAGATTTGAATAAAAACTTCAATAACTCAAAGATTAAGCTGGATTTGTTTGAAGATGACAACTTGGACGTGGCTTTAGATAAATTAGTATCATTTTCATTGGAAGAAGAGGGAAGTGTAACAGGATTTGATATAGATAAGAATAAATTGGTCAGAGAGAAAATGGAATCGCTAAATAGATATTTGAAGACAGACTCAAATATGACCAATAAAAATGGCAAAGAGATGGAAATACTTAATAGATTAAATGATATAAATAAAGAAATGGATAAAGATGATCTGAATTCTATAGATGATTTTTGTCTATCGATGAAGGCAATGAAAGACGCCTACAGCACTTCTATATCGAGAAGGACAGCTGATGAAATATTGAATAAGAATAGAAAAAAGATAGAAAGCCATATGAGTGATTACTCTGCGGACAAAAATGTTAAAGCATCTTTAAAAGTTGGAATAAAGACTGTAGAAGCTGGCTTGGCGCAAGATATAAAAAAGAGTGAAAAGTCTACGGATAATTCATTTTACACGGTAAGTATCGGCGGGAATACGAGAATGTCATTTGGGACGGATATATGCAAAGCTATTAAAGCAGATGTGGGAGAAAATGTAGGAATAACTAAGTCTATAATATTTAATTCTTTGGAACAATATCTAGACTCAGGTAAAAGGCCTGATATAATATGCGTTGAGGGAACAGATATTAATAAAGTTTTATCATCGAGAGACAAAATGAAAGCAAAAGAAAAGAAATTGTTATCAGATTTTAATATTTATATAGAATCTTATTTGAAAGCTGTAAATATAATACCAGATTCAGTTTATGTTAAATGGCCTGACATTACAAAGACTGATGGAGGACAAAAGGCTAAGACAGAAACGTTTGGAATAGACTCAACTGTATCAATATTGGAATCACTTGGATTTAAGGTCTCGGTTGAAAGAAATTCTACAGATATTAAAAAGTCTCATCTATATTTAGAATTGCTTAAAGAAGATTGCTCCCCTGTTGGAGTGTCTAAATCAGAAGATATAAAGAAATTTATATCAAGAGTCGATAAGAAAAGCGATAAGTATGAATGGAAGAAGTATAAAGAAGTTAAAAAATTAGTAGAAGAAGATAAACAAAGCCCAAGTGGAGTCGCTTCATTGATTCTGGGAGATTTGAGAAGATATAATCACGCATTATCAGTCTTGTCATCGGACAGGGAGGACAAAGAAATAGAAGATTCGGAGAAAGTGGTTAAGCATGATATAGAAAAAAGATGGCTGTCGGAAAGATTTAAAATATTGAGCAAAAAGGGAAGAGCAGAAATGTTAAAGTCTGCAATAATAGTATCTACCTATTTGAGAGATTATGCTAATACAGATGAAGAAATAAATTTATTTAAGTCTTTGTATGAGGAAATAAATAGATTGACAAAACTTCAGGAATTTTCTAAAAGGAAGAAAAATGATAAGTTCGATTTGACTAGAACTGTTAAAAGATACAACGTGGATGGAAAAATTAATATAGATATACCATCGGTGGGAGATGTCAACGCAACATTGACTTATAGCAATATAAAAGGTGCACCATTTGAATCAGGAAAAGAAATAAATTTTAGCATAAGAATACCATCGAATGAAATAAGTAGAAAAGTTGTAGATAAAGTTTTGGATAAAATTTCTGCCCTGGATAAAAAATTATCAGAAAATGACTCAATTGATTTAAATAGTGAGATTATTCAGGCATCATTTGGATTATTGGAAAACATTGCAATCCCATCTTTGAATAAATTAGGATTTAATGTCCCAACGGGAATATTGGATAAAATAAATGTGAAAGAATATTCTACAATTTCATTTAATATGAGAAATATAGAGAAAAATAATAAGGAAACTGATGTAATCCCTCTGCCATCATCTAAGTTGATAATAAGAGACAGAGATAAAATGGCATTGAAATATGTCAGAAGAACTGACTTGAGAGAGGCTAAGATTGACTTGAATGCAGCTGATTGTTTGGACGTTAAAGCAACATCTCAAAGAGGAAAGAATAACTCGTACCTGGGAGACGATACTTTGAGCTTCATTATAAATAGATATAATGTATTTGCAATGGGACAGGAAGATAGAAAAGGAAAAGAAAATGAAAAAAGTGATCTTTGGATAGATATGAGAGAGAATAATAAGAATACTTTTAAAAATATTGTGAAAAATGTCAGCAAAGAAGATTCAAATGTTAGATACGAGCTGCAAAATATGTATAATAGCTTGATGAAAAGAACTAAAAATAATGGAGTTAAAACAAATTGTGAGAGAAAGTATAAAGAATTCTTGGATGCTTGCGATAATTTGTCGGCGGGTGACGAGAACCAATATGAATCTGCCTTTATTTTGCTGGATGATATCTTGAATTTGAATTATAAATATGTCTTCCTTCCGCAATATAATCGTGAGTTTCATTAAGATTCTGTTAAATTTTGAAATAGTTATTGAAAAAATAATATTTTTTTGGTATTATATAAGTATAGATTAATTTTAGAAAGGACATAATTAACATGAAGAAATATATTAATAATAAAAAAGAAAAAAAAGAAAAGAATAAACAACAATCAAATCACAATCTGTTTGTAAAAATTGTAGCTGGCTTTGGCGCATTAGCTATGTTCGGAGCATTGTTCTTCACTATCTTGCCTTGCTTTAGATAATAATTGTTTGAATTGACAAAGTTTTTATCAAAATATTATTATTTAAATGGCATTATTAATCGATTTGTATTAAAAGTATTGTCAGATCAGAGCAACATTTATACAGAGTGTTGTTCTGGTCTTTTTCTTTTTGAATATTTTTCAAATTTTAGTGTTGAAATATTCCATGAATATATGTATAATATTTTAAGATGTATTGTTTTATTTAAGGGAGGTTGACCAAAGTCATATGAATTTGATTATTATAGTGGGTATTGCTATCTTTTTGTCTTTAGATTCTTTCTCGGTAGCACTTACGGCTGGCTCAATTAACGAGAAATCATCAAAACGTCAATGGTTTTTTATTTCATTATTGTTTGGAATTTCTCAATTTATCGCAATGATTTTAGGCTTCAATATAAAGTTAAAATGTGAAAGCATAGTACTAACGCTTTCATACGCAGTTGCTTTCGTTGTTTTTCTCTTATTTGGAATTGCAAATTTTTATAACTTCTTTTCACTAGTTAAAAAGGAAAAGAGGGACTTGAAGATATCGCCAAAGACAGTTATATTACTTTCATTAGCTACTAGTTTAGATGCTTTTTCTGCTGGTATGAGATTTTCAAATATGGAAGGGAATATAATATCTTTGGCATTTATAGTAGCTGCATTTACTTTGGTTATGACTATGATAGGCTTGATTTTTGGAAAGAAAGTCAAGGGATTTCTATCATCTGAAGCGAGGATCTTCTCTTCTTTGATACTTTTTGCTGTCAGCATTAAAATTATTTTAGACGCAGTCTTCACAAAATGAATAAAAGTATACCTTCACAGCATATAAATTATCTAACAAGATATTTTATTCGTATTATGCGAAAATTATGGAGGTATTTAAATTGAAAATATTAAAGAATGAAAATAAAGAAAATAAATCAAATAGGATTTATAGTGAGTCAGAAACGAATACTAATTTTAGATATAATTTTTATCCTGAGGGATGGCTTATAGATAAAAAAGAGAATTTAGAGGCAATGTCAAGTTTAAACAAGTTATATGAAGCGCAAGCCAAGGGAGATATTTTAGAAGCTAGGGCAATAGTATGTGATGGGGATCATAATCTTATAGTAGATTTAGGATGTATGAAGGGAATAATATATAGGGAAGATGGAGCCATTGGGATAAGAGATGGTAAAGTAAGAGATATAGCAGTGATATCAAGGGTTAACAGGCCAGTATGTTTTATAATAAAATCTTTTAGCAAAGACAAAGATGGCAATGATATTGCAATACTATCGAGATATGAAGCACAGAGAATTTGTATGGAAAACTACATATCATCGATAAAAAGTGGAGATATAATCAATGCGAGGGTGACACATTTAGAGAATTTTGGAGCTTTTGCTGACATAGGATGTGGAATAATATCGTTTTTACCGATAGATATGATATCTGTATCAAGGATTTCTCATCCAAAGGAGAGGTTTTCGGTTGGCGATGATATAAAAGCAGTAGTGAAGTCAGTAGATGAAGAAACTGGAAGGATTAATTTATCACATAAAGAGTTATTAGGGACATGGGAAGAGAATGCAAACTTGTTTTCAGTAGGTGAGACTGTTGCAGGGATAGTTAGATCAGTGGAAGACTATGGGATATTTGTAGAACTCACTCCTAACCTAGCGGGGTTAGCAGAATTGAAGGAAGGAGTGAGACCGGGGCAACAAGCGAGTGTTTATATTAAAAATATAATTCCAGATAGAATGAAAATAAAATTAATCATTATAGACACGTTTGACTACGACTATAAAGCGAGTAGCCCAAGGTACTTTAATGATAGCGACCATATGGATAAATTTACTTACTCACCAGAAGGATCGACAAAATTAATAGAAACAATATTTTGATAAATACTAGAGAGTGTGAAAATAAATGGATTTATATAAAAAATACCTGAATATATTAGAATTTAATAAGATTCTTGATATGTTAGGAAACGAATGTTCAAATAAAATAGCAATAGATTTAGTAAATGAGATAAAACCTACGAGTGATATAGAGGAAGTTAATAGATTATTAAAAGAAACGTCAGAGGCAAGCTGCCTTGAAGCAAGGTTTGGTTCGCCATCGTTTAGAGGAGTCAGTGACATAAGGCCTTGTTTGGTAAGAGCGTCATTTGGATCATATATGACAATGGGAGAGTTATTAAAAGTAGCGAGGACTCTTAAATCAATGAGATTGGTCAAGAATTATAGAAAAAATGCAGAAGTAGATCATACTTTTTTAGATCATATATTTAATAATTTATTTGTCTTGAAGAATTTGGAAGACGAGATATTTAAAAGCATTATATCAGAGGAAGAAATGGCAGATGATGCGTCAGCAGAATTGTTAAATATAAGAAGAAAGATAAAAGCAAATTCTGCGAGAATAAGAGAAAAGTTAGATAAATTTATCCATTCAGCAACGTATCAGAAGTACTTGCAAGAGCCAATTGTAACAATGAGAGGGGATAGATTTGTTATACCAGTCAAACTGGAATATAAAAATGAAATAAATGGCTTAATTCATGACACATCTTCAAGTGGCGCAACAGTTTTTATAGAACCAATATCAGTTGTCAATGCGAATAACGAGATAAGAATGCTAAAGTCAAGCGAAAAAGAAGAAATAGATAAGATTCTAGAGCAACTTTCTCAAAAGGTAGTAGAGCATAAGGAAGAAATATTAAATAGTATAGAATCATTTGTAAGACTTGAGGTAATATTTGCAAAAGCTAATTTATCATACAAAATGAAAGCGACGACGCCAGTGATAAATGCAGAGGGAAAGATAAAATTAAAAAAAGCCAGACATCCTTTAATAGATAAGAATAAAGTGGTTCCAACTGACATCAATTTAGGATATGAGTTTGATTCGCTTATCATAACAGGACCAAATACAGGCGGAAAGACAGTATCTCTTAAGACAGTAGGACTGATTACTTTGATGGCTATGAGTGGATTAATGATACCTGCGGAAGAGGGAAGCATAGTATCGATATTTGATAAAATATTGCCAGACATAGGGGATGAACAGAGCATAGAACAGTCACTATCAACATTTTCATCGCATATTACTAACATAGTGAAAATAATAGAATCGTCTACTAAAAATAGCCTTATACTATTGGATGAACTGGGAGCAGGAACTGATCCAATAGAAGGAGCATCGTTAGCTATATCTATACTGGAATATATTAGAGAGAAAGGAATAAGGGTTATTTGTACTACTCATTATGCAGAACTTAAAGAATATGCAATAAAAACAGAAAGAGTAGAGAACGCTTGTTGCGAGTTTAATATAGACACGTTGAGACCAACTTACAAACTTCTAATAGGAGTGCCAGGAAAGTCTAATGCTTTTGTCATTTCTGAAAAATTAGGACTGGATAAGAAAATAGTTGAAGGCGCAAAGCAATTGATATCTGAAGAGAATAGAAGCTTTGAAGATGTCATAAGTGCAATGGAAGAAAAACGAATACTAATTGATAATAAATTGAAAGAAATAGAGAATTTGAAGGCAGAGGCTGAAAAAATTAAAGCAGATGCAGAAATTAAGAGCGAAAAGTTACTATCGGAAGCAGAACAAGAAGTAAATTGTGCTAGAAATAAGGCCCAGTTGATATTATCTAACACTCGAGCACAGGCTGACATTATATTGAATGAACTTGATAATATAAAAGAAAATGAATCATTTGCAAGTAAGATGAGTATAAAATCAAAACTTAAAGGAATGGAAGAATATGCAGATCCAATAGACGAAAAGAAAGCTACTGATTACAAATTGCCTAGGAAATTGAAAAAAGGAGATAAAGTATTAGTAGTGGATATCAATAAGAATGCAATCGTAAATGAAGCTAAAGATAATAATGATACGATAGAAGTTTTGGTTGGATCTATGAGAA
>CAKSSR010000037.1 GCA_934489735.1 uncultured Eubacteriales bacterium | reverse complement strand
CACGAATGCTTCTGCCTGTTTCCTGGCTACTGCCTCATCTAATTTGCATCTATATACTAATCTTGAGTATTCTTGTGCATAGTGTTTTCCTTTACCTGCCTTTCTTTCTCTTTCAAATATTTCGATCCATTCTCTTGCACTGGCTTCATCGACCTTAAGTATGTCTACTAAATAGGTATAATATTCTGCATAATGAATGTGTTGAGTCTTTGCTTCTTTCATAAATGTCTCCACACTCTTTCCTACTGTCTTATCAGCCACCTTTTGACTAGCTTGCAATCTCATACATTTTGTTGCATAGACAGTACTCTGGCATAATTTAACCATCTTTTGAAACTTTCTGGCCTGTGTTGCTGCTTCCCATTTGCTACATTTACATGAGACTATCAATCTTGAATATTCACTGGCATAACGGTAGCCCAATCCTTTTTTCATTATTTCGTCAACCATTTCTGCTCTTTTTCTAGATTCATCTTCATTCACGCCATTTACAACTCTCAATTTAGAATATTCTAATGCATATATCATAGATTTACGTCCAATAGTAAGCTCTTCTTCAAAAAGCTTTGCTCCCAGTCTTGCTTGAAGTTCATTGCTTTTAAATCGAGATATCAAAGCTGCATATTCCCTTGCATAATAAATACCTTTCTTATTACTAATTTCTTTTTCAATAATTTTAGCTTCATCTCTCGCTTTTTCTTCACTTAATTTGCATTCAACTATCAATCCGGCATATTCTCTTGCATAAATCTCACTCACACCTGACTCGATTTCACTTTTTACTATGCTATCCATCCTTATTTCATCTTCAGTTTTAACTTTTGATGGTGAAGGTCTATGTTCTACAAATAAAATCTTCTTACTTCCCTCATGTTCCATTGCCATTATTGACATTCCAGAAACAATTGTTCCCAGACATAACGTGCATATTGATAATCTAATCATTTTTTTTAAACTCATAAACCACTACTCCAATTTTCTATATACTTTACTTATGAAATTCTTGCCCTTTTATTGTTATTTTCTGAATCACGTCCACATTTTTCTGGCGTTTGCGGATGTGGTCTCTTATTTCCATTCTTCTCCCTTGGCGCAACCTTACTTGTTGCAAACTCTCCCTCTCTATGTGCCTGAACATCGCCTTTTTCCGCCATTATAGCCTTTGCATAAGCTCTTGCATATGCTCTCACTTGCTCTTCAGATTGACCTGTTTGGATAATACATCGTTCTTTAAGGATTTCAGCTCTTATGTCTGCTTCTGTATTATCACAATTCTCCAATGCCACTGCATAAGCATATTCTTTTGCATATAAAAAAGGTTTATGTTCATCCTGTCTCATATGCATAAATATTTCTGACATTTTCCTTATCTTTTCCTCTCCATCTTTTCCCTCCTTTAGACATTTAGCAACTAATTCATCTTTATCTGCATTTGATTTTAACGTAGAATAAGCTACGGCATACCACTTATTTTTTCCCCCAAGTACTATCTCTTTCTCAAATATTCTTGCTGATTCTCGTGCTACTTCTATGTCCTTCAGTTGTTTTTTATGTACAATAGCATACTGCACAGCATAAATTTCACTTTTTCCCTCTGCAAGCGCACTTATATAGGCATCCGTTAGTTCATTCAGTTTACCTGAATTTCGAGATTCTTTAAGAATTGGAAAATATTGTTTCATTGTATCCCTGAAGTTATCGACTCTTGAACGCATCGCCTTTTCTTTTTCCACTTCTTCATTGACAAATCCATATCTAGCATCGGTACATTCATTACGTTCTTCCCTGAACTGTCCTTCTCTATAATATTCCTCATCTTGTTCTCTTTCATACTTCTGTCTGATATATTCATTTTCAAATTTTTCTGCCAGTTCTCTAGCCCTAAACTCATCTAACCCTTTTTGAACTATTAATTTTGCATATTCGTGAGAAAATACGTCGCTTTTGCCTCTCTTATCGTATTCTTCTATATATATATATGCTTGCCTTTTAATTCTTCCTAATAACTCTTCAGAACTTTCTTTTCCATTCAATCCATATTCAATACTTAGTCTGGCATACTCTCTCGCATAATTATAACTCTCTCCCCTTCCAAATAGATCGAAAAAAATTTCCGATTGTCTTTCAGCCAAACTTTTCTCCATTCCATACTCGACTATTAACCTTGCATACTCACTTGCTCTATTAATATTATATCTTTCACGTTCAACTTTATTTTTAATTATCTGTTCCATTTTGTCTATCTCAGCTTCCGATAAACCATTCTTAAGTAACCTTACACATTCTTGAGAAATAACACTTGATCCATTCGACCTTAACTTTCTTTTATAAAATTCCAAATATCTCTCCGTTTCCTCAACATTTCCACCACCATATAGAGCAATTATCTTTGCCTTTTTACATATATTCTCTTCGCTTTCTACTGCAGCTAAACTTCTTCTAAGCATTTCTTCTTTCCTCAATATTTTTTCAGTCCAAACACAATCTAACTCATCTATTACTCTAAGTATGGCATATCTTTCTGCTAAATTTGGATCATTCGATAAAGCCAATTCATCTGTAAACTCTTTACTCAGCCTACCAACTTTCTCTTTATCGTCAATTTCTCCAATGCGCTCTAAAAAAGTTTGCAGATATTCTTTCTTTTTTTCTTGAGATAATTGACCTTTTATTGCCACACGTATAGGCATCCCTTCTTTTGCCAATATTCTTTCAGCTGAGAGGCAATCTAATCCTTTTACGACTCTAAGTATAGCATATCTTTCTGCTAAAAATGGATCATTAAATACAGTCAATTTATTCTCAAACTCTCTAATCAACTCATTAGTTTCCCACTCATAGTCAATTTGTCTGATGCGTTCTAAAAAAGTTTTCAAATATTCTCTCTTTTTTTCTTGAGACAGTGGACTTTTTATCATCCCATCCAATTGATTATGTTCCATAGCCATTACTTGCGCTCCAGTAATAGCTGTGCCCAGACATAAAGCGCTAATAGCCACATTAAAAAACTTATTTATCTTCATTTTTTTCCTCCTAAAAGCCTAATTTATTTAACAACTTATATTCCATAAAATATATTTTAGCACATTTACATTAAATTTTCTTTCATTTAACATAATCTTAACAAAAAATTCTTATGATATAATATTTAAAAATCAATATCCGTCAATAAAATAAAGAGATTGACTAAACAAATGCTTAATCAATCTCTCATATAATCAATATTTTTTTTAAATCAGTCTTAATTAAAACTTCTTTCTCTTAATCCAATTAATTATTCCTGCACAAGTTATCAATAAAGGCAATCCAAATGCTACTATTGCTCCAATTGATAATGTCTGGAACTCATTAATGCCTAATTCATTTCCATTCATATTCTTTGATTCTATTACAATTCCATCTTCTCTATTCAATAATATCTTAAATACATTCAAAAAGTACGCTGAATTGTTAAGGAAACTCCTTGAAAGTACCTTTTCATCGAATGCTACGTTAGATCCCACTAATAAAACTCTTGACTTCTTGCCATCTGTCTCCTTCTCGCTGATTGTAATACATGGGATGTCCGGTTTCATATCAGACTCACTTGGCTTCCAATTGTCTGATACTTTGCTTGGCATTATTCCCGATTTGCTAGAAAACTTTGCAAGTACTGATGCAACTGAATCGTCAGTAACTTTTATCGGTTTACTAAAAGGAATAGATATTGGTAAAGATTCGTTCTTAAGTCCTTTAGAATACTTATCGCTTACTATCTCATTCTTAGCAAAAAACGGCGAAACGCTAAATAAATACTTATTGTCGGTTTCAAAAACCACTCCGTTCTCAAATTGAACTCCCCAATCGCTTAAAAATGAATTCATGTTGTTGATGTCAGGGTTATTATAGTCAGGTACTATTAAAACAGTACGATCTAAGCTATGGTCATTTAAGTAATTCTTAATCTTTTCAATTGATTCGTTGTCCAAGTCCTTCGATGGAGCAAAGATTATAGCTACTTGACTGTCTTTTGATATTTCTTCTGATAATATGTCTGAATTTACTATCTCATAGTTGTTCTTTGATAACAAATTCTCAAAACCTGATGAAGTTTCGTCTCCAAGTCCTGTCACGACGCAAACTTTGTAAGCCTCTGTGCTGCTAACTTTCACTATTGCTGAAGTCAAAGCTTGCTCCGCCTGAGAAGACTCTATAAAACTGCTATAATATGATTGCTGAATGTTAAACAAGTCATAAGGAGTTAGTATCTGATACTTTTCTCCGTTCTGCACTATGATATTATTAACTTCTAGCTTCTCATTTGGAAATGCGTTAACAAAAGTCGGATTCTCCTCAATATTTACATACTTTACTTCAATTTTATCCGAGTTCTGAGCATATCTTTGTATTACATTTTCAGCCTGAATAAAGTAATCTCCTCCAGCTTTAAATGAGTCTTCACTATTAAGTACTGTTATTGTTACATTATTGTCAAGTTTCTTAATATAGTCTATAGATTCTTTAGTAAGATTGAATACTTGGTTCTTCGTAAGGTCAAAGTTTAGATTCACTTTCTTTGATAGTAGCTCCATCCCTACATTCAATCCGATGACAATTATTATAGATATGATTGTTATTGCTGTAGCAATCGTTCCATGTTTCATTTTAGGATTATTAAATATGCTTTTCAATGTCATTTCCTCCTTAATTCCATCTCTTTTTTTCTAATGATCTTGATGTTAAGAATATAAATAACGCAGCTATACTAATAAAGAAAACAAGATCTGGTATATTAAGAATGCCCATAGTAAAGTTATAATAATGCCCGTAAAAAGATAGCTTAGTTATGATAGAGCTTACTGCTTTAACTGGGATAAAACTTGCAAGTGGGTCAATAAAAAATATAAACAGGACAAAAACCGCAAAGCTAATTATGGCAGCCACTATCTGGCTCTCAGTTAATGACGATATAAATAAACCTATTCCAATCAATGCAATTCCCCACAACCATAGTCCCAAAAAGTTAACAAAAAAGCTAGTCCAGTCAGGAGGCGTGAACATATTTATTATTATTCCGTATAAAACTGTAATAAGTATGCCTAAAGTATACATAATCAAGGCAGCCAGATACTTTCCAAAGACAATAGAAAACAAGTTAACCGGAGCAGTTAGTAGTAGTTGGTCTGTCTTTTGCTTCTTTTCGTCACTTATTAGTCTCATAGTGAGAAAAGTTACAAGCAGTGGGGTGATAATTATCAACTGGCTGAATAAATAAGTAAGTTTGCTATTATTCTGAGCCAAACAATCTATAAAAAATAGAATCCCGCCGAATAATAGAAATGCAATTAAAAAGATATATCCTATTGCCGAATTAAAATAAGAATACAACTCTCGTTTAATTATTGCTTTCATTTGAATCATCTCCTTCAGAATTTTCTACATTTTCTTCATTCTGTTCTGTTGCATCCTTATCTTGATCTTGATTTTTTAAATCTTCTTCTGATTCATTATTATTCTCAAGCAAATCCGTATCAGTCAATTGAACAAATATGTCTTCAAGGCTTTTCTCTATTGGTTTCATTTCCATCATTATGCAATTATTTGCAGACAAAACTTTAAATATAGCCTTTCTTATGTCTTTATCAGGGGAATGATCAATTATATAATTATGAACATTTTCTTCCACAAGTCCATTATCGGTAACTTCTATCACTCCATCTATGTCTTTTATCAAACTTATTACCAATTCTGGATCGCCCTCTATCAAAGCACTGTTAGATTGTTTATCTGTCATATTTGATGATAATATATCTGGATCACCATCGGCTATTATTTTACCTTTATTTATTACTAATATACGTTTGCAGACAGCTTTTACTTCCGACAATATATGTGAAGAAAGTATTACAGTATGGTTTTCTCCAAGTTTCTTTATTAAATTTCTCATTTCTATAATTTGTCTTGGGTCCAAGCCAACAGAAGGTTCATCCAAGATAACCAATGGTGGAAATCCTAAAATAGCCTGAGCGACTCCTATTCTTTGTCTATATCCCTTTGATAATCTTTTAATAATTCTGTCATATACATCAGATATTTGAGTCAATTTACATACTTCTTCTATATGTTCTCTCTTAGGAAGCTTAACCTTTTTCAAGTCAAATACAAAGTCGAGGTAAGCTTTTACTGTCATATCCTGATACAACGGTGGAATTTCAGGTAAATATCCTATCTTTGAACGAGCTGCTATAGGTTTTTCTAATATATCGTTCCCATCTATTGAAACAGTGCCTTGGCTTGATGATATATAGCCAGTTATTATGTTCATTATAGTAGACTTCCCTGCTCCATTAGGTCCCAATAGTCCAACTATCTCTCCCTCTTCAATTGAAAAGCTTATGTTGTCAACTGCTAACTTTTCGAAGTAACTTTTGGATAGATTCTTTACTTCTATCATTTATGAATCCCTCTCAATCTAATATTTTACTGAGTAAAACTACCTCAACGAATAACCTTTGCTTGCAAGATGATCTAAAATTGTCTTTCTAACCGATTCAATTTCGTTTCCGTCCAAAGTCTTTTCACTCGATTTTACTAAGAAATTAAAAGTCATGCTCTTTTTATCGTCCGGGACTCCTTTTCCAATATAGCTATCCACGAAACTAATCTTATTTATAAAGTTGCAATCAATTGACTCGATATTACCTTTAGTCGTATCAAACAATTCATTTTTATCAACCAAGAAAGTAAAATCTATATCGACGCCAGGATATTTTGATACATCTTTAAATCTTATTGCTTTTTTATCTATATCATTTAGCACATCCATGTCAATTTCTGCAAAAGCTATGTTTAATTTTTTATCTATATTCTGACTTATATTATGATTCAAGACACTCATATATCCCAAATCCTTATCGTCCATCAATAACTTGCTAGACTTTACTGGATGAATCCAAGGCAATTCCTTGTCAAGTTGTACATAGCTCAAATCCTTTGCCTTAGTCACGCTAGTTATTTTGTTTAAGATTCCTTTAAGTTTATAAAAACAGTCGTTCTCGTTTAACTTTCTGCTAGCCATTAGTATGCATAACTTATTAGATTCATTAACCAAATTGTCCTCGTTCAAGCCATTGAAAGTACTCCCTATCTCAAGTATATTAAACTCGTCAAAATTCTTAGAGTTCAATGATGAAAAGTATAACATAGACGGTACTAAACTATCCCTCAAAGTAGAGTTTCCTGAAACAGAGTTAATAATTTTTATTCCCTCTCTCTTTCCGATTCCCAATTTCTTATTTAAGTCATCATCAAACCAAACGTAGCTATGCACTTCGCAGAAATTCAATCCCTCGCATAGAAGTTCTTTTATTTTATGTTCAAGTGCTCTAAACTCATTTATTTTAAGGGAAGTCGTTGCTGACTTATATGGTACTGGTTCTATATTATCATATCCATATATTCTTGACACTTCCTCAACTATGTCAGCTTTTATCGATATATCCTTAGTAGCTCTAAACGATGGCACGTCAATTGATATCGAATTATCTAATTTTGTCACTTTAAACTCAAGCGATTCCAATATTTCAATGATTTTTTCTTCACTTATGCTAATTCCCATATACCTTTCTATATATTCCTGGGTGATCTCTATATTTATCTTTGGATATTTATAGATATAATTGTCTGTCAATGACGATGAAATTTCAATACCTGGGTCTACATCTCTCAACAATTTTACAAATCTCTTTATAGCGATGATAGTCAATTCTGGGTCCAACACTTTCTCAAACCTAGCGCTAGCTTCTGTTCTCAAGCTTAAGTTTAAAGCTGTCTTTCTCACTGATGCCCCATCAAAGTTTGCACTTTCCAATAGGATGGAAGTACTTTCAGGTCTCACTTCAGAATTCAATCCTCCCATTACTCCCGCAATAGCTACAGGTTCTTTATCATTACATATCATCAAAGTTCCTTCAGGAAGAATTCTCTCTTCATTGTCCAAAGTTACAAACTTGTCATTTGCCTGAGAGTCGATAAGTTTTACTTGAGGCATAAATGATTTATCAAATGCATGCATCGGCTGACCTAATTCTAGCATTATATAGTTAGTAAGGTCCACCAATAAGTTAATCGATCTCATCTCGCAATAATACAATCTAACCGCCATGTAAATAGGAGCCTTATTTTTCTTGATATTGTCTATACTTATGCAAGAATATCTAAAACATTTCTTAGCAGATTGTACATCCACGGTTATACTTGGCTTATTTAAGCTGTCTTCTAGTTCATCCATGGAAAGAGGTTTCAATTCTCTGTTAGTTATAGCTGCTATTTCTCTAGCTATTCCATAATGTCCCCATAAGTCCGGCCTATGAGTTAGTGACTTATTGTCAATTTCTATAATGATATCATCAATTGGTATAATATCTTTTATATCTGTTCCTATCTCTATGTCATCTGGTAGTATCATAAGTCCTGAGTTGTTATCAGATATTCCTAATTCTTCTTCCGAGCAGCATACTCCCATCGAGTCAAATCCTGCTATATTTGTTCTCTCTACCTTAGGAATTTTCTTATTGCTTCCTCCCAATTTCACAAATGGGACAATTATTCCTTCCTCAGCATTATCAGCACCACACACTACGTCTACTTTTTCTTCTCCTGTATCAACTACTAATAACTTGAGCTTATCTGAATCAGGATGTTTTGAACACTTTATTATTTTAGCTGCTATACAATTACTAATATCTTTTCCTTTTGTCTCTATATTTTCTATTTCAGCTACTGATAATATAAATCTATTTTCTAATTCTTCGATAGAAATTCCATCTAGATTCACAAATTCTTTAATCCAATTAAGCGATATTTTCACTCAAAGCACCTTCTTACATTATTTTATTTGACTTAATACTCTTAGATCTCCGGAATTTAAGTTTCTTATATCTTTAATCCCATATTTCATCATTGCAAGTCTTGTAAGTCCTAAACCAAATGCAAAGCCACTATACTCATTTGCATCAATATTTCCATATTTCAATACATTCGGGTGAATCATTCCACACGGGAGCAACTCAAGCCATCCAGAGTTCTTACATGTTGGGCATCCACTGCCTCCGCAAATCAAACATGACAAATCCAATTCAAATCCTGGCTCTACAAATGGGAAGTATCCCGGTCTTAATCTTATTTTAACATCCTTCTCGAACACTTCGCTTAATAAAGTTTTCATAAAATATATTAAATTTGATATTGAAACGTCTTTATCTATCATCAATCCTTCTAATTGGAAGAAAGTATTCTCATGGCATGCGTCAAGTGCCTCGTTCCTAAAACATCTGCCCGGTATGATTGCTTTTATCGGCGGCTTACAATTTTCCATAACTTTCACTTGCATTGCTGAAGTCTGCGTACGTAAAAGCTGACCATTCTCTAAGTAATAAGTGTCCTGCATGTCCCTCGCCGGATGATTCTTAGGAATGTTTAAAGCTTCAAAGCAATAGTAATCAGTTACCACTTCCGGTCCGTTAATTATCTGAAATCCCATCCCTGTAAATATCTTTTCAATTTGTTTCTGGACTATTGTTACAGGGTGCAGATTCCCTTCTCCAAACCTAAAGCCAGGGTAAGTTATGTCAAAAAATTCTGACCTCATCTTGTCTTCTACTTCTTTTTTGTGAAGTTCTTCACCTTTTGTCTTAATATTTGATTCAACTTTGTTCTTTAATACATTCACTGCGCTTCCTATAGACTTCTTTTCTTCAATCGATAAGTCTTTAAGGCTTTTCAATATTCCAGTTATCTCTCCTTTCTTCCCGCAATATTTCACTCTGATCTTTTCTAATTCATCTTGAGTAGATGCATTTTCAATCAAACTCATGCACTCTTTCTCTAATTCGTTTATCTTATTTTCCATTAGTCAACCACTCCTAATAGCATTTTATTCTAGTATTTTATTGAAAACTGGTAGAAGTCCTTCATTTCCCTCCCTGAGATGTATTTTTGATTGATACAAATCATGCCCAGGATAAGGATTTCCTTCTATAACAGTGGGTCCATCCTTCGTAACTGCTATATCCCAACCAGTATATCTGACTTCTGGTATTACCATCGCTAATTTTTTCACATAATCAATCACTTCGTCAAACATCGGTATCTTATAGCCAACTATTTTCGTTCCAGTATAAGGATGTCTTTCATAAACGTTGCCTTTTTTGTCCACTGCCGGCTTTCTTATAACCCCATCCTCGTCAATCGTTGTAAATAGTCCTCCATGATTAAAATTATCTACAAAATTCCCGTCGTTACCCATTCTAATACATCTGAAAAGAATCTTGACCCCTTTTCTTGTATTGACGCTTACAATTCTTAATGTGTTAACCGAACAAGGATATAACTTATTTAAGTCATCATGCTGAATGACACAGTCCTCTATCAAAAATTGCTTATTTTCTTTTAATTTATCATATAATTTTCTTAAATCTGTATCATCAGAGATATATATTTTCTCTATCCCTTTGCCGCATGATAAATTTATTGGCTTAGCAATTATTTCTTTCTTCTCCTTGAGATACTTTAGGAAGTCTTCAAAAGATCCCTCCCTGATATCTATAAACTCTCTGTTTAAAAAATCTTTGTATTTCTTGTCAAACAGCACTTTGTCGTCTATAATATGCGATAATTTTTTATCATTTAGAGCAACAACGAAGACATTGTTCTTCCCTCTGGTTATAACTGTCTTCCTCTGACGCTTGTTCATATCATAAAATCCAAACGTATCGTAATCAACGTAACCTGCTCCGTATTTAATCCCACATAAGATCATGTCGCATAATACATGCATATAATTTTTATTAGTCTTTTTCGATATTTTCTTAGCGGTCTTAACCAATGACGTAAAATCCATCTTACACATTCTAGTCAACAAATAAGTAACCTTATTCACTTACATGCACTCCTTCAATAAATTGTTTAAAGTTTCTAAGAATTTTAATCTCCCTCTTAAAAAATCTCTTCCAATAATAAATTTTTAATAGTCAATAATAAGAGTTTTTACAAGATTTCGTTATAAAATTCATCAAAATTCAAACTTGTCTTTGCTGACTCCTATCATTATACATGCACATGTCTCAATTATCAAGTCCATTGGTTAATTATGCTTTTACTTAAAAATGGATCAGATTAATACAAAATTTATCAACTTTTTATCTTTTTATACATTTCGAATATAACTATTGACAACTAGTAGCTTTTATTGTATAATATTTAAGGACAAAGAAAGGAGACGATAGTTATGGACGAATTAAATTCGAAAGATTTAAATATTTCTACTTCCATAAGTGGCCCAGTGCTACAATATGGTGACGAAATTTGTAAATCAGATCGTAAAATTAAGCAGCTTGATATGATGGACTTCAATTATGATATAAAATGAAACCCAGACAAGAAGATCGGCTTAAAAAAAACTATATAATGTAATATAAATTTCACAAACTATTAAGAATCTATAGAAAAAAATAATAATATTCTATCAAAAATTAATATAGCAGCTGTCTAATCGATGGCTGCTTACTTACTCTATGTAAAGAAAAATAAACAAAATCTTGAAGGCGTTTACGTTCATCTCATAAAAAATAAAAAAATGAATCGTAGAAAGGAAACAAATCAAAGGGAAAAAGAAATGCATTGGAGATTTGCAATAGCAATATTTCAAGAAATGTTTGGATACTTGAAAATAAAATGCAGGACTATCACAGCAGATGCAATGCATGCCAAAAGGAGACCTGTGAAAGAATAATAGAGAATTAAAAGAATCTGTACAAAGATAGTGAAAAATAAAGACAAAACAACTGAAGAAACTAGCTATGTATATTTAGGGAACATTGAAAGATTAAAAACATACTTTATTGCAACTTATTTCTTGTATTTGAATTTATGAGGCAGCTTTGAAAGCATTAAGTAATCGTTGTGAACTTATGCAAATTATGATAAAATAATAGACATTATATAATCGAAAGGGAAATGTAAATAATGTTTGAATTAAAAAAACAAATTGGATCGGCTAGACGTTCTCAATTTACAACTGCTCACAGCACGATACAATTACCGGGATTTATGAATGTGGCTACCTGCGGGGCAATAAAAGGAGCAGTCTCAGCACTGGATTTAAAAGAAATTAAATGTCAAGTACAATTATGCAACACTTATCACCTTCATCTTAGACCGGGTGATGAAATAGTAAAGAGATTAGGCGGACTCCATAGATTCACTAAATGGGACAAGACTATATTGACAGATAGTGGAGGGTTCCAAGTGTTTTCACTGTCTAAGCTTAGAAATATAACAGAAGAAGGAGTTACTTTCTCATCACACATAGACGGAAGAAAAATATTTATGGGACCTGAAGAAAGTATGAAGATTCAATCAAACCTAGCTTCAGATATAGCAATGGCCTTTGACGAATGTATAGCAAATCCAGCAGAATATGACTATACTAAGAACTCATGTGATAGAACAGTACGATGGCTTGTCAGATGTAAGAATGCATTGGAAAAGCTTAATTCACTTGAAGATACAATCAATAAAAAGCAAATGTTATTCGGTATAAACCAAGGAAGTACCTACGAGGATCTAAGAATAGAGCACATGAAAAGAATAAGCGAACTGGATCTTGATGGATATGCAATAGGGGGACTGGCGGTTGGTGAAACTGCTGAGGAAATGTATAGAATAATTGAGGCCGTCGAACCATTTGCTCCTAAAAACAAGCCAAGATATTTGATGGGAGTGGGAACCCCTTTGAATATTTTAGAAGCTGTCTTCAGAGGAGTGGATTTGTTTGACTGCGTTATGCCAAGTAGAAACGCTAGGCACGGCCATATGTTCACATGGCAAGGAATAATTAATATATTTAATCAAAAATATGAACTCGATGACTCCCCACTTGACAATAATTGCGATTGCCCTACGTGCAGGAACTACAGTCGTGCTTATTTAAGACATTTGTTCAAAAGCAAAGAGATGTTGGCTATGCGACTAGGAGTCATACATAACTTGTATTTTTATAATACTTTGCTAGAAAGAATAAGAGAAGCATTGGACAATGATACATTTAATGAATTCTATGCCAGCCAAAGAGAAATATTAGGAAAACGAATTTGATATTTTAATAAAAGGGACAGAGTTCGGAAGGAAATTTAATAATATGAATGAGAAAATGAGAAATAATATTACAAACGAATGAAAAAAACAAGCGTATAAGTGACAACCTTCACCCTCGGCATTGACTTTGACCACGGATAGGTATATAATGTTTCAGTAATTTAAAACAAAATGAATAAGATTTGATCGCAATCTATTGAGAAAATACAATAGATGACAGAGCGCAGAAATAAAACGAAAGGAGAAACTACTAGGCAGATTTGAAATAATTCGCCCATATTTTGAGTAGTATGATGTAAATTGAAAAATAATGATAATATTAAAAACGTTTTGATCGGCGGTGCATGGCCATATGCAAACAACTCTTTACATTTAGGTCACCTGGCTGCATTGATCTCTGGAGACTTTTTGAAAAGATATCATGAATTGCTAGGCGATAATGTAATTTATGTCAGTGGAACAGACTGCCATGGGACCCCTATAACAGAAAGAGCTAAGAAAGAAGGAGTCAGCCCAAAGGATATATCAGAGAGATATCACAATCAATTTAAAGATATATTCGAAAAAATGGAATTTTCATACGACCTGTATTCAAAAACTACCGATGATTATCATAAGGAACATGTTAAGAAGATGTTTTTAAGAATGTATGAGGAAGGATATATATATCCTAAAGAAAGTGATCAGCCATATTGTGAACATTGTAAGAAATTTGAATCAGATAGAGAATTGCAAATAACATGCCCTAAATGTAATAATGTAACCAAGGGCGATCAATGTGACTGCGGTTACGTACCAACAGAAGAAGATTTGATCGGCGCTGTGTGCAGAGAATGCGGGAATAAGACAGTCCAGAAAAGTAATAAGCATCTATATCTAGCTTTATCAAAATTGCAAGATAAAGTAAAAGAATATGCAGAAAATAATCAAGATAATTGGAGAGTCGCTTCAAAAAATGAGACTCAGAAATATCTTAATGAAGGATTGAGAGATCGAGCTGTAACCAGAGACTTGGATTGGGGCATCGATATACCATTGGAAGGCTTCGAAGATAAGAAAATGTATGTGTGGATTGAAGCTGTATTGGGCTATTTGACAACAACTCAAAAATATTGCGCAGAGGATGGACTCGATTGGGAAAAGTTCTGGAAAGAAGGAAATAATAATAAGATGTATATGTGCCATGGTAAGGATAATATAACTTTCCATACTATTATACTTCCAGCATTGCTAATTGCAATGAATGAGAACTTCCACTTGCCAGATACTATGGTTGCAACTCAATATTTAAATATAAATTCAGAAAAAATATCAAAAAGTAAAGGAAATGCTATAACCGTTTCGGAAATAGTAGAAAAATATAGCCGAGAGTCTTTGAGATATTACATGCTGGCATACGGCCCTGAAAATAAAGATGTGGATTTTACCTTGGAAGGTTATATAAATGTCCACAATTCTGATATCGTTAATAAGTTCGGGAACTTCGTCAACAGGACTTTGAGATTTAAAGGAATTACATCAATACCTTACGCCTCAATGGATGAACAAGTAACAAATGAAATAAATAAGACTTATGAAGAGGTTTCAGATCTGATCGAAAAGTTGGAAATAAGAAAAGCTTGCAATAGAATAATGGAATTGATTGAATTCGGAAATAAATATTATGACGAAAGAAAGCCGTGGATTCAAAAAAAGGAAGATGAATCAGAATTTAATAATACTATCTATACATGTGCTAACCTTATTGCAAATTTATCTAACTTGATTGAACCTATAATGCCAGAAACTTCAAGAAAAATAAGAGAATATTTAAACATTGAAAAGCCAGAATGGAAGACTGTTATAATAAATAATGAAATCGATTTAAAAGAAATTGAACCGTTGTTTGAAAGAATTACCAATAAATAAGAATTAATTAAAAAAGACAGAAGCATTTGCTCCTGTCTGCTTTCTTATACTGATATTAACCTTTCTTTAGTCTCTCTTGATGCAAATGACGCTTCTAGTGAATTATTAAAAATAACTTCCTTTTGCATGTCTGTTAGTCCTAATAAGTCTTCAATATACTTAAATTCCTTTGATAAAGTCGTCCTCACTATTGCCATATCGTCAGTATTTACTGTCACCTTTATGCCCATATTTAAAAATTTTAATAGAGAATACTCCCTCATGTCTGGCACTGCCTTCGTATAGTAATTGCTCGTTGGACACATCTCTAAATAAATTCCTTTGTCCTTTATTAACCTCATAACATTTTCGTCTTCGTACGCCCTTACTCCATGCCCTATCCTTCTCGCTCCCATTTCAATTGCAACTTTTATGTCCTCTGCGCTTCCTGCCTCTCCTGCATGAATAGTCATCGGAATGTCATAGCTACTCGCTAGCTTCAATATCGATATAAAATTCTTAGTCGGATAAACCGCCTCTGCCCCGGCTAAGTCAATTGCAACTACTCCCTCATTTTTTGATAAATATTCATGAGCAAGCTCAACCGTTAGTCTGTTCTCCCTTTCATTTTTGTCTCCCCTCATGCAGCAAAGTATTAAATTCCCCGGAATTTTTGACTTCCTTAACCCTTCTATCGCTGCCCTTATCACTTTCTCTTGGCTTAGCCCACCTTTCGTATGAAGCTGTGGTGCAAATCTGATCTCTGAATAAATTACTCCGTCTTCTCTCATATTCTCTAATATTAAGTAAACTGCTTCCTTTATTCCTGCTTCCGTTTGCAATAATGTTAATGGAAGCTCAAAACATTTTAAAAAATCATTCAAATCTCTACATGAGTCTGAAATTGATAATAATGATGACAGCTTATTATCATCGTCCGTCGGGAGAGTGATTCCTTGAAGTCTCGCTAATCTCTTGGCAATGTCTAAATTTATTGAACCGTCTAAATGCGCATGTAAATCTATATATCCTTTCATTTACATCTCACCTCTAAATTCTTACCTTTCTATAAAAAATAATAAAAAAACCGAAACCAGAAATGATTTCGGAAGAATTGATCTATGGAGGCGCCACCCAGATTTGAACTGGGGAATAAAGGTTTTGCAGACCTCTGCCTTACCACTTGGCTATGGCGCCACATCGGTCGAAAATAGAATATGAAAATCAAAAAAAATAAAAAGCTGGAGCGGATGACGAGACTCGAACTCGCTACCTCCACCTTGGCAAGGTGGCGCTCTACCGGGTGAGCTACATCCGCATGGTGCCTTCGGACGGAATCGAACCATCGACACGAGGATTTTCAGTCCTCTGCTCTACCGACTGAGCTACAAAGGCAAAAATAAAATATGGCGACCCGGAACGGGCTCGAACCGTCGACCTCTAGCGTGACAGGCTAGCGTTCTAACCAACTGAACTACCGGG
>CAKSSR010000036.1 GCA_934489735.1 uncultured Eubacteriales bacterium | reverse complement strand
CTCTTTTGTCTCTTGATTTAGACCATTTAGTGGAATCTCTTTAAATAATGAATATAGCAACCCTGTTATCTTTTCATCACTCTTATTTTTCCCTATCTTTATCATTACCAAAGTCATCAAATCATATTTATGTGGATAGTCCGGATGATTTCCTACTAAATGTTCTGGTTTAAAGCTATATCTTGTAATTGTATTAGCTTCATTAATTTCCATATTCTTTTGCTGATCATATCAATAGGTTGGTTACAAAGCTTTTCAAAGACAGAACCTTTTTTGTAAATCTTTCAAACAATTCCTTTGTTTTTTTTATAATTTTCTTGCCTACGTCTTCACTATATCATAAGTCAGCATAAAGGTCAAATCACTTTCCTTAAATTTTCTTATACTATTATTGCATTTGCCTGTATTGTTTAATATTTTCTCAATTATTTTTTCTATCTGCTCAATTCATTCTATCCTTTGTCTGTATAAAGTTAAAGCATCAAGACATGATTTTTAAGTCCTGATGCTCTTTTGTACTATTTGTTGTTCATAGCACCCTCTAATGTTTCTTTGTCTATTCCAACAATCTCAGCTATTTTATCCTCTGGCATGCCGATTTTTCTCAATTTTTCTGCTATATTTAGCGCTCTTTCAATTGCACCTTTTTCTCGACCTTTTTCCATTCCTTCTTCTCGGCCTTCTTTTCGGCCCTTTTCCATGCCTTTTTCCATACCCATATCCAGAATTTCTTTACTTAGAACGCACATACCATCAGCCTCCTCTATAAATTCTTCTGTAAATTTTATTCCATAGTCTTTCTCTAGCTTCTCTTTTGTCTCTTGATTTAGACCATTTAGTGGAATCTCTTTAAATAATGAATATAGCAACCCTGTTATCTTTTCATCACTCTTATTCTTCCCTATCTTTATCATTACCAAAGTCATCAAATCATATTTATGCGGATAGTCTGGATGATACCCTACTAAATGTTCTGGTTTAAAGCTATATCTTGTAATTGTATTAGCTTCATTATCTGGTACGTTCATGCATATCCAATACGAATAGGCTTTCAATATTTTACTAAATTCTGATTTACTGAACTCTACATTAAATTGCGACGATATTAATCTACTCAAGTAGTAGATTCCCCTGGCTTCCATTGGATATCCAACATTACTACTTTTTTGTGATTCCATGTTTACCATCACACTTACTCTTTCGTCCTGCTTATGTTTTTCCTTATAACTCTGTGGCAGTTTGACTTTAAACTTTGTATCAAAGCTTCGGAGTCCATCATTAACGGATACCGTTTCGCCTCCCGAATTATCCATCATTATAAATGAATCGTCAACTGGTTCTTCTCCAACTTTCGGATCCGTATCCAGGCATGACATCACCTCTGCAAAGCTACAATCTTTATATTCTTCTGCTGATCCCATCAACAGATTAGCTACAACGCTTTTCAATGACAGAACCTTTTTTGTAAATCTGTCAAACGACACCTTCATTTTTTCTTCCAATTCTTTATTTTTTTTCATAATCTTCTCTTCATCACTCATAATACTCCTCCTTTTCATAGTTTTCTCTTGTACATTTCTATTGTATCACAAACCAGCACAAAAATCAAGTCACTTTTTCTTAAATTTTCTTATACTATTATTGCATTTACCTGAATTATTTAATATTTTCTTTATTCTTTCTGTTATATCTAAAGCCTATTTCTATTGAGCTTTTCAATTAGTATTCCCCATAGTTCCTCATATAGTTAAAGAGGCTTGCTTCTTTATCATTTTTTTCAATTTTTGCAAATGGTTCATCATTACCATATATATATATATTAAGGTCAACAGATCTAAATTCATCATATGAATCAAACATACCCTTAATTGTGCTTGCCATCGGCTCGTCTTTGACTGTTATCTTTTCTAGGTTTCGGCAACCCCTGCAGAAGTTATCTCCTATTTTTTCTACGTTTGGCAAGTATATTTCTTTCAAGCTGGTACATTTTCTTAATACATCTCTTCCCATGACAGTTACTTGGTTAGTATCTATTTTGACTGTGCTAATGTTATACAATGTGTTGTCATCGATTTTCTTATAAAAGGCTGGAATTGTTGCAGAATCGTATGTATAAGTCAATTTTTCCGTTGTACTTAGGTTATCCAATAAAGCGTCTACTATTTCGTCATTGACATGTATATATACTTGCTGGCGCAATTCTGATTCTTTTAATACTTCCTTGACTCTGTCCACCATTTCCTCACGGACATATACGTCACTAAGATTGTTACATTTAGCAAATGCGAGGTTTGCTATTTCTTTCAAGTTTAATAAATATATTTCTCTTAGATTGCTACAGCTTAAAAATGCGTAATTCTGTACAATAGTTGCTGCATTAGTATCTATTTTTATCAAGTTCTCTATATATGAAAATGCTCCAGCCGGAATGATATTTTCTAATGCCCCTGTGAAATAATATTGAGGTACTACGAATTCTCTGCCTGTTGCTATCTTTTTTATTTTGTCATTGAATAGACATGCATAATTATTTTTTATAGATATCTTAAATTTTTCTGCAATATACATATCAATTCTTTGTTTGAGTCCGCATTCTATTAATTTTTTTATGACTATTTCAGCCATGTCATCATTTTTGACATCTACTTCACACAGTTCTGTACAATTTTCAAATACATTTTCTCCAATTTGCTCGATATTTGGTAAGATGAGTGTCTTCAAATGCTCACAACCTTTAAATGCTCCGTCTTCTATGCCTGTTATATCCTTGGTATTTAGTAATACTAGGTTAGTATTTCCTTCAAAAGCGCCGGCTCTTATATTTCCTCTCCAATTGTCCTCAATAGTCACTTCTGAACTTTGAGCTGTTAACGAGTCAGCCTTGTCTTTGTTAACATATCCATAGAAGTAATCCATCGTATTATATAGCATATTCATTTTTAATCATCCTTCCTTTTATACTTATTGTTATCTATTATATTATACAAAATTATATAATATATTTCAAGCGCTTTTTAGTCAAATACTATAATTATTTTCAAATTTTCGTGAACTTGGATAAAAAAATCTCAGCCCAAGTCAACTGTTTGCTGACCTGAGCTTGCCATTTCTTAAAATGAGATTAACTTTTTTTTAATTATTGCTATTGCTTTGTCAATTGCTTTCAGTTTGTATAATAAAAAGACTTAACCAATGCCTCTATTCGGTTGGCTTTTAGTTGTCTATTTCAGATATAGCCTTATCAATCATTGATTTGATTTCTGAGTCTGTAAGAGTTTGGTGAGACATTTGAGCTATTTCTCTAGCGACAAGTGTGAGTGCATTAAATGGCACATTATCTGGATCAGTATATTCGCTCATTGCAATATTTAAACCTACATTTATACATCTTTGATCAATATCTAAGTTTGAGTACATTTTCTTGATAATTGATATAAATTTATTTCCATGAATCGAAGGGCCTTTTTTCATTTCTATGAATGGTTCATCTTTACCTTCTACATATATATTAATATCAGCATCTACAAGCTTATAATCTTCACTAAATCTCTCTTTAATTACATGTGCCATCGGTTCGTCCTTGACTGTTACTTTTTCTATTTTGGGACAAGAACGACAGAAATCCCAACTTATTTTCTCTACATTTGGTAGATATAATTCTTTTAAATTATCACAGTGCGTAAGTACATCATACCCTATGGTAGTTACTTTATTGGTATTTATACTAGTTATGTTTAAACCTTTAAATGTACTGTTATCAATTTCTGTATAACACTCTGGAATTTCCATATTATCGTCAATTATCCAATGTTCATCCCTTGTTTTTTCTTCTTCTATTATAGCTTTACTCAATTTGTTATGCAAATAACCTACGATTGCGCCATTAGAATATATATATACTTGTTGGGACAAGCCGGATTCCTTTAATACTGCTTTAACTCTAGAAACCATACTATCATTCACATGTACATTACGAAGACTTCTACATCCCCTGAATGCTTCATTTCCTATTTCTCTCACATTTGATAAAAATATTTCTTTGACTTTGCTGCAACGAAATGCCCTGTTTTCTACAATTGTTGTCGCATTAGCATCTATTTTTGTTATCCCCTCTTTTAGGCCATTAATTCCTCCTTCTGGGATAATATTTTCTGTTAATTCAGTGAATTCGTAGTGTGGTACTAAAAGCGTATCACCTCTTATTAGATTCGGAATCATATTCCAGGATAAATATTCTTGATTATTTTGTATAGTTATTTTATATCTTCCATCAATATATATATCAAATTCTTTATTCTGTGCTAATTTTTTTATAACTATTCCAGCCATATCTTCATCCTTTACGTTGATACGATGTAACCAAACACCACAATTTTTAAATGCATCATCTTCTATAATTGTTGCTGCACTAATATCTAGTGAATGTAGCCAAGGTACGCTTTTAAATGCTTCAGCCGGTATAACGTTTTCTTCCATTCCGGTGAAGTCATAGTGCGGTACCAAAAGTGTATCATAATCTTTCATTAGTTCCCGAACTTTATCACTGAATAGATATTCGCAGTTATTTTTTATAGATATCTTAAATTCTCCTGCAATATATATATCAATTCTCTGTATAAGGTTACATGCCTTTATTTTTTCTATGACTATTCTAGCCATGTTCTCGTCTTTTACATCTACTTTATGTAGGCTGGAACAACCTTCAAATACGTTTTCTCCAACCCGTTCAATATTTGGCATAATAAGTGTCTCCAGACGTTCACAGCCTTTAAATGCTTCGTTTTCTATGCCTGTTATATCATTAGTATTTATTGATACAGGGTTTTTCAGTCCTTCAAAAGCTCCTGCCTTTATGTCTCCTTTCCAGTTGTCTTCGATAGTTACTTCTGCACTTGCAGCTGCTAAATCTTTTGCCTTGTCTTTGTTAATATTTCCTGATATGTAATCACTTGCATTGTTTAGCATATTCATTTTTAATCATCCTTCCTTTATTTAAAAATTTCTGAACCGTTCATCTAATATATTTACGGCTCTATGTAATATTATATATATATATATATATAATGTCAAGTGTTTTTTAGTTAAAAACTATAGGATGCTCTGAATTTTCTTATGACTAAGCTATCTATTATTATCAATTTTGTGCCGACTCGTTGGCTATCCTTTCTACAGAATTCTTTATTGTGCAAAATGGTTGGTCGTCATTTCCGATAAATATATCAATATCCGTAAGTATAGCTACGTATTCCATGAGCATTCTATAAATCGTAATTGCCAACTGTTCGTTTTTGACTACTATTTTCCTTAAGCTTCTACAGCCATGACAGAAGTCTTCTCCTATTGTCTCTACTTTTGGTAGATATAGTTCTTCCAATTTCCAGCATCCTCTAAATACGTCTCTCCCTATGACAGTCACATTGTTAGTATTTAATTTGATTGTCCCCATGCAGAAGAATGCTTCATCGGCAATTTCTGTATAAATGTCTGGAATTGCTGTCTCTGTGCGTGCAAAAGCAATATCAGTACTTGTTGCAATTATCATATCGGTTAATCTTGTATATAAATAATCTACTATTTCACCATCGACGTGTATAAATACCTGCTGAGGTAATCCTGAATTTGCTAATGCTTCTTTAACTTCTCCTACTATTCCCCCATTGACATATACGTCACTTAGATAGCCGCACCCTGCAAATGCCTTGGTCCCTATCTCTTTTAGGTTTAATAAATATATCTTTTTCATTAATTGACAGCCTGTAAATGCGTAGTCCTCTACTACCGTGGCCGTGTTGACGTCTAGTTTTTTTATTCCGTTTGGGTCTTCAAATGCTCCTGTTGGAATGGCGCTCTCTAATCCCCTTGTTATATAATAAGTCGGTACTGTGAATTCATTACCTGTTATTAACTTTGACATTTTGTCGCCAAATAGACATACATGATTCTTTTGAGTCGATATTATAAATTCTCCTTTAATATGTATATCAATCCTTTGCTTGGGTCCGTCTTCTATTAATTTTTTTATGATTATCTCAGCCATTTCTTCATCTTTTACGTCCACTTTAAGTAAATTTATACAATTTTCAAATACTCCGTTTCCTATTTTCTCAATGTTTGGCATGATGAGCGTGTTTAAACGTGTGCAATCTTTAAGTGCTCCATCTTCTATGACTGTTATTTCATTGGTATTTAGTGATACTAGGTTAGTATTTCCTTCAAAAGCGTAGGCTTTTATACTTCCTTTCCAGTTGTCCTCTATAATTACTTCTGAACTCGCAGTTGCTAATGAACTTGCTTTATCTTTGTTAACATTTCCTGAATAGTAGTCAGTTATGTTGTTTAGTACATTCATCTTTTATCATCCCTTTTTTTGTATTTTATATAAAAAATCTTAGCCTAAGTTATCTATTTAACCTAGGCTTTATTCCTATTATCCGTCGATCTCTGATAAGGCTTCCGCTATCATCAATTTGATCTCTTCTTCGCTTTTATTTAGGCTGACACTCGCAAATAGAAGCTTAAAAGTCGACATAATAGTCTTTATTGATAAAGAATCTGGTTCAACATTTTCAATTGTCTTTGCAAATTTTTTCACTTCGTTTTGATCAATATCTAATTTCGAACATACTGTATTGAAAATTAGTAAAGCTTTCTCATTGCTAGGTACAAATTCATCGATTATCATTTTCTTCTTTATTCCTAAAATAGGCTCGTTTCCGCCTTCTATGTATATGTCAATGTCGTGCTCTATGTTTATATATTGGCTTATCATACTATAGATTGCTTTTGCTATCGGTTCATCTTTGACTGTTATTTTCTTTAGCTTCGGACAACCTATGCAGAAATTATCTCCTATTTTCTCTACGTTCGGTAAATATACATTTTCTAATTTGCTACAATATTTCAGTACGTTATTGCCTATGATAGTCACTTTATTCGTATTTATTTCAGTCATATGCATCTCTGAAAACAAGTCGTCATTAATTTTTGTATAGTAATTAGGAATTTCTATTAACTCGTGATCAAAGTCTTCACTGTCTCTACAAATTATAAAGTCGCTTAATTCATTATGCAGCCAGTCTACAATTATGTCGTTGACGCGTATATATACTTGTTGACGTAAGTATGCTTTTTGTAATGATTCTTTGATTTTGCTTACCATGTCTTCGCTAACATTTACATATTTAAGATTTGTACATCCTTTGAATACTTCATCACCTATTTCCTTAACGTTTAATAAGTATATCTCTTTGAGATTGCTACAGTTTTTAAATGCATAGTCCTCTACGATTACCGTCGCATTCGTGTCTAGTTTTGTTAATTTGCTCATGTCTTTGAACGCCCCGGAGATGATAACATTCTTTAAGTCACCTGTAAAATAATAATTCGGTACTGTAAATTCATTGCCTGCTACTAGTTTGTAAATCCTGTCCTTCGGTAAATAGGCACAATCGTCTTTTATTGATATTATTAATTGCTCTTCAATATATAGTTCAATCTTTTGCTTGAGCCCACATTCCCTTAACTTTTGTATGACTGTTTCAGCTGTGTTTTCATCTTTTGTACTTACTTTGCATAAGTTTGTACAATTTTCAAATGCATTCTCTCCTATTTGCTCGATGTTTGGCATACTTAGTATCTCTAATTGACTGCAATTTTTAAACGCTTCATCCTCTATGACTGTTATGTCTTTAGTATTTATTGATACTAGGTTACTATTCCCTTCGAATGCTCCAGTTTGTATGCTTCCTTTCCATCCTTCATCAATTTTTACTGCCGAACTCTTAGTCGCTAGTTCGTCAGCCTTGGCTTTGTCAATATTTCCTGAGAAATAGTTAGTTAGTTTGTTTAGTATACTCATCTTTCATCATCCCTTTTTATAATAATTTTAAAACTTGACATTAAAATTATAACATATTTTTAAAAAGAAGTAAAGTACAAGTGAGTAAGTTTTATAAATTCATCTAAAATGCATAAAAAACAACGGGAAAAATCTAACTTAGATAACTTGACTATATATATATATATATATATGGTAAAATAAATTTGTTATCTTGTATAAGATAAGACTAAAATTTAGGGGTGATTTATTTATGAGTTTGAGTGCTGAAAAATTTAATATTCTACTCACCATAATGTATTATTTAAGAAATCGAAAAGAGGGAAGTGACTTTACTTTAGAATATGACGATGATGGGGCAGGAGTTGTTAAGTTTATTAATGTTGATGCAGAGGAACTTGATATCGAATTTAAGAAGTATACAGAGGAAATTAACTGTGGGAATTTAGATTTTAATCTTCAAATGGTATATGATAATAGGGCAGGAATAGAAAGTAATTTAGAAGAAATAAAAGGACATATTGGAGAACATTTGGGGATAGAAGATGATATTCTAAATGATTCATATGAATATGTAAAAGAAGTAACTGAAAAAGATGGAGTAACTGAATTTAAGGAATTACTTAAAAATATTTACAAAGCTTCAGAAACTGTAGATGATTTCGGTAAGAAAATTAAGAAAATGATTTTTAAATTCAATGATCTTGATAATAAGGAGTTAATAATTAAAGGGAAACCTAACAATCTTGATCACCTAGAGTACTTTATTAAATCAAAGGTCAAATGTAATGTACAATCTGAAACTATTAAAGGTTTTAAAATTTGGGAGGATAGTTGTACTGAAATATCAATTGGTGGCCAAAAAATAAGTTCTAGTAATGATTCTACTGCTGCAAGTAGCGATGCTTCAGCTTCTAAGGGCGAGAAGAAAGCAACTGGTAAGGATGATTCCAAGGGAGCTGATTCTAAAGAGACTAATGTTGATGAAATAGTTAATACAATATTTACAAATAAAACTGGAATATTGTATGAAATGTTTAACACATTAAGGACAGCAGACAAGAAAATAGTATTTAAAGAAGGTAAAAAAGTGAAATTGGTTCCGGGATTTAATGATTGCTTTAATGAAACGTTTATTTGTAATAAAGACGAACTTTTTAAAGGAATTAAAATTGATAAAAAAGGAATATTTAGTTTTAGGAGGAAGGCCGATAGGGAAAAGACTATAAAAGATGTTAGAATTAAATTGATGTCTAGATTTAAAGAAGAAATTAAAAAAGCTGAAATAGGGGGGAATTTGTTTGGCAAGAAACTGGAATATACAACTGATGAAAAAGAAAAAAATGATTCAAGAAGTTTAAAAAATGAAGTAAAAGAGAAATTGAGAGGGTTAGCTATAGAAGATTCAAGACTAAAGAGAGTAATTTTTGATAGTTGTATATGTGGAGATTTAGAAATTAATGATTTAATAGGGGAAGATGTAAATATAAATGAAAAGTTATGTGAAACAATGGAAGAATTATTAGAAGAAGAACTTGGTGACGATTATGAGAAAAAAATATTAAATGCTGGATGTGAGGAAGAGGCAAATAAGTATTTGTCTATAATAGGTATGAAAATAGAAAAAGGAGATGAGTAATGTGGGAAGTATAAAATATTCATTAAGTTGCATAGCAAAAAATATAAGTGAATTAGTTGCAAAGAAGAAATATGGAGTTGATTTTATAAATGACTTAAAACAGTTGACTGATGGGAAAAAAGTATATATTGATATAAAAATAGGAGGGACGGAAGAGCAAGACCTTGCTGATGAAAAAGTGTATTGCTTCCATAATGATAAAAAATTATTGATTACTTTGGCTGAAGGGGAGGCTTTTAAAAAACGTACAGGGGAAAAAATGGATACATCACTAAACTTGATTGCTGGTTGTGAAAAAATGAGTGTAGATTGCAAGAAAATAAAGCCTGAAATAGTGAGAAAAATATGTAAGGAAGGGGAATTAAGATTAGAGAGTATTTATAAATGTTTAGGTATTAAGTTATCTAGTGCATTTAAACTTATATGTAGGAACATATATTCTAACGCAGGAAGTAAACCCAATTATGATAAATGTAAATTTTATACCTCAGAAGTAAACGGCAATGTTTTTATATATGATAAAGACCGAAAAGATCAAAAGATTGAAGAAATAGAAGTGAGTGAGGAAGTCTTTGCAGGTAAGACTGTAATTGATTTTGACAAAGATAAAGAAATGAAAAAATATGGCGATATTGAAGATGTAATGAATATATTATGTGGGTTGAGTTGTGCGTCGAATGCAGGGTGGCTTAAAAAACAATATGAAAAAATCAAAAATATTAATATATATATCCCTTCTGATACTGATTTGGATACCATTTATGGAGATAAGGAATGGATTGGGAAAAAAGTTTATCGTAATGGAAACGGAGATATGATAATTTTAAGAGATTCGGATAGAAATGCTCAACAGATATGTGGGATAAGTGATATGCATAATGTAAAGAATGTTTGGAAATTGATTGAAACGTATTATGATTGGAAAGAAATACCGAACGGACGTTTCGATTTTTTAATTAAATATGGGGCAACTGAAGATAGATCTGCACTTGATGAATGGATTAAAGAAAAATTATTGAATGGCTACGATAAAATTTTCTTTAAGGGCGAACAAGAAGCATCAGATTGCTTATGTGAAGGTCTATCTTTTAAAAAGAAGTTTTTGTTTATTATCGATAGATCCCAAATTACTTCTTGGTTAAATGTGTTGGATATGAAAAAAATTAATGAAAAAGTATTTAGAGATCTTGTTAAATATAAAAATTTAGGAAATGGTCTTGAAAAAATAACAGAAGTAGATGAAAAAACATTATTAAAAATTTGTAATTTCCAACAGGAAGCGATAACAACAGTTGCTAATGATCCGGATTTAGGATTTGGAGGTAAAGACTCAGATATTAATGTTGTGAAAATTGATAAAGAAGGGAAAGAAGAAACTAAAAAACATCTAATGAATTATATTTGTAAGAAAATATTAAAATATAAAAAAATTATTTATGTTAACTCATTATGTACTAGTGAAAATATTAAAGAAGATTATTTAACTGATATTGCTTTAAAAACTTATATTATAGGATTTCTAGACGGAATATACTTTGAATGGGACGAAGAATTATTAAATGAAACAAAGGTAGATGGTAGTAAACTAAGTAAAAATGCTTTATTTGATGTAGGTATTAATACCTTAGCAGCAACTGTATTTAGATATATAAAAGACCATTTAGGGGAATTTATAAAACAATTAGACGGTAAAGCAACTATTGGTTTAGACTGGTCTAGTGTATCCCAAAAGGAAAAAGAAAGATTGATAGCAGGACTATCTAAGTATGTAGTTGATGAAATTTTATATAAAGATAGAGAAATGATAATAAAAGTAAAACAAAAAATAGATCAAAATGGTATTAAAAAAGAAGACATAGTTTCAGAATTTATAGATTTTAAGGAATTTGACTCTAATTTATGTATAAATTTAGGCAGAATCTTAGGGAGTAGAAATGGTATAAATACAAGTATAACTATGGGACAAGAGAGATTAGATAATATTGTTGAAGTGATATATAATTATATTAACAAAAATCCGGAAATGATTATTAATAATAAAGAGTTTAAAATGGTTCCCTATTTGGTTCTTGAAGAAGCAAGCGAAGAATGTAGTAAAAATATATGCGAAGAACTGTTAAAAAAGTTAGGCAGCGGTAATGAATCAATAGATGAAGACGTATATATAAAAGCATCATCAATTTGTAAAGTTGCTGAAACAAAGAAAGTTGAAATAGAAGATTTAGCTAAGGAATGGGTTTTAGGCGGTACATTGGGAGGAAATTTTAAGAAATACTTAGATGAGTTGGCAGAAGGTGAAAATAGCCTAAATATGAAGTTGTATCATCCCCAAAAACAAGTAATTAATTATATACAAAGTCATAAAGAAATGATATCAGTATGTAATTTTAATATGAAGCCTAATTTATACTGGAATTACTTAACTGATGATGAGAAATTAGAAGCAGCTGAAGAAATTATTAAAATTCTTTATAAAAAGAATGGAAGTGAGATTCAAATATTAGTTGATAATCCGATAGAAGGAAAAGCTAAAGAATTCAGTTTGCTGCCAGAGTTTAGCCAGAAAGACCTAGGAGAATATACTGGTATAGAATTTACGAACTTTTATGAAAAAACACTTGGTAGTTGTATGTATAAAAAATATATCAAAGATAAAAACTTGCCTGTATCTCTTATGCTGGATGCATCAAAATTTAATATAAATAGATGTGAGGAGTTGAAATCATGGCTGGAAAAGATGGAAGATAAATTGAATGAACAAGAGCCAGAAAAAGATGAATTTGTTGTAGATGGAAATAAAGTAACTATACCTGATGAAATATATAATAAAATATGTGATGAAACATATAGAAGCTTAATAAAAATTCCAATAAGTGATGAGAGTAAACTACAGGAAAAAGCAAAAGAATCTTTTGATGACTATATGACAGAAAAATTTTTAGAACGTAAAAAGGAATTAGAAGCGAAAAAACGTAAGCCTAAGAAAAAAACTAGAAAATAATTACGAAAAAGTGACAGACCACACCCTTAAAGTTTGAAAAGGTATGGTCTGTTTGATTTATTTTACTTTGATTGAGGAAATTAATAATCAGTTAATTGCTTTTTGATATTATTTAGTATGTCTATTAATATATGAGGTAAGTTTTCGTTAATGCTATTGTAAAAGGACTCTATATTATTAATTTCAGAAAGCCAAAGGTTTTTATCTATATTTATTATACTTTTGATAGACTGGTCAGAAATGTTAAGGTTACTGATGTCAATGTCTTCTTCAAACGGGAGGTATCCTATTGGAGACTTACGGGCATCCACTTCATTATCACATCTTTTCACTATCCAATCCAACACTCTCATATTGTCACTAAATCCTGGCCAGATATATTTATTATTTTTATCTTTATTGAACCAATTGACATTAAATACTTTTAGATTCTTATCAATATTGTTACCGAAGTCTATCCAATGCTGGAAATAGTCACAGATATTATAGCCACAGAAAGGCAGCATTGCAAACGGGTCATGACGGATAACTCCTGTCTTGCCATTTGATGCTGATGTCGTCTCTGATGACATTGATGATCCAATAAAGACTCCATGATTCCAGTCAAAAGCTTCATAAACCAATGGAATTGTATCCGAACGTCTTCCGCCAAAGATTATTGCTGAAATTTTTACACCGTTTGTAGAGAAATACTTATCACTCAAACAAGGGCAGTTAACTATTGGTGAGGTAAACCTACTATTTGGATGTGCTGCTGGATCATTTTTATTTATCCATTGTTCACCTTTCCAATCTATTAAGTTATCCGGGGGTGTCTCTGTCAGTCCTTCCCACCATACTGTTCCATCGTCTTCGTTATATGCTACATTTGTAAAGATTGAATCCTTCTTTGTAGATATGAGTGCATTGTTATTGGTTTTACTATTTGTTCCTGGTGCCACTCCAAAAAATCCTGACTCTGGATTGACTGCCCACAATTGGCCTTTGTCATCCTTCCTTATCCATGCAATATCGTCGCCAACGCATGATATTTTATATCCTTTCTGTAAATAATGTTCGGGCGGTATTAACATCGAAAAGTTAGTCTTACCACATGCTGAAGGAAATGCTGCTAAAATGTATTTGTTTTCTTTGTTTGGTCTAGAAATTTCTAGTATTAGCATGTGTTCTGCTAACCAGCCTTCTTTCTTGCCTCTATTTGAAGCGAGTCGTAAGCCCATACATTTCTTACTCAACAAAGCGTTGCCGCCGTAAGCCGAATTTAAAGAAATTATAGTATTGTCTTCCGGGAAGTGACAGATATATCTATTGTCTTTATCTAAGTCACATTTGCAGTGAAGGCATCTAGTAAAATCGTTACTATTTTTCAATTGATCTAATGCAATCTTACCCACTTTTGTCATTATAGCCATGTTTAAGACTACATAAATGGAATCAGTTATTTCAACTCCTATTAATGAAAACTTAGAATTTTCAGGTCCTAATAAAAATGGAATGACATACATGTCCCTGCCGTTATATGAATCTTTAGCAATTGTATATAATTTCTTATATGCTTCATCCGATTTCATCCAATTATTAGTACTTCCTACATCCTCTTGTCGTTCGGTACATATGAATGTACATTCTTCAACCCTTGATACATCATCTACATGGCTGCGATGTAAAAAAGAATTAGGTAATTTTTCTTCATTAAGCTTTATAAGCTCTCCACTTTTACATGCAATGCCTTTTAGTTCTTCCAACTGTTCTTTACTTCCGTCTATTAAAATTACGTTCTCTGGATTGACAAGTTTTTTCATTTCTTCAACCCATGTTAAAAGATATTTGTTGTTTAACAAATAAATCACCAACTTTCATATAAAATACTTGACACTAGTTTAATTTTGTGTTATACTTTCCTTGAAGGGAGGGTGTTTATTATGGATAGTTTTATGCTTCTCATTGATGATAGAGAAAGAAGCATTAATAACATGGTCGAGAAGTTTAGATCGGAAATGACTAAGATTTTTGACGAAATGCCTAACAATTTGAATATATATATCGAAGCTACTACTAGAGAAAATGAAAGAGATATAAAAGAATTTTTGAAAAGTAGTAAGATTTCTAAGTATGAATTGAGCGACGATATGCTTGATGATGTTATGGATGCATTTCTTAGCCAAATAGAGAATAAGATGTGGGGAGATAGATATCAGAAGATTCAAAATAATAAAGACAAACTATCAAGCCTTATTCAAGCTGTGGATAGCAATTGTAGAGATTGGTATCAAAAAATAATAAAAGAGTTCAGGTACATAGTTGAGCAAGAAAATATAGAGAAAGCAAAAGATGTTATGACAAAAGCTGTTGGAATGAGTGATGCTAAGGGAGTTTATAAAATATTATATGAAGCTGTAGACGAAGAATTTAAAAAGTATATCAGTGATGAAGCAACTATGTTAGATGCGTATTTCTTTGTTATTCTAGAGGAAGCATTTGAATATGCAGAGAAACATATTTGGAGGGACAAGTAAATAATAAATTGAAGGAGTGATTAATATGTCAGGATTTATGGACAGTGGATCAATACAACCAAGGGATTACAATGCTCTTGCGGAGGAAAGAAAGAATAAATATTTAGAAGCAGTCAATTGTAATGATTGCGGATTGTTTAGGACAGTAGTAAGCTGTACCAATTTAAAGGATGCCAAGAGGGTAGTTAAAGAAAGGTTTAATATAAAGATAACCGACGAAGAGTTTTTTGGAATCTTAGACAACTGGTATTTAGTATTTAAGAGAGATCTAGTAGAACAAGTAGAAAACAAAGAAGATGTTGAAGGATAGATCTTGCAAAACAAACTTCACTTAATTTTAAGTGGAGTTTAAATTTTTTCAATTGAAAGGGAAGCAATTGCATTCAAACTCAAATCACCTATATGATTGCCCACATATTCATAATATGCCTGAGCTCCTACCATTGTAGCATTGTCCCCACAAAGATTTAATTGAGGCATAAATAGTTCCCAATTTCTCTTAATACATTCTTTATTAAGTTCTTCTCGTAGCAAAGAGTTTGCTGACACTCCGCCTGCCAATACTAACTTTTTGTAATTAAAAGCTTCAGCGGCCTTAATAAACTTAGATACAAGTATATCTACGACTGATTTTCTAAATGATGCGGCAAAATTATACAACGCCTGCTTATCTGAAGACAAATCGGTCAAGTTATTATTTTTCATTTTATATGAATTTACTTGATTGATGATAGCAGTTTTCAATCCAGAGAAGCTGAAATCGTAATCAGATCCATTTATTTTAGGGACAGGCAATTTAACGAATTGATCGTCACCGAATTTTGCTATTTTATCTATTTCAATGCCTCCCGGGTATGACAGTCCCATAGTTCTTGCTGCCTTATCGAAGGCTTCTCCTGCTGCGTCGTCTCTTGTCTTACCAATTATATTAAATTTAGTATAATCCAACACTTCTACGATGTGGCTATGGCCTCCGGATGCAATCAAGCACAAGAAAGGAGGTTCCAGGTTGACATTTGTTACATAGTTTGCTGCTATATGTGATCTCAAGTGATGTACTGGAATGATAGGGAGGTTTAAGGCTAAAGATAATCCCTTAACAAAATTGACTCCCACTAGCAATGCGCCTATTAATCCAGGTGCATATGTTACAGCCAGTGCATCTATATCTTTAAATGAGAGATTAGATTTCTTTAAAGTTTCTTGAGTTATTCTAGATATTGCTTCAATATGGCGTCTAGATGCTATTTCAGGCACAACTCCGCCATATAATTTATGTTCATCCACTTGTGAGGCTATAGTTGATGCCAGTTCATGTCTACCATTTTCGACTATAGCGCAAGCTGTTTCGTCACAAGATGATTCTATTGCTAATATTTTCATGTTTTTTTTATACTAAGATCGCTTTTTTTTGCAACCTTATTCCTCCTTTATTAAACTTAATAGTAGTAAGTCATTAAAACTGCGTCTTCTGTTGGTTGTCTGTAGAATGATTTTCTTATGCCAACCGTTAAGAAATTATTCTTTTTATAAATAGATATAGCCTTAACGTTAGATTTACGTACTTCTAATGTTAAGAAACTTAATTTATTCTTTTTACCAAGGTCTATTGATGCTTTCAAGATTGAGTCACCGATTCCTAAATTCTGATATTTTGGATTGACTGCGAAGTTATTTATATATCCCTCCTGAACCTCCCACGACTAAAGTCGCAGGGTTCTTGGGAACTCTCTCCTAACGGAAAGATATTTACCAAGCTAT
>CAKSSR010000035.1 GCA_934489735.1 uncultured Eubacteriales bacterium | reverse complement strand
TATAATCCAAGGTCAGTAGTATATGCATTAGAGGACGGAGTATGTAGAAGTTATTGGACAAATACAGGGCCGATGAACGAAATAATACCATTTATTAACATGAATATAGACGGATCTAAAGATGATATTATCAAAATGATATCCGGAATTGAAATCGAGATAGTACTGGGAGAGTATACGGCTGAAGAAGTATCATTTGATACTAAAGACCAATTGTTTTCAGCAATGGTGAACTACGGATTTTTAAGCTATTATGAAGATAAATTAAGAATACCGAACCGGGAATTACAATTGAAATTTGATAAAGCACTTGAAAGAAGTATTAATAATGATGGACTGCCAGAAATAATAAAGAAATCGAAAGAGATGTTAGATGCAACGTTGAACAAGGACACAAAGAGGATGGAAGAGATAATACAGAGGGCACACGATTATAATATCCCACTATTGAAATATAATGACGAGAACTCATTATCATGCGTAGTGACATTGGTTTATCTTTGGGCAAGGAACAAATATAGCATAAGAAGAGAGGAAAGGGCAGGGGCAGGACTAGCAGACTTTGTATTTCATCCATACGACAGATCCCAGCCGGCATTCATATTGGAACTAAAGAAAGACTCGACGCCGGAAGATGCAATAAGACAGATAAGAGAAAGAAGATATATAGAAGCATTAAGTGACTGCACAGGAGAAAAGTTTGCTGTAGGGATAGTGTACGACAGCAAAAATAAGAATCATAAAATAAAAATTGAAGATTTTTAGAGAAAATTTAGAAACAGGCTATTTAGAATTGAAACTAATTAGTCTGTTTTTATTAATTATTAAAGAAAAGAGTTGCACAGGTTGCATAAATGAGACATTAATTTTATATACAATATATAGAAATTTCGAATGATGAATCAAAATGATAAAATTATTATTTAAAAATTAAAATTTTTGTGATATAATTATATATGTAAATAATTTTGTATAGAGGTGATTTCATGGAAGGAAAAGATTTTAGTGCTTTGGTTGGCACGGCGCTGTATTTGCGTGAAAAAGATGAGTATAAGGATACAAACTTTTACTTCACGACTGAAGTAGGGGGGGTAAAAGCTAAATTTCATAGCTATGGTGCAGATAAAATTAGCATTAGATTGAAAGGATATGGTGAAATATCGGATGATGATTTAGAATTTGTAAGATATGAAGAAGAAAATGTTAAAAGGGTTCTAGAGGGTATCAATGAATATGATGGCATAAAAGATGCTGATATAGACAAGGAAAATGTTGTAAGCAGTATTGACGTAGGTAAATATAAAGATGATACAAGAGTAAGGATGGAAATAGAGAATATTCCTACAAGAAATCTAATCTTAGTAGTAGATGGAGATATGAAATTAGAACTAAATGAAAATAATATTAAATATCTTTTTACTAAGGGAGGCTTTCAGTTAGATGGAGGAGGGAAAATAGAAAAGGAAAGTACATATCCGAAAGGATATGAAGTAATTGGAGATGTTACCTTCGAAGGTAAAGAAGCTGAGAAGCAAGAAAGTAAAAGCTTCAAAAATGACTGTAGATTACTTAAAAAGTATATTAGACTGGAAGCGACGATAAAAAATGGACTTGTCTTTATAAAGAAAAAAGATTTTAAAAGCAAATTTGAAAAATTAAAAGGGAGGTTATTTAGTGAAAGTATGGACAAGTTTGAAGAAAACTTTAAAAAGGAACAAGGATTTAAAAATTTCTCCTTTGGTAATTCTAGTATAGAAATAGAAGGGTTAGAGTTCACTGTTCATAATTTGGATGATGAAGATGCAACTAGTGAAAGTAATATTTACGAAGAGGCTATAGATGATTATTTTAAAGACAACGCCAGTACATTATATGAACTATATGAAAGCGTTAAAAAGAAAGTTAAATTTAAAAGAAAAGATGACACAGGAGAAGTAAAATTTCTTAAGGGATTTAATGAATTGTTTGCAGAAAAAGTCGAAGAGAAAAATATAAAAATAAGTAATGAAGCAGTTGTTAGCAACAAAGATTTATTACAAGCATTTAGAAAAAGATTTAAGAATAGTATGAGTGAGAGTTATGGGAAAGACGATACAGTATTTGGTCATGAAGTGGAACTAAAGAAGGACCAAGTAGAAGAGATTTTAAAAGGAATTAATGAAGATAAAAGAATAAAAAATAATGATTTTATATCGAAAATGATAAAAAATTCTAAAATTTTATGCAATTTAATAAATAAAAACGATACTTATGAGGGGGCACTTGGCAAAATTAAGGAACGAGTTCAAAAGGATTTTGGAAGTACTGATGATTCCGAAAGCCGGTTAGGCAAATCTAAAGTAATAAAAGAAAAGAAGGGAGAATTAAAAAAGTTTTGTAGTGATGGTAAAAAATTTGATAAAGTACTTAATCTTTTAGAAAGAATTGAAGGAGAACTACGTTGCCTTTTTAGTAATGAATAAATATATAAACAGATAGGAGTGAAGATAATGGGAATTCCAATAAAATATGAGGCGCTTATAGAAAATTTTGATAGATGTTTAAAGTTTTTTGAAGATTTAGAAACAAAAGCAGAGGAAGCGAAGGCTAGAAAAAATGCAAAAGGAAATGGTGGAAAGAAAGAGAATAAACTGAATCAGATTGATTTGGAGCAATTTAAAGATGATTTTAAATACATCGATAAGCTCTATGGAAGTGGTATAAATAATCCAGGACTAAGTTTAGCAATAACAAATTTTGAACCTGAAAAAAAAGAAAAATGGCTACGTGAATTTATTTCGAAATTAGCTATATTAGGAACTGAAAAAGATAAAGGTAGTGTAGGAAATATAGAAATGAGAAATAGAATTAGTAGAAAAATAAATAGTTTAAAAAAAGAACTTAAGGAAGTACTAGATAAGATACAAAAACTTGTAGATGAAGGGAACGTACCATTCCCTTTGAAGAGCGACGAATTTAAGGCAAATTTAAAGATGTGCATTGAGAAAGTAGATTTTTATTATGATGAAACAGTAGAGAATAAAGCAAAGAAAGATGATAAAACTGACGAAGAGGCAAGGAAAGCAATTGAAGATGACGCTAAAGGAATAATTCCATATAAAGAAAGCTCTATTGCAGAAGGAATAAGAATGATACAATCAAAGGATTCAGGAGATTTTAAAGGGAAAATGCGTTATTTAATCGACGAAATAAATAAAGAAGGATCTTATAGAGGGATTTCTTTACTTGATGGTAAAGATGCTGAGGGTAACAATAAGTGTAAAAACATTAGTTTATTAAAGAAAATATTAGTTAACCATACTTTAGGACATTTTGGATTGGATGATGATAAAGTACAAGATGCCGTTGATAATCTAGATTATGCCATAAAGATGAAAAAGAATGCTGAAGGAAGAAAGGCATACAAAGCTGAATTGGAAAATAGAAAAGCGAAGAGAAAGATAGCGAAGGAAGTGGCAGAAGAAAAGAAAGAAAAGGAAAAGCAAGCAAGAAAAGAGGCAGAGGCAGCAAAGAAGAAAGCTGAAGAAGAGGAAGAGAAAGCAAGAGCAGCAAAAGAAAAAGAAACGAAAGAAAGAGAGAAGAGAGAACAGGAAGCGGCGGAAAGGAAAAGGAAAGAAGAGGAAGAAAAGAAAGAAAGAGAGAAGAAAGAACAGGAAGCGGCAGAAAGGAAAAGAAAAGAAGAGGAAGATATGAAGAAAGCGGAGGCGGAAGCGGCTGAGGCAGAAAGGAAGAAGAAAGAACAGGAAGCGGCTGAAGCAGCGGCAGCAGCAAGGAAAGCAGAAGAAGAAAAATTAAGAGCAGCAAAAGAGAAAGAAGAAAAAGAAAAGGAGAAGAGAGAACAGGAAGCGGCGGAAAGGAAAAGGAAAGAAGAGGAAGAAAAGAAAGAAAGAGAGAAGAAAGAACAGGAATCGGCTGAAGCGGAAAGGAAAAGAAAAGAAGCAGAGGCAGCAATATTAGGTGCAATACTAAGCATTAGTGGAAATGAAGTACCATCTTCATTAGGAGGAATAAGTGGAGGGGCCATTTGTAAAGCTTTGGAAAAAAGAACCTATACTTCTGAAAATTTCATCAATACATTATGTGAATGCAAAGATGAGTTAAGACAGAATAGAAATAGTGAAAATAATGAATCTGAATTCTTATATGATGCTTTACTTTGTATAGAAAGTGAAAAAGATGAGAAGAGAAAGGAAGGTGTAGAAATAATATATGATGAAAAAAAATTAGAAGAATTAAAGAGTATTTTAGAGCCAGCAGGAGAGAAGCAAACCCCACAAGCAGCTGAGGAAAAGAAAGAAGCAGCATTGCCAACAGGAGAAACAGCAGTAGAGGAGCAGAGCCAACCACGAGCAACTGATGAAAAGAAAGAAGAAGCAAAATCTCAACCAGACTTGGATGCTTTGATAAGTAAAGTTAGAAAAGAATTGGGACAGGTACATGACAAAATCGAAAAGGACAGCGAAAAGAAGGGAAAAATGACAACTGTACAAAAACACTTGAAAAAATTTACGGGAAAAGAAACAGAAACATTGGATGAATTTATTGAAGCGGTTTATAATTTAGCTTGGTTTCTTGGGAGAAAACTTGGGGAAAAGTGGTTGTATTATAATCAACTTAAACCTTTGCAAGAACATGATGAAAATACTAGTGACAATAGTATTGATACAATTAAAAGTAATTTACAGAGTGTAAAAGAAGGACTTTCAAATAAAAAAGAGAATATAGAATTGCCGGGAAGTAGGAAAACAATTAGTATAAATGATGTAAATATTGCAATAAACGATGCCATTGCATGTTTAAACGACTTTGCACCTAAGCAGGCAGGCACCACCCAAGCTACAGAACCACCAGCGAAACAAGACTCAGCAACCGACGCCGCAGCGACTACAGAACCACAAGTAAACCCAGGTGAGCAGCAGTCAACCACAACAAGTACAGCAGCAAGTAGTGCAAAACAACAAGCAAAGGCAGGCCAAAGTGAGCAGCAGTCAGCTGCAGCAGAAGTAAATACTAAGCCAGGCGAAGGACATGCTGGTAATTTAAGCGAAATATGCATATCATTAAAAGCTACTTTGATAGGACTACAAGGAGATAATCAGCAATGTCAAGAACTGCTTACCGTTTTAAGTGACCCTACTGGTAGTAATATTGAAGGAGTAATTAAAAAGATTAGTGAATTCATTAAAAATGCAACTAATGGAGAAGGAACACAAATAGAATTAGCGGTAGTGGAAGAAATGCTTAAGCAATTTAAACAACTTGCTGAAAATTCAAAATATGGTGGAATTTTAGAAGTTATAAATTTATTAGAAGAATATAAGCGGCTAAAAGAGGTAGATAAAATAGAATTTGGAAAAGATGTGACGACTGAAGATATAAGGGTAAGAACAAATGAAATTAGCGAAATTATCGAAAAGATGAGAGAATGGTTAGAAAAAATAAAAAACAAAAAAATGATTAAATCAGAATAAGGGGTGATTATTAATGCCAAATTCAAATGTATTAGACCCAGAGGTAGTAAATAAATATAAAGGAGTCATTAGAGAGTATGAAAAAGTACTCAGTGAATGTAATAAGGAAAATCAAAAGCTAAGCGGTAAAGAAAAAGAAGATAATGATGCTATTCTTCTAGAATTGACTGAAAGTGTGAGAAATATAAGAGCAAGACTAGAATACAACAAAAAATCAGAATCTAATTCGAATGGCCTCCAATTTCCTCAGGGACCAGTTAAAGGTAATAGACTATCAGAAGCCAGAAACGATACAAGTCAGCCAGCTCAAACAACCCAAGGTGCAGGAAGTCAAGCACAAGCAGCAGGTGCAAATCTGCCAGAAGGGGGGGGCGACTGAAGCAGCAAGCAATAGTAATATTGGGCCAGCTAATGGAGATGCATCAGGCAGTACAGAGCAAGGGAAAGCAGCGCCAGCAGCTACAACTACAACTGAAACAGGGGGACCAGCAGCACCATTGCCAGAAGTGGCAGATGCACAGCAACAACAAGCAGAAGCAACTGATGAAGCACTTAAAGAACTTGTTAAACAAATTAATAGTATCAAAAGTGAAGATAGCAAAGATGTTACGATTGAAATAAAAAGTGAAGGGGGAAAAGCAGAAGATGTATTAAAAGAAATAGAAGAAGAATTAAAAAAACTGGTTGCTGCAAAGGCAAAAGGTAAAACCTTACAAATAGGAAATAAGAAAGATATAATGAATCAATTAGGTATACTTAAAACAAGTAATGCTAGCTTAGAAAAACAAATAGAAAGAATAGAGGAAGCAATAAATACCCTTGATGAATCCACAGCAAAACAAGGGAAAAGCGCAGGAACGAGAGCACTACCCCCAACGCCGACAGCAAATATATTAACGAACTTTGTTCAAGTTTTAAATGAGATAAAAGATACTAACGGAAAGTCAATAATTAAAGATAAAATTAACCCAATAGCAAAAGGAACTGTAGAAGAAAGATTGCGAGTATTAAAACCAAATATAGAACGTGCATTGGAAGGTTTAAAAGATAAAACAATACAAAATAGTGATGGTGTGATAGGAAAATTAAAAGAACTTGAGACAAATTTAAGTCCACATAATGAAGAAATAAAGGGTTTATTAGATGAAACAATACAAATCATTGAAGAAGCAGTATCTACAGTGCCCCAGACAATGCCAGAAGCTGGAGCAGGGGAACCAGCAGCACCGCCACCATCTTCGACAACGGAAGAAAATTTAAGAAAATTTATAGAAGAGGTTAAAGATGTTCTAGCGGGGGAATATACTTTGAATTCTGACTGTGAACGAAATATTAAAGAATATATGGAGCAAATATTAACTCTTAATCCACCAGAAAATAAAAAGGATGAATTTGTAGAAGTTTTAGTAAAATATAAACACGAATTTGATTATGGCAAGGAACTATTAAAGAGAATAGAAGCAAGGATTGAAGAATTAAAAGGGAATGCGGTAACAGACGATGATGAAGTCGAAGAATTTTATGAGGAAGCCGAAGAAAAGAAAGCCGTCAAAGTTGGAAACGAATCTGAAGAAGTTGTATTTAGCATTTTAATTGCTGGAAAAGTGGCTGATAGGTTTAGTAAAGATAAATTAGAACATATAAATGAAGGGTTTAAAGAAGTGCTGTCACAAGTTTGTGATGAATTTTCAGGAAAAAACGGGGTAAGTAATATGTCAATAGGTGAATTGGTTAGATTTATTAACGGACAAGGTTCAAAATTAGTTTTTGTTGAGGGAGATGAAAAAGTTAAGGCCGATGATTTAAAAATTAAAGATGTTTTAGATTTACTTAATGAAGTTAAAGAAATTTTAGGCCAAAAAATAGAGGGAAATGACAAAGTTAACATTATAACAGGAAAAGATTTACTGAATCAGGGAATAGCACCGTTTGTGGAATCGATAAATGAAGCTATTAAGGTATTAGAAGAAAAAATTAAGGCAATGGAAGCAGAGCTTGAAGAAACAGTTAACGAATTTACAGAATCAGTTAATAAATTAGGTGAAAAATTAGGAGCAGATAGCAACAGTGATCAGGGAAATGGGTCCCAAAATTAAATGGCTATAGAGAGGTGAACGTTTATGACTGTACAAGAGATAGAAAATCAATATAAAGAAACGGAAAGTAACTTTAATGAGATTAAACGGAAATATAATCAAGAGATAACCGGTGAAAAATTTAAACCCGAAATAGAGGCAATAGAAAGTAAAGGTAAGGAAGTAAAGGAACGTCTTGACGAATTTAAGGCAGTCTGTGGAGAACAGGAAGAAAATGCTCAGCCAGTGACAGAGGCTGGGCAGCCTCCTGCTTCTAATGCTAATGATAATGCAAGCGGGAGTGAACATAATGTTAATGGTGAAGGGGAAAAACCTATTGCTGATGATGAATTAAAAAGAAAGATACAAGAAATTTTTATGTATGTAAATAGAATTGAAAACAAAAGTGACATAAAGAGCGATACGTTGCCAAATGGAAAAAATATTAAACTTGATGATGATTTGGTAACAAAGCTTGGAGAAGCAAAGGAAATAATTGTACAAGCAATTGCATCCCAAACAGAAAGAATGCAAAATATTGACAAGTCTCATGGGGAAGAGATAGATGATCGTATTAAAAAACAACCTGAACTTACAAAAAATATTAATGAAATAAAGGAAGTGACAGGAGAACTATTGAAATATAAATTTAGTGAAGCAATTAAAGGCGTAATTTTAGCAATTGATGGAGTTGTTAAAGGATATAGACGACCTCTTCCGCAAGTATCATCAAAGAAAAAGTCACAATCGGTTAAAGAAAATCTATTCTATGGGCTGAAAAGTTATGATTATACCTCCTCGGAAAAGGAGCTTAAAGTTTTAATTTTGAATGAGAATAAAGAGAATGAAAAAGAATACTTTGTATATCCGGATTATTCTAAAGATATCAGTGTAGAGGATTATAAGTTTGATGAACATGATGAAGATGTTTTGAAACGAATTGAAGATATAGCTAAGATTATCGAAATAAATGATTATAAAGGTGAAACGTCTTACAAGCAGATTGATGGTAAAGATAATAATTTTAATGTCTCAGAAGCTATAAATAAAGAAGAATTAAGAAATTTGAAATTGATAGGGAATACAACTTATGGAGATGTAAATGAAATTGTAAAAGGGGAAAAGTATAGTGGTGGCTTAGCAGATCTTAAAAAAGGACCAACAGATATGGATAGAAATGAGAAGAACTTTATAGAAAGGTTATTGATAATTCATGATATAATATTAGAAAAAAGTACAAATGCAATTGAGGCGAATACAAAAAGATTACAAATGGAACAGGAAGAATCAAGGATGTTAGAAAGTATGCTTGATCAGGAATATGACAATGGTGATGACATAGATGAAGATACCGTTAGACTAGAAAAATTATTGAAGGATGAAGATAGAGACTGAAAACAAGTTAGCATAAATAGCAAAGAGGTGTATAGCTTTATGATTTGACTTAATCTGAGGGAAAACTAGTATAACAAAAGCAAGAAAAAATGATAGACGATTAAAAAAGGGGGAGATTTAAGTGGTAACATTGAGAGAAAAGTTAACAACCATAAAGAAACTAATGGAAAGGTTTGAGGGATTAAGTGAAGAAGTAAAAGCAAAAAAAAGAGATGAATATAATATGATTATAAATGGAATAATAGAAAAAATTAATAAAATAACGGGATTAACGGGAGAAAATAAGATTACTTTAGAAAAATTTATAAAATTAATCAAGCGTATTAATGTTAAAAGAAGGCCTACAGTACGTGCTGCTGGAAGGAAAGCAAAAACGACGAATAAGCTTGCCAGTTATACGAATGATCAAGGTAAGACATTTGATTTACAAGGTATAGAAAAGATTGAATCGGATATGTTCAGCGACTATGAAAATGTAGTAGAGAAAATAAAAATGGATGAAGTAGTAAAAGAAGTATGTAAAGGAGTGTTTGATAAATGTGAAAAATTGCAAAAAATAATTGCTTCAAATAAAGAACAATGCGAATTGATATATAAAAGTTTTACAGAAAAAGGCAAGATATTTAATGGCACCATTAAGATTTATTATGAAAATACAAGATTTTATTATTACGAAGTATATAGGATGTTAACCTATTTTGGAAATGATATAGAATGTCCAAATAATTTATCTGATTATGTTGGAATATCTTTATATTGTACAGGCACTCTATATATAGCCGATGGTGCATTTGAAGGTTGTGGTGATATATTGAAGACAATAACGACGAGGACTGAAGAACAAGCTAATTTGGTCAAAAGCAAGTTGCCGGATGAACTTAGGGAAAAAGTAGCGTGCTATAATCATGAACCAGAAAAGTATATGGTATTTAAGGGGGAAAAGGTAAGTAAACTTAAGAAAATTCACAAATGGAGCATATATCCTTACTTCGTTATAAACGAAAAGTCCATTGAAGACATTGTAGAAAGAAGTACGAATATAGAAGAAATTAAAAATCTAAATAAATTGCTTAAAGATATTAATTCAGTTTGTGAAGAAATTGATATGAATAAATTAGATGACGATAAAAAGCGGGAAATATTAGAAAAACAATCGGAAGGTATCTCTAACATTGATTTGGTTTTATTAGAAAGAATATATGCATATGTTGTAGAAAAAGAAGAAGTGATGATTCATAATCCAAAACAATTAGAACAATTTTTAAATAGATTAGTAGATTTAAATGTGATTGATGAAGGAAAAAGAAAAGAAGTGGAAAATAAAGTTACGTGCAGATTTTGGATATTTGAAGAAGATAAAGGTAAACATATCGCTGAGGCTTATAAATTACAGGTAACAGGCCAAGATAAAGTATGTTATTTTGTCACTAGCGAAGCTATTGAAGAAACTTTAAAGAAATGTGATAAGGATAAGTTTGATAAGATTGCTAAAGTTATCGTAGATAAAAAGTTTGACGATGTTGTTGAAGTAAAAGCAGATGAATTAGATACAGAAGTTCCGAGCTTGTTGAGTAAAACTAATGACAGAAAGTACTTAGCAATAGCTAACATTTTAAGAACTGTAAGAAATTGTGAAAAAATGATAGATAAAAATCCTGAAAATTTTGATAAGGTTAAAAACAGTCTAGAAAGTTTGAAGATGAATCCAGCAATTAAAATGGAAAAATCTGAAATATTAAAAATGTTATTTAGATTAGGAATAATTAGCGGAAAGGATCAACAAGTGAAATGTAAAAAACAAGTACTTGGAGAGTTTTGTTATAGTTTAAAATCTGAAGGAAAAATAGATGCTGATAAAGCTGGATGCATTGTCTTGGAAGAAGAAAATGAATATTTAGTTTATAATAATCCTGATAACGTATTAACAAAAGAAAATGTTGAAAGAATTGATAGCATTTTAAAGACGAATGGCAAAAAAGAAGGATTAAAAGAATTAGAAAGCTTTGATTTGAACTCAATTAAATCTGATAAAATAGATATGCAAGGTTACAAAGAAAAAAAGTTCTATAAAGAAATAACAAATGAAGAGATTGTAAAAGCATTTAAAATTGTAAAGCAGCATAACGGTTCGAGCAAAGCATCACTTACAATTGGATCTGTAGTTAAAAGTATGTTTGAAGAAAAAGCAAAAAATATTATTGAAACTTTAAAACTATGCGGAATTATAGAAGAAAAATTAGCCACTAGTATTCTGAAAGAATTATCCGATGAAGCAAATCAGAAATTGGGCAGTAAGATTAGTAACAAAGCTGGTGATGATAATATAAGAAATAATATTGATAAACTACGAGAACTTACAGGAGTGGATCAAAATTAAATGACTAAAAGAGGTATAGCTTTATGATTTGAATGGATCCGGGAAAGAATTAGTATAAAAAAACAAGAAAAGGTGACAGAGTATTAAAAAAGGGGGAGATTGAAGTGGCAATATCGGAAGAAACATTGAAAGATCAGATAATGACAATAGATACTTTGATGCAGGAATTTGAAAGTTTAGCTGAAGAAGTAAAGAAAAGTAAGCAAGAAGAATATGATGCAATCATCCAAGATATAACAGATAGAATTAATACTATACTGGGGTTGACAGGAGAAAACCAGATCACTTTAAAAAGATGTATAGAGTTAGTTAAATCTATTGGAGAAACTGAAAATAACGATGGAGGGGGGGTAACAGAGAATGGCAAGGATTACATAAAGGACAATGGAAAGGTGTTTGATTTTATTAATGCAATAGGAATTAAATCGATTGAATCAGATACATTCAGCGGTTATGAAAATGTAGTAGAGGAAGTAAAAGTAGACGTAGGTAAAGTAGAAATATGTAAAGGTGCATTTGGAAAATGTGAAAAATTGAAAAAAATATGTACTCCTTTAGGATTAGATAAAGAAAAATGTAAAAAGATATCTGATGGTTTTGATTCTGCTAAAGGAAAAATATCCAGTGGGCTTGTTAAGATTTATGGCGGACTAGAAGGGGGAAAAAGATATTATTATTCAAGTGGAAGTAAATTAAAATATTCTGGAAATGATATAGAATATCCAAATAATTTATCTGAATATGAATCAATAATTCTAATGTCGACAAGTGATCTAAATATAGCGGGTAAAGCATTTGACGATTGTAAGAGTTTGGAAATGATACAAACTAATCAGCAAATTGGTCAATGTGGTGATGCTTGTTTGAAAGGTATATATGATAAGCTGTCAAAAGGACTCAAAGACAAAGTTGGAAGTGGTTCTTTGAGGTTATGTTACAATGGAGGAGCAGTGTGGACGCCGCCGGCAGATAGTTAGGGTTTTATGGTGGAATAACAAATAAAGAAATTGTTGAAGCCTTTAAAATTGTAGAAAATAAAGGAAATGAAAATAAAGGAAATGAAAATAAAGGAAATGAAAATAAAGAAGATGAAAATAAAAAGGATGCTAGAAGTAAAATTAAGGAAGCATATGAAAAGAAAAAAGCAGAAAGTATTATTGATATTTTAGAACAATGCGGAATTATAGAAAAAGAAACAGCCAAGCCTCAAGAACAAACGAATACAGATGCTGATAGCAATCAGCAAGAACAAGCAAGTAAAGAACAAACAGATGGTTTAGAAAATGATGGTGTAGATTAGTAATCTGTTGGTATCGGACAAGAAATGGTCAAGCAATTATAACAGCTGGTTAACATATGGTTAATCGGCTATTATTTTTATGTATAAAAATGAATGAAATTAGATGAAAGACGAAGGAAATAGAACTACCTAATTGATAAAAAATGATGTAGCAATTGTAAAAATTATAGAAATTTTCATTATGATGAAATAATTTGCAAAAATAACTTTAAAATCAGCAACAATTATGATATAATCTACGATAATCCGTTAATTGGTCAGATTATATGGATATTAATTGCATTAGAATAGGCATTTTTTATACTTTGATTACAATATAGTGCATATGGAAATAATTTTACATCAAATAATTTGATTTATATATTTACTTTGTATATTATTTGTGATACAATTTGACTAATGGTAGACTTTTGGTCAGAATTTGTATATCAATAGACAAATTAATTAATATATGCTACTATATTAAAATAATTTATTTTATAAAGTTATAGGAGAAGTGTATATGCAAGTTTTAAATGATATTAAATATGTAGGAGTAAATGATCATAATGTAGATTTATTTGAGGGACAGTATCGTGTGCCTAACGGTATGTCATATAATTCTTACGTTTTATTAGACGAAAAGATCGCTGTTATAGATACTGTTGATATAAATTATAAAGAGGAATGGATGAATAACATTTTGTTGATATTGGGTGACAAAAAACCAGATTATCTTATAATTCAACATATGGAACCTGATCATTCGGCATGTATCGATTACTTTTTGGAGAGATATCCAGACGTTACCCTTGTATCTAATCTACAGTCCTTTAATATGATCGATAATTTCTTTAATAAGTTATTAAATTATAACAAAAAGGTAGTAAATAACTTGGAAGAACTACCTTTGGGCAATCATAATTTGAAATTTATATTCGCACCTATGGTACATTGGCCAGAAGTTATGGTCACTTATGATACTACCAATAAGATTTTGTTTTCTGCAGACGCTTTCGGGAAATTTGGAGCTTTGGACATGGAAGAGGAATGGATTGATGAGGCTAGAAGATATTATTTTGGAATAGTCGGAAAATTTGGCCCTCAAGTTCAGAACTTGTTAAAAAAAGCATCAGGCCTTAAAATAGGAACGATCTGCCCTTTGCATGGACCAATTTTGAAAGAAAATATTGATTACTATTTAAATCTTTATAACAAATGGTCACTATATGAAGCAGAATTTGACGGAATATATATAGCTTATACGTCAGTCTATGGAAATACTAAGAAAGCTATTGAAATTTTAGAAAGAGAATTAAAAAATAATGGCTATAGTGTGCAAATAGATGACCTGGCAAGATGCGATAGATCAAAAGCAATTGAAAATGCGTTTAAGTATAATAAAATAGTATTAGCAACTACCACGTACAATGGAACAGTATTCCCATTTATGAGAGAGTTTATTAACGATTTGGTAGAAAGAAACTACCAGAATCGTATTATCGGATTGATTGAAAATGGCTCATGGGTTCCGATGGCTAACAAAGTTATGAAAGAAATGATGGAAAATTGCAAAAATATAACGTGGCTAGAGAACTCTGTATCAATTAAGTCATCAGTTAATAAAGAAAATGAAGCGGCTATAAGTGATCTGGCAAGAGAACTTTGTAAAAATTAAAAATATTTAAGAAAAAATATCAATCTATTATACAAATTCGAAAAAAATTGCCTCCCGTTTTTAAATGTTCTAAAATATATATTGCTCGCATAATATAGAAATTAAAAATACTTGTTTAATTATTTGATTTTTCTTGATTATTAAAAGAAAGGGGTAGTGGTTGATATATGAATAATAAGATATTGTCTTTCTTTACGAAAGAACAAGTTAAAGAACCTATAAAAGATAAAGAGAAAATAAAGAAATTGTATGCATTCTTTCAACCGACTATATTTATAGTGATGTATTTGATGTACTTCGTGTCATATCTATGCAGAAGATCATTGAGCGTTGGCTTCCATGGTAGTACGGGAATTCAACATTCGTTAGGACTTTCTTTGAATGTCTATGTAACTTTAGGTATATTATTTAATATTGTCTACTGCATTGGTAAATTTATGGGAGGATTTGTCGCAGATAGAGCAAATATTAGAATTTGTTTGCCTTTGGCTATCTTTACGGCAGCTGTGTCAAGCGGTGGAATAGCTGTGGCTGGAATTTTGTATCAATCATTGATCTTAAAGTCACTTGATGATGTCTCTATGTTTATGTACGTATGTTGGTCAATATCAGCATTTATTAGTGGACTTACATTCCCAATGTGCGCTAAAGCTTTAGTCTTCTGGTATTCTAATAAAAGTAGACCTTATATTTGGGCATGGTGGTCTACTTCACATGAATTAGGAACTTGTTGCTCAATGTTACTGTCGGCTATGCTCCTTAAAGAACTTAATTGGCAATCGGTATTCATAGTGCCTACTTTGTTAGGAATAATTATATCAATAATAGGCTGGGCTTTGCTAAGAGATAATCCGTCTAGCGTCGGCCTACCGGATATTGAGACTTATGTAGGAAATTCTAAATCAGAACAACAGCAGGTGGATGAAAAAGAAATACAGATGAATGAAAAAGAACAACAAATAGATGAGAAGAAAGAAGAAGTATCGGAAGAAAGTGAATCATATTGGCAAGTCTTTAAAAAAGATGTTCTATTTAATAAGGTTATATGGATATTGAGTTTGACTTATATATGCGTCTACATATTGAGGTTTGGACCACTAGACTGGATGACTAAAATGTTTATGGAAACAGGTAAGAATACTGATCCAATATTAGCTATCGTACCATTGATAGTTATGACAGTAATAGGAACTGTAGGCACATTGTCGATATCTTTTGTCTCAGATAAAGTATTTGGAGGGAGAAGGGCACCAGCTATTGCCTCATACTTGATATTGACTACAATATGTATGATAATTTTAAGACTAATATTTAGCGCAGATGACACTCCGGCTATAATTCAATTGCCAGAACATATAAAAAATGTCGTTATGTATATCCTGATGGGATTGATCGGTATAGGAGTGTGTGGACCTCAAGTGATGGTGGGAGGAATAGCAGCAATAGAATCTGGATCAAAAAAGGTATCGGCAACCATAGCAGGAATAACAGGATCCATGGGTTACGTTGGATCATCAATCATGTTTGTCTTGGGAGGCTTTTCAAAGAAATATGGTTACCAGTTCGTTAATAATGTCTGGATTGCTACTGGAATATTAGGAATAATCTTAATGTTGTTTTTATGGAATGTAAGGGCAAATAAAGAATTTTCACATTAAGCTTGAAATTTGTAAAAGACTTGATTGCTTTAAGTAATTGAGTCTTTATTTTATACTTAATAAATTATATACATATCTAAGGTTTTGTATAATAGTAAACAAAAATAAAAAAAGAATCACAAAAAGAAAACAAATCAAAAAAAAGAAGCGCAGTGAAGATTTGCAATAACGAAAAATCAAAAATATCAGAAATATGTAAAGCATAATTAAGTAATATGATGACGTTTGCCAATAATGAAGAAACTTTTTTTAAGAGAGACTTGGGATAGAGAAGATAACAATCAAGGCCAAAACAAAGACACTCAACACCTCAAATAATGACAGCATATCTAATGGAGTTGTTTTAGAAAAGGAAAAGACCGACGAGATACTAGTATTTCAAGAAATGTTTGGATACTTGAAAACAAAAGGTAAGGCTATCATCAGATGCAATAGATGCAATGTATTGCCAAAAAAAGATTTGTGAAAGGGTAATAGACAAAACAACTGACAAGACTAGCTATTATATTTCCAACCCAAAGGCTCCAACAAAAAAGTCACTTGCTATTTTAAGAAAACATTGGAAGATTGAAAGCATTGTACTGGATATTGACTTGTTTCTTGTATTTAAGTTTATGAAACAAGCCTCCTAATCAATAACAACAGCTTTATAAATATATCAAAATATAGTATAATATTACTATGGACTAAATAAAAAAACTAAGCATACAATACCAACTAAAATAAAAAAACTATAATAATTTAGGAGGAAACAAAAATGGGCTATTTTTTAAACGATGATTTTCTGGAAAGTAATTTCGAACTAGTAACTAATAGTAAATATTTTATAGACAAATCAATGATGATAGAAAAAATTAATAGTTATATGGGAATAGAAGACAGATATGTATGTATAACAAAACCTAGACGATTTGGAAAGACAACAAATCTACAGATGTTAGCATCGTACTATTCAAAAGGGGCAGACTTTAAGTATCTATTTGATAAATTAGAAATAAGTAAAAGCAAGACATATTTAGAGCACTTGAATAAGCATAA
>CAKSSR010000034.1 GCA_934489735.1 uncultured Eubacteriales bacterium | reverse complement strand
ATGCAGGGCCAAGGGAATTTTAACCAAGGACAAGGATTCGGTATGCAACAACCACCAATGCCAATGCAAAGTGGTTTTAACCAAGAACAAGGGTTCGGAACAATGCCACAGCAGCAAATGCAGGGCCAAGGGAATTTTAACCAAGGACAAGGATTCGGTATGCAACAACCACCAATGCCAATGCAAAGTGGTTTGAATCAAGTGCAAGGATTTGGAACAATGCCACAACAGCCAATGCAGAGCCAAGGTAATTTTAACCAAGGACAAGGATTCGGTATGCAACAACCACCAATGCCAATGCAAAGTGGTTTGAATCAAGGGCAAGGATTTGGAACAATGCCACAACAGCCAATGCAGGGCCAAGGTAATTTAAATCAAGGACAAAGATTTGGTATGCAACAACCAGCACAAGATATTTTAAATCATCCTTTGAATCCGACAAATATGTATTTGCCATTGCCTCCACAACAAAATAATAGCTAAATATATCAAATAGTAAAGAAAGATCTCGCATAGAAAAGGTTTGATTATCAAACTGATTCGCTAATGCGAGATTTTTTTTATTTATATTAAGAGAAAGGAGATAAAAATAATAGAAAATTGAATAAATAATTAGTTCTTAAATTAATCAAGTTGATAGTTTGTTGTCGCTATTTTGAAATAAATTATAATTTGCACAAAAAACACTTGACTATATATATATATGATATAATACAATTATCACAGTGATTATGTGATAAAATCAACTTTAAGGAGATGTTAATTATGGGCGAAGGAGAAAATGTAAAATTTTATGAATTTATTTTTGGCACAGGGGATCCTGCAGGAAACTTTTGTAGAGACGAAAAAAAATGTTTAGATTTAGATGGGAAAACGGTACAGTTAGGACTTCATGTAGACGGCAATGAGGATACAAATACAGAGGAAGGATTAAAAAATGCAGTAGAAAAAGGAGAAATTAGTTTCAGATTTGATAATAGTGACTATGAAAATGCAATTTTTAATAATAATGTCAATACTCAGGATGATAATGCAAGTAGAAATTTAGGTAAATTAAGAGATGCAATGAAAGAAGTTGATGGTCATATTAAGGAGGTGCTTAAGTCAGAGGTTGAAAGCATGGGCTCAGCACCAATTCATAAGACAGATTTTGCTGAAAAGCTTAAAAGTATACTTAATGGCGATGGTACATATGATAAAATTTTTGATATTAGATGTATGATCGAAGCAGGTAATAATAATTTATATTGCGGAAGTATTAGAGCGACAAGCTTAGGTGATTTAAATGAAAAAATTGAAAGCATATTTGGATAATATTTTAGATGTTTTGAATTATTTCTACAGGAGGATATCCCTCTTGTAGGATTTTTTTAAGCGCCCATTGCGGTATATTAGAGAGACAGAATAAGATAATTAAGAATGTTCAATCGATATGAATGATTTTTAAGAAAAAAATTAAAAGCTCCAAATACTTTTCGTAATGAAACGAAATATAAGGAGCTTTTCTATAAGTTATTACTCTTGTTCCGATAACTTTAATAAATGATTGTATTTCTCTTTAGCTTGCTTCTCAGCCTTAGAAAATAGTTCCTCTGCACGTTCTGGGAATGCCCTTGTCAATGAGTTGTATCTTACTTCGTTCATTATGAAGTCTTTATAACTCTCTGATGGTTCTCTGCTGTCTAATGAGAATGGATTCTTGCCCTCGTCTATTAATCTTGGATCAAATCTGAACATGTTCCAGTAACCAGCTGCTACTGCTTTCTTTATTTCATCTTGAGAATTGCTCATTCCACCTTTTATTCCGTGGTTTATACATGGCGCATAAGCAATTATCAATGATGGTCCATGATAACTCTCTGCCTCGATTAAAGCTTTTAAGCATTGATTGTAATTTGCTCCCATCGCTATTTGAGCAACGTAAACATAACCATAACTCATTGCTATCGCTGCAAGATCTTTCTTTTTCGTGCCCTTTCCTGCTGCTGCAAATTGTGCAACAGAACCTAATGGAGTTGCCTTAGATGCTTGACCGCCTGTATTAGAATATACTTCTGTATCAAATACTAGTACATTTAAGTCTGCGCCAGATGCAAGTACGTGATCAAGTCCTCCAAAGCCGATGTCATATGCCCAGCCATCTCCTCCAAAGATCCATGTGGACTTTTTAGCTAGTTGATCTTTGTCTTTTAATAATTTGTCAACTACTTGAGATAACTCTGAATCATTTGATAATTTTGATACCTCTGCTATTAATTTGTCTGTTGCTTCTCTGTTTTCTCTGCTTGAGTCAAATGTCTCTAAGTATTTGTCACATGCTGCTTTTACTTCTTCATCTGATGTCTTCTCTTTGATTTCTTTTATATACTCTACCAATCTAGCTCTTGTAGCATTCTGCGCTAATACCATTCCATAGCCAAATTCTGCATTGTCTTCGAATAAAGAACTCTGCCAAGCTGGTCCAAATCCTTTTTGGTTTACAGTATAAGGTGTCGCAGGTGCTGAGCTTCCCCAAATTGATGAACATCCTGTTGCATTTGCAATATACATGCGGTCTCCAAATAATTGAGTTACTAACTTCGCATAAGGAGTCTCTCCACATCCTGCACATGCCCCAGAAAACTCTAATAACGGAGTCTTAAATTGACTACCTTTGATCGTTGATTCTTTATATTTCTCTACAACTTCAGGCTTTTCTGGAAGCTTTACAGAATAATCAAATACTTCTTGCTCTTTTAGTTGAGTCTCTAAAGGCTTCATCTCTAAAGCTTTTACGCCCTTCTTTCCAGGACATGCATGTGCACAACTTCCGCAACCAGTACAGTCCAATGCTGAAACAGTCATAACTAAATGATGCCCAGGCATATCTGGTAGTTCCTTCGACTTAGTACAAGCTGGTGCTTTTGATAATTCTTCATCCGTTAGTATAGCTGGCCTTATTGCTGCATGAGGACAAACAAACGAACAGAAATTACATCCTATACAGTTCTCAGGATTCCATTCAGGAACGTCTGTAGCAATTCCTCTCTTTTCAAATGCGGCTGACCCTTGCGGTACTGTTCCGTCTACGTATGGTAAGAAAGTTGAAACAGGTAATGAGTCTCCCTTGTATTCATTGACAGGAATTAATACATTGTTAACATAGTCAACTAAATCTTTCTTGTCTCCGCTCACTACATTGCTATTGCTTTCATCATCAGAAATTGATTTCCATGACTCTGGAATGTCAACTTTATGTACGTCTTGCGTACCACGCTCAATAGCTTGGTGATTCATCGCTACAATTTTTTCGCCTTTCTTGCTATATGACTTAGTTGCAGCTGCTTTCATAAATTCAATGGCATCTTCCACTGGAATTATGTTAGCAATCTTAAAGAATGCTGCTTGAAGAATTGTATTTATCCTTCCTCCAAGTCCAATTTCTTTTCCAATTTTAGTTCCATCTATTGTATATAGATTTATGTCGTTGTCAGCTATAAACTTCTTCATCTTGTTCGGTAAATGAGTCTCTAGTTCGTTAATATCCCACGAACAGTTTAGTAAGAAACTTCCACCTTTTTTAAGATCGCTTATCATATCATACTTGTTAACGTAAGAAGGATTATGACAAGCTACAAAGTCAGCTTTATCTATATAATAGGTCGCTTTAATCGGTTTGTTACCAAATCTTAAATGCGATACAGTTAGACCTCCAGATTTCTTCGAGTCGTATGCAAAATAGCCTTGAGCGTACATATCTGTTTCATCGCCGATGATCTTTATCGAGTTCTTGTTAGCTCCAACTGTTCCATCTGCGCCTAATCCCCAGAATTTACATGATCTTATTCCCTCTGGAGTAGTGTCTGGGTTCTCTTTTATTTCTAATGATAAATGTGTTACATCATCATTGATCCCGATAGTAAAACGTTGCTTCGGTTCGCTTGACTCCATGTTTCTATAAACAGCTATAATTTGAGCCGGTGTCGTGTCTTTTGATGCTAATCCATATCGTCCTGTATATACTGATACTGACTCAAACTTAGTATTTCTAAGTGCTGCTAATATGTCAAGATACAATGGCTCTCCTATTGATCCAGGTTCTTTAGTCCTGTCTAGTACAGATATGCTTTCTACTGTCTCAGGGATTACTTCTAGTAAATGTTTAACTGAGAAAGGTCTGTATAACCTTACTTTTACTAATCCAACTTTATCTCCGCTTGCATTTAGATAATCAACTACTTCTTCTATAGCTTCACAAACTGACCCCATGGCTACTATGATGCGTTTTGCGTCTGGTGCACCATAATAATTAAATGGTTTGTAATCTGTGCCAATCTTTTCATTGATCTTATTCATGTAGTCAGCTACTACATCTGGAAGTGCATTGTAATAAGTATTAGCTGCTTCCGTTGCTTGGAAGAATATGTCGCCATTTTGAGCTGTTCCTCTCATTACAGGATGCTCAGGATTTAATGCATTTCTTCTAAATTTCTCTACAGCGTCCCAATCTAATAGTTCTGCTAAGTCTTCGTAATCCCATACTTCAATCTTTTGAATCTCATGTGAAGTGCGGAATCCGTCAAAGAAATGTAAAAATGGTACTCTTCCTTTTATAGCCGATAGATGTGCTACTGCTCCTAAATCCATAACCTCTTGTGGGCTATTTGAACATAGCATAGCAAATCCTGTCTGACGACATGCATAAACGTCTGAATGGTCTCCAAATATAGATAATGCGTGAGTCGAAAGCGCTCTAGCTGTTACATGAATTACGCTTGGAAGTAGCTCTCCTGCCATTTTGTACATGTTCGGTATCATCAATAATAATCCTTGAGATGCAGTATATGTGGTTGTTAAAGCTCCTGCGGCCAACGAACCATGTACTGCTCCTGCTGCTCCTGCCTCAGACTGCATTTGAGTAACTTGTACTTCTCTTCCAAATATGTTTTTACGTCCTGATGCAGCATATTTGTCTGTATCATCTGCCATTGTAGAAGATGGCGTAATTGGATATATTGCAGCTACGTCAGTAAATGCATAAGAAACGTGAGAAGCTGCATTATTTCCATCCATAGTTTTCATTTTTCTTGACATTTAAAAAATCCCCCTTGATAAATTAACAAATTTTATAAAGTGATCATCAGATTATACTTCTTTTTCTTTCCTTATAGCAGACACAGGACATTTGTCTGCGCAGGTCCCACAACCAATGCAAAGATCCTTATTTATTTCCATGTGTTTACTCCCTTGAAAAATAGCTGCATTAGGACAAGAACCTTCACAAGACCCACACGATACACATTCATCTGATATCTCATATTTCGTTTCTACGGTATTTTTATCGTCTTTCTTGTCTTCTTTCTTGTCTTTAACTTCTTTTTCGTATTCAACAGGTGCCTCAACTGGACAAACACTAGCACAGCTACCGCAATTTATACATTTTTCTTCATCAATTACATACTGATTGTCACCATTTGATATCGCTTTAGTAGGACATTCTGTCTCGCAGGCTCCACATGATATACATTTGTCTGATATTTTATGCTTTTTTTCTACCTTTTTTTCTATTTTTTTATCATTTTCTTTGTTATCTTCAGCTTTTTTTACTGGTGCGCTTGCTTTAACGTCTTCTTCGCTAGGTGCTCCAACCGGACAAACACTAGCACAGTTGCCACAGTCTATACATTTTTCACTGTCGATAGTACATTTACCACCGGATGAAGATATTGCATTTGTTGGACAGCCCCCAACGCAAGCTTCACATCCTATACATTCATCAGAAATTTTATAAGCCATAAAATTACCCCCAAAAATCAAAAAATTTTAATTGTTTATACAAAACATTCTATCATAAAAGAAAATATACGTCAATGGCATATTTATTACAAAAAATTATACGAAAAGAAAACATTAAAAAGAAGTAGACTTTTCGTACATTTTTACAAACTATTTATTATTTTCTTGATTTGATTTGCCAGGGAATATCATCGAGAATCCGATACTTAACAGTAATGCAACCAGCATAACCTTCCATGGTTCAAAGAAAATTCCAAAATTTTTAGAATAAATCACCCAGAGTACTGCTATTGGAAAGAAAATTCCATAAAAATTCAATTTCAAAAGGCTAGACAATATTATAGGAATCATTAAAACAGTCACGATAATACTTCCGATATTTAAATTTCCAAAAAGTCCAAGGCCATTACATATGACTGCAATTGCGCCGACGATGCAAAGCAATCCGAACAAAATATTATCTTTTTTCATAAACAATCGACTAGGCACCAGATTATTAATCATTAGTGCCGACACTCCTTTCATCAGTTTAATATTTATTATATACTTAATAGATAGATGATACCACAATTTAATTTTTTAATCAAATTATCTTAAAAAAAGGGTGGCTCGCAATGAGAGCCATTCACTGCAGGGATGCTTATGTTAAAATTTGATTAAGTTTATGTTAAGATTTTGTTAAATCGAATACATTTGAATATGAATATGTTATAATATAATCAAGTTAAATGAAAGAAATATTATTTCAAATCAGAGTTCATTTAACTGAGTGTCAGGTTTGTTTTAGATGGCACTGAAAAGTTTATCAAATTGAATGGTACTGTTAGAAGGAAATTAATTGTATGTGGTTTTATTTGATTGTGGATTTTGGCTTCAGTTTGATAAATTATATGATTAAGCGTACGAACTTTTAATTTCATACATAAAAATCATCTCCTTTTATTAAAATTTACGTTGTCTCTTGATTTGAGGCAACGTTTTTTTTATAATTCCTTACAAAGACAAGGAATGAGTAATGGATTGGAGGGCTTAATTTAGGAAAAATTGAAATTGATTAACATTTTGCAAGAAAGATTTATATAGACTCAATAGTCTTAATTAATTTTGCTTATAAACGGTCAGTATATTTTTTGATTAAATGCGAATGATCAAGGAAAGAAATAAGAAATGGTACCAATTATTTAGAAATGGTACCAAGAAGTATGTATAATTTATTTAATTAAGTTTGAAATTCCGATAAACGATAGAGACATAATAGAAGCAATTATAAGTTTAATAGGAGTTCCTTGAAAAGGCAGAGGTATTTTATCTTGTTTAATATGATTTAAGATGCAAGTGAATACTATCATTACAAATATAAAACCCATGCCAGCGCCTACTGAATATATAATTGAATGAAGTAGTTTAAACTCAGGATTTGCGATAGAATTTGATATATTTGTCAATGATATTCCTAATATTAAGCAATTTATTGATAGATCTGGTAAAATATCTGAGAAAAATTTAAATTTTTTAAGTGAAATCTTAGCTAATTCGATAATTAGAAGGATTATTAGAGGAAATATAATCATTTGTAAAAATAATAAGTCTTTTGGAAACAAAAAGTATTTATAGATAGGCCAATTTACAATTGTTGATAGCAAAATAACAATTGTTGTCAAAGAGCCTGCTCTTATTACATATTTTGGTCTGTTTTTTTGATTAATCATTGAGCAAATTCCAAACATTCTCAACAATATACAATTTTCTGAAAATATGGAAGAAAATAATACTAAAAATAAAGACTTTATCATCATTTTATTACTCCTTTTCTGAACAGTTATTACATTTTTCACAACCGTTACAATTTTTTTCTGAGTTCAGGCAAATTCTATTTACCATTGCTATTATAATTCCTAAAATAAACAGACCTCCTGGTGATAAAACGAATATAGGGATTGGCCTAATGCTAATATTTATTCCCAATATGCTTCCAAATCCCAATATTTCTCTTATAATTCCGATCAATAGTAAAGCAAATGCAAAAGCTACTCCTATGCACAAGCTATTTGATGCTGATTTTAAAGCATTTATATTATTATCGATAATGACATCAAGGCAACTCAATATCAGGCAGTTAACAGAAATAATAGGGATATATATACCTAAGCTTGTATTTATTTCAGGGATGAAGGCTTTTATTAGCAGCTGTATAATAGTTGTCAATCCAGCCGTAATAGCTATATAAATTGGGATTCTTATCGATATAAATTTCTTAAGCATTGATACAATTAAGCTAGAAATTGTTAAAACGAGCAGAGTTGCTATACCGATAGTAATTGAATTTAGTATAGTAGTAGTAATAGCCAAAGTAGGGCACAATCCCATCATAAGTCTGAATACTGGATTCCTATGTATTATTATATTTTCTTTCAATTCCAACTACCCCCTGTAATTTTTGTCTCTTATTATATCGAATTCATAAGCTATTTTTCTAATTGCTTCTGTTATGGATTTTGAAACCGGTATGATATTATTAACATCTGGTATGTAATTTCTGCGGATATTATAATTAAACTTATTTAAGAAATCTTTGCCCAACAATTTATTTCTGACTGCTGAAGTTTCGTCACTGTCTATTAATTCGATATTAGTAATTCTTCCGTTTGGGGCCACTCCCACTATTATTCTCACATTATTGCAACATAAACCTGCTGTCGTTTCAAACATGTATCCACTTGTCAAGTCATTCTTAGAAATTCCAATCAATGATATAACACTTGGGTCCTCGGAGTTAATTTTTCTCACTTGGACTGCATTATTTAACATTTTATCTCTCAAAATCTCTGCACGGGCTATATTTTTCTTGTCAATTGTCATAGATGTCAAATTATTTATTAATATGCTAATGGACATCATGATAGACGATATAAGCACGATCATAAATATTGATATAATTTTTTTACTGTTAGTCATGTTTTCTTACTCTCCTTTTAAAAAATTCTAAATTAATTAATTGATCTATCGATGATGACAACATTTGCATAAATAATATCGAAAATAGTATCGATTCGGTTACATTTGTATTAAATTTTAGTATAGGATAAACAATTCCGCAACAGATTGCAAACAAAACCTTCCCAATTGTTTTTTCTGGCAGATAATTCGTTACAAGGAATGAGCTGCAAAACAAAACTGTGCCAGATAGTGCATAAATATAATAATTTTCTGGGATAATTATGCCCACGAGTAACGAAGTTAACAATATTATAGCCGGTACTATTGGATTTACAATTTTTTTAATCAAAAGGTAGACGGCCCCTATCAATACAGCCAAAAAGCATGATCCGCCTATGAAATTTGACTGATTTTTTGTCAATAGATCTATTATTAAGTTAAATTTACTACTGGAATGTATCACTATCGGTTTACTTATTATATCTGGGAATGAAAATATCAATGCAACTCTTGATATTATTATCGGGTTTGCAAAATTATTCTCAAAATCTCCAAAGATTTGCTTCAGAACTATTAAAATTATTCCCCCGAACATAGCCACGCTTGGATTTACATTGCTGGGCATAGTCAAAGCTAATAAGATGCCTGAAACCATTATGGCTATGCTGTCATCATTCACAATATTCTTCTTTCTGATTGAATTTATTAAACTTTCGCTGGCCAAACATGACGCTACTGTGACAAAAAGTATAATTAAGACATTGATCCCATATAAAAATGTAGACATTCCTATTATCGGGATAGTCGCTATAAGTATGTGGAACATCATTTTGTTAATTTCTAAGTCTTTTTTTTGAAATAAGTTTAACATTTACAAATCTCTCCTCTATTAAAATCATCTAAGAGTATAATTTTCATTAGTTATCATTAAATTTTCTTTAATTCCTTCTGTTGCATATATATCTTTGTTTTTATAAATAAAGACTGCCTCAGCATTGTAATACTTGAGTAGTTCTAAAGCTTTATTCCTTTCCAATACAAAGCATGCATTTGATAATATATCTGCTACCAATCCCATGTTGTTATGATAAACTGTTATACTTATTAGATCGCTGCTAGCTGGATATCCTGTCTTTGGATCTAAGATGTGGTGATATACTGTTCCATCTTTCTTAAAGTAATTCTCATATGGGCTATGGGTGGATATAAATCCGTCTTTCAATTTCAATATTGCAATGCCATTTTTATCATCTTCTTTTAATTGATCTTTTATTGCGATGTTCCATAGTTCTCCATTAGATTTAGTTCCAAATATTCCAACGTTCTCACCTGTCGATATTATTCCAGATTTTGCATCTTGTTCTCGATAAGTCTTTATTATTTCGTCACATATTATGCCTTTAAATATCGAATCGATGTCCAATCCTGAAAAATTATCTAAAATTTTTATTCCATTTTTATTCCGGTCTATGTAAATGTCATTGTAATTCATATGGTTTAGTGAAGATTTTATTCTTTCTTCTGATGGAACTATGTTGTCCGCATTCTGAAATCTAAAAATATGTAGTTTGTCTTGAAATGCGCTTTTGTTATCCAATTCATCGAAATTCCAAAGTGAAGTTAATGAATACGATAATGGGTTGAAGGCTCCATTACTCTTGTTAGCTATGTCTATGCAAGTGTCTATTATTGAAATTGTCAATGGATTTACATAGACCAGCATTCCAACTCTTGAATTGATTCTGTCTATATCTGATCCTTTCACGTCACATAGTAAAAGTTTTTGAAGTTCGTCAATCCTTTTGTTGGCCTTCTGTGAGATCCTCTCGGCATTGTCTCCATAAACAGTCTGACGGAAGTGGGTATTCTTTATGACCTTGTCAATATTATATGATTGGTTCTTATGATCGATATTTGCAAATATTGCAATAATAACTCCTAGTACGACTATTATCGGCATTATTATAGTGAATATTTGAACTTTCGATATGCTTATGTCTTCTTTAAATAAGTCTTTGAATATAGATTTTAAGTTGATTTTACTATTGCTTTTCAAATATTTCGTTACTACTTCGTTTTAGTAGTATCTCCTTTCTTGCATTATTAATTAAAATTAAGTTCTTTTTGAATATGATACAATGCATTGTATTAAAAATCAAGAGAAAGTTAGATCTATTTCTCTTAAATATCATAAATTTATTGCTGCTTGTTATACAATTTAAAAGTCGGACAGTAAAGTTTGATGCCTTGTACCGTCCGATTTCTTATATTTTACTTATTTTTTTTAAATTTCATCTTAGTTTTTCTACGATAAGCCTTTCTATTCCTAGTATATGTATAAAATATGTATAAAATAATCAACAAAATTATAATAGATATTGTAATTAGAAATACCGTTGAGGTGAATATTGTCTTTACTATGTCTAGTATCCATAATAAAAAAGAAGTTTTTATCGGTTCGCTCACAGTTAAATCGATGGAACCTATCTTTTCGTTTGCATAAAATAAATCAGCATTGCCAATTATGTCACCCGGTTGTTTAGAATCTTTTAAATTCTGTGGAACATTTGGAATTATATTTATACTTGATGCTAAAACGTCTTTAGGTACTACCAGAGAAAATGAAGAAGTTGGAACCAACATCACAGAATCCTTCCCCCACATGTATTTTACTTTTATTTCTGTTATAGGGGTGTCGTTATTTAAAATTGTCTTTAACTTTAAGTTGTTGAATGCCCATTCGTATAAGTTTTTAGAGTCAATCATTGCTCCGTTGGTTGGAATTGTCTTCCCGTTCTCGTCTTTTGATGGTGCCCCCATGGCTATGCACATATAGGAAGTATCAGATTTCTTAGCTGTAGTTACTATGCAGTAACCAGATTGATCTAAATGTCCTGTTTTTATCCCTCTAGCATACTTATAATAGTATTTCCCTCCTCTGTTTTTGTCAATCATACTATTAGTAGTAACTAGTAAAGGCCCTCCATCACCTATTATGTTTGATGTCACGGAGTTCGTAATTTCTTGAAAATAAGGAAGATTTAAAGCATACGTTGTAATCTTATACATGTCCCTTGCTGAGGTATAATGATTTTCATCAAAAAGACCGTGAGGATTATTGAAATGAGTATTCTCTAAGCCAAGTTCTGCTGCCTTGTTATTCATTTTTTCAACAAAAGTTGATATATTTCCTTGACCTATATATGTAGCTAAGATAAGAGCTGCATCGTTGCCTGATGGTATCATCATAGCATTTAGTAATTGTTTTATAGACAACATTTGATTTGGCTTAATATTTGACATAGAACTCCCTGTGCCATTCAAAGATTTTATAATATCTTGAGATATAAAGACGTTTTTTGTCTCATAGTCGGAAGTATTTTCTGCTACTATTATATATGTCATAATCTTAGTCAAAGATGCAGGACTCCTTCTGGTATCAACATTCTTCTCAAAGACGATTGAATTTGTATCAGTATTAATAAGAATAATAGATTCGGTTGATAGTTCTAAGTTATTGTGAAACGATGCACTACAAATATTTATGCAATTCAAACAAAGAACTAGTATTAAAAATATACGACTAAATTTTTTCTTTGCCATGGAAACTTCTCCTTCAATGTGTTATTATATTGTATTATATATTATATATCTTGTAAAGACAATGTCAATAAAGGTATGACTGATTATTTACAATTTTATATATATTGGATTCTGAGAGGTGATTGGTTTTGATTTATATTACTGGTGACATGCATGGAGATATAGAATCTTTTAGTAGGAAGAAGATAAAAAAGCTGAAAAAAGAAGATATTTTAATAATATGTGGTGATTTCGGATTCGTATGGAATGAAAGCAAAGAAGAAAAGAGATATATTGATGAAATATCTAAGATGAAATTTAAAATTTTATTTGTAGATGGGACACACGAGAACTTTGATTTACTTTATAATTATCCAATAGAGACGCTATATGGAGGGAAAGTCCACAGGATAAGTAAAAATATATATCACTTGATCAGGGGTCAAATATTTGAGATAGAAGGAAAGAAGTTGTTTGCTTTTGGAGGTGGTGAGAGCCAAGATAAAGAATTAAGGAAGGAATTTGGGACGTGGGACAGAAGAGAAATGCCAACGATAGAGGAAATGAAAGAAGGAGTAGAAATATTGAATGAATTTGATAAAAAAGTAGATTATATAATAACACATGAGCCGCCCAATTGGATATTGAATTCTTTAGGCAGAGACATAATGATAAATTCAATGAGTGCATTTTTCAATACGATTACTGAAAATGTAAAATATGACTGTTGGTACTTTGGCAGCATACATATAGACAAGATAATAGGATCAAAGTATAGAGCTATATTTAAAGATGTGGTAAAAATATAATTAATCAATTGAGAATGTTTGAAAAGGAGAGACAAAAAATTGTTAAATTCGAAAATATCTATTCCAAATTTAAAGAAAAAGCTAATTAAAAGAGAGATAAAGTTATCATCATATAAAGAAAAGATACTAGTTTTTAAGAGTGCGGTAGGTTTTGGAAAGACTACGTTTGTATCTTCTTACTTAAGCTCAGCGAGGATTCCATACATTTGGTACACTCTAGACAAATATGATAATGACATAAATGAATTCTTCAATTATTTACTAAAAGCGATAGAAAACATAACCGGGAAGAAAGTCATAGATAGAAAATGTAATATATTAGATAAAGCCGAGCAAATATCTGCTGCGTTTGCGAAATTTGTCAAAATAAGACCTATTATAGTATTAGATAATTTTGAAAGCATAAGCAATGATGATATAATTACTTTATTAAAATATATTATTGACAATTGTAATGCAAGGCTATTTATAATAACGAATGGGAAGGTTCCGGACTTCATATTGAATTATATTCTTATAGACGAAGTTAAAATTATTGACAGCGACAATTTAAAATTTAATAAAAAAGATGTAGAATTATTATTTAAGAGCGTAGACAAAGAGTTAGTCAACGATATTTATTATAATACATGTGGATGGCCAGCAGCGATCACCTTATTAAAGACTTATTGCTCAAATAAGGACATAGAGTCTTACGATTTGGACGCATTATTTAGAGAATCCATGCTATATAGTTATATTTCTTCATATATCTACAACAATTTGTCATATAATGAGAAATTAGTATTTGAAAGCGTGTCATTATTTGATTCGTTTGACGTAGAGTTAACTAACTATGTCTCAGGAGTAGAAAATTCAGAAGAAGTTTTAAATAACTTATGTTCAGCTGGAATTTTCTTAAAGGAAGGGAGAAACTATAAGTATAGCATGCCAATATTTAAGAAATACATATTTTCAGAGATAAATGCATCAAAAAAGGCACTCATAATAAGAAAATCGGTTGACTATTATAACAAAAAAGGAGACTCATGCATCCCATTTAAGCAATTATTAATAAACAATTCAAAGAAATGTGAAATCAGTATGAGCGAAGAGGACTTATCTAAGATATCTGGTGGAACGAATTTAAATAATGATGATCAATATATGTATATAAAGTGCTTTGGAGCATTTAACATGTATCCATATGGCATAAAGGATTCCAATATAATAAAGTGGAAGACTAAGAAGGTTAAGGAATTACTAGCTTTGCTATTGGATAACAAAGGGATGCCAATATCAAGGAAGGACATAATGAAATATTTATGGCCGGATGAATATCCGAACCACGCAGTAGCCATGTTTCACAATATGATATATAATATTAGGAAAGAATTGACACCTCTTGGGTTTGGGGACCTAGTAGAATATAAAAACAAAAACTATTTTATGAAAATTGACAATGTAAAGTCAGATTTATTTGACATGGAAAGACTTTGTAATATAGTAAAATCAAAAAATATAAATAATTTAATAGACAATGAGTATTTATTTAACAAATATAACGGGGAATATTTAGAAGACATAGACTGTTGGTGGGGAATGGAAAAGAAAAAGTATTATGAAAGATATTATCTTGCTGGATGCTCTATGCTAGCTGAATATTATATGAATATAGGAGATTACGAAAAGGCTATATCATTTTTAAATGTGGGAATGACAGTTGATATATATTCCGAAAAAGTGGCAGCTGATCTAATTTATTGCTATTCTATGTTGGGAGATACAAAGAATGCTAAGAAAAGTTACGATAATATATGCCATATCTTAAAAAAAGAGCTGGATGCCATGCCAGGGGAAAAACTTAAAAGGGTTTATGAGCAATATGTTAAGAAATCAATGATAATGAGAAGCTAAAAATTGAAAATAGGATATGAATTTTTGATATTTTATAAAAAATTATTAGAAATCAAGAAGTAGAAATTTCGCACAGATATCGAATTTTTATTATTGTAAAAAAATCTTTTGTTAAATTTGTGTTAAAACGATAAAAAAATGAAAAAAGTATGCTATAATAGAATCATAGGATAAATATTAATCATTAAATTGTTTCTTATAAAGAAAGGAAGTTAATAAATGAATAAAAAATTAAAGAATATTATAGCAATATCGTTAGCAACATCCATAATATCATCAAGCGCAGTTCCTATGGTTTTTGCAACAGAGCCAGCGCCAACACAGGTACAAGGAACCAAAGCACAGGAACCTAACAGAGGATTGGAACCAGCAGCAGGTAATAGGCCAGAAGAAGCAGGCAGCAGTTCACATGAAGGTAAAAGAGGAAATAAGTTTTTAGAAGAAGCAGATAACACTCCTCCAGGGGATAGGACATGGAAACAACAACTTGTTCACGGCCTTAGTGGTAGCTGGTTAGCACATCAAGGGGCACTTGGTTTGGTTGCAGGATTCTTATTAAGCAAATCTGGCGAATTTATATCAAAAATAAAAGATGTAAGAGGAACTTTAAGCTTCTTTAGATACGATGTCCCATATTTGTTTAGAGATATTCAAGACTGGTACAACCAAAAGGAAGAGAAAGAACGTTTAGAAATTAAAGTTAATTCTGAAAATGTAATTGCAAAGTTAGACGAAGAATTTAAGAAAGTAAAAGGGCAGGAAAGAGCTAAGCAGCAATTGAAAGACATAATAGTATCTATTCTTGACAAAAGAGAACAAGCTTCATATGGTAACAAGGTTGATAAAGGCGCAACATTGATAATGCTCAAGGGCGCATCAGGAACAGGTAAGTCTATGTTACTAAAATGCTTAGAAAATGTTTTGATGGGCGAAGGAAATAAAGCCTATTGTATAGACAGTTCAACAATTGACTCAAGCGATCCAAAATCAGCATTAGATCAGTTGTTCTCACCTGTAGATATGTCTTACTACTATGGCTCGTATGAATCAAATAGTAGAAAGCAAAAGCCGTCATTGGTTAAACATTTGGAGACTAATTCTAACACATTGCTAAAAGTAGAAGAGTATGATAAATGGGGAACAAAACAAACAGATGAAATGTTCAGAACAATGCACGACAGTGGAGAGATCCATTCTAGAGGACAAAAGATAGACGTTTCTAACCTAATAGTAGTGATGACTTCTAATGAAGGACCTCAGGATAGTACAGGATCTAGAACTTCAGTTGTAAGAGATAAGTCTTTAATGAACAGATTTACAGTGATTGAGTTTGATAATTTATCTGAAGAAGATTATAAAGAGATTGCTGAAGCTCAATTAGAAAATTTAGGATCGTATCATAAAGCAAGAAGAAATATTAATATTCATTATATAAATGTGGCAGAAAATATAGCTAAATATGCTCTCAAGGTCAATAGAGGAGCTAGAATTATAGAACAAGAAGTAATAAGTAGCTTGAGAACAAAAATAATTAAAGAGATCATGAAAAACGAAGTAGCAGCATCAATAGATCCGAATATTAAACCTGAAAAGGATTTATATGTAGCTTATAATTACTTAAATAAGGAATTCGTTGTATCAGAAAATGAAGAAGAAGTTAAAAAGTTCTCAGACAATGTGGATAAGATGGCTGAAGAAGAAAAAGCTAAGGCTGAGAAAGAAAAAGAAGAGAAAGCTAAACAAGAAGCTGATAAGAAATTGAATGACGATACAAAAAAAGAACCAGTTAAAGATCAAAAAGAAGAAAAAGAATTAGATTATAACGATTTTCTAGATGATCTTTCAGGATTTTAATGTTATGGAAGAGTCTCCCATCTCATAGGTGGGAGATTAATTAATAGGAACTGGCTTGCTGGAAAAAAATTTTAGTAAAAGTATAGTAATAGTAGATAACTGATGCGATACCGGTATTAGAATCATCAAGAAGAACTCGGATTGTATGCCAAAGTGATTGTAAAAAGAAATAAATGCAAGAGTAAGACTTGAAGATGTCACGGCTTTTTTTACAACAGTACGTCAAAGGATTAGAATTGGCTATGATTTTGTTATAATAAGTACATCGAAAAGTAAGAAATTTGTCAAAAAAATATAAAATTCTGTATGAAAGTATTGCAAATGATACAAATATGTGCTATAATAGAAATGTAATTGAAAGTTATTAAGAATTTTGATATAATAATGGAGGAAATGAAAGAGGTGGTTTTGGATGGTTAATAAGGTTTTTAAGGAAAAAGATAAAGCTTGCAAAGATATGATGAAAATTAGAAAATCATACGATGCAGCGGCAAAAAAATTGTTGTCAAATAAAAGAGTTTTGGCTAATATTTTAAAGTACCTTACTGAGGAATTTAAGGATTGTACTATAAAAGAGATTATGTCGTGCTTGACATATACTACTGAAGTATCAAAAGAAAGAGTGGATGACCAAATTTTCTTGGGATTGGATAACGCAGGATCCGAAACGGTGTCAACAAGAGAGGGAACTCGAAGTTTTGATGTGAAATTTAAAGTAAAGCTACCAAATAGTAATGAAAAAGCAGAGATTATAATCAATATAGAGGCGCAGAATGACTACAGACCTGGATATCGAATAGAAAAGAGAGGGATTTATTACT
>CAKSSR010000033.1 GCA_934489735.1 uncultured Eubacteriales bacterium | reverse complement strand
TTAGGAGAGAGTTCCCAAGAACCCTGCGACTTTAGTCGTGGGAGGTTCAGAGTCGTTTGTAATAAAAGTGAAGCTGAGGCTAGACTTGAAATATCAAGAATGCATACGGGAATGTCCCATCGCACTTCCATGAGTAGACATAATTCATATATTATTTACGAGCCAGAAGCTAAAAGAAGAAAATAAGTTTAGTTTCTTATTAAAAAAAGGGAGGACAAGTTAATGTTGTCAAGTAAAATTATCAAAATGTCAATATGTATCTTATGTTTAGGAGCAATAGTTAGTGGATCGATGGTGGCAATGGAAAACAATCAAGATTTTCCTGAAAATGTTGGACAAAATATAGCCAGCCATCAAGAAAAAGTAGAAAGCAATGTAGAAGATGATGGCATTGATATGACAGAATGCAATAAATTGAAATCAGATTATAGGTTAAGTGAGGAACAAGCTAAAAAAGCAATAGGAATATTTAAAAGTAAGATAAAAGAAGGTAAAAGTGAGCATTATGCTAGCAAGTATACAGTGCTAAAAGTGTTTGATGAGTTAAGTGAAAAGAGGATAGAAAGACTATCCGAGATATATGAACAAAAGATGAAAGAGATTTGTAATGCAAATTATGCTAATAAATATGCAGTATTAAAAGTATTTTGTGGACTTAGTGATAGGCAGGCAGAAATAGGCGCAAGGGCATATATGGAATTGGTTGAAGAAAATTTGTCGGAAATAGAGATTGATGAAGGCGTAAACTTGAAAATACTTATGGAAGAGGGAGAAATTAAAAGATTAAGCAATGAAGAATTATATAAGTATTTGAGATTATTTATACAAGAATTGAAATCAGGTAAGAGCAGATTGTATGCCCATGAGTATGTCGTGCTAAAGATTAAAAATTACGACGATTCTAGAGCAAGACCAATGGCAGAAATGTATTATTTGGAGAGAATTGTACCTAAAACAAGTGATGTATATGCAAGAGAATATACGAATTTGGTTCTAAATTATAATGTCGATCGACAAATGGCACGTAAATTTACTGAAATATTTGTAAAGTATATAGCAAATGGTAAGGAATATGCTAGAACATGTGCAAAAGCAATGATTTATTATAATGCTACTGAAGAGCAAGCAAGGAAAATTGCTGAAATCTATTTAGAAACTGTTAAGTCAGGGAAGAATCGCTTTTATGCAATGGAATATGCACGACTTACAGTAATGCCTCAAGAAGATAAAGACCTGAGAACAATTGAAAAAATGGCAGAAGTATTTGGAATAGAAATGATTATGGGAAGAGGAATGGAAGGAAGAGAGACATTTGCAAGAAAATGTGCAAAGCTAATGGTTATCGATCGTATGAGCAGGGCTGAGGCTAGTTATGTAATCATAAACGAGTGGAAGCGTGCAAAGTTTTTGAATATGAATTCGATTTGGTTCGATAAAGAATGATTTACTATTGATGAACCAGAATGTGAAAAAAAAAATAGAGTTAATGCTTGAAAGAAGGATTAAAATAATGTTATTAAGTAAAATTATTAAAATGTCAACATGTATCTTATGTCTAGGAACAATAGTTAGTGGATATGTGATGGCAACGGAAAATAATAATGATTTTCCTGAGTGTGCGGAACAAAACAACTACACTAGTTCAACAATTTATCAAGACGATACTGAAACTGAGACGGAAAATGTAGGAAATGAAGACGCTGATTTTATTGATATTACAGAATGCAATAGACTGATATCAAAATATAAGCTGAATAAAGAGCAATCTGATAAAGCAATAGAAGCATTTAAAAGCAAAATAGAAGAAGGCGAAAGCGAAATATATGCTTTTGAATATGCAAAGGTAATGGTAGTCGATGAAGAAACAAGCGATATTATAGGAGACGACATTGCAGATGTATATGAAAAGAAGATAAAAGAAGGTAAAGATGAAGCTTATGCAAGTATCTATGCAGAATTTCAAGTGCGTGTTTGTATGGGAGAAAAGAAAACGGATAGAATTGCAAAAGCATATGAGCAAAAAATTAAAGAGGGAAAGACAGAATGTTATGCTATGGGATATGCATATTTCAAGCTATGGAAATGGGATGACAAACAGGCAGAAGAGGGAGCTATTTTATATGAAAGAAATAGTAAAGTAAAACCGATACAAATAGATCACTATGCTTATGAATATGCAAATTTGAAAATAGTCCATAATTTTGATGATGAACAAGCAAAAAGAGGAGCAGAACTCTATGAAGAAGCAACTGGTAACGGAGAGGGAGAAGGACTTAGCCATTTGTTTGTAATGGTACAAATGATTGACGGGTTTAATATGCAACAGGCATATGACTATATATCAGAATATAATAGTATGCTTGGAAGGACTAGAGATAAAGACTTTGCTCGTAAATATGCACTTTTGAAGGCATTTAATAACTTTGATGATAAGCAAACAAGAGAAAGCTTGGCAATATATGAGGGAAAGGTCAGAAAAGGCAAAAGTGAGGATTATGCTATTAGATATGCAGCATTGAAAGTGCTTGATGAATTAAGTGACAGAAAAATAGAAGAAATATCAACGATATATGAACAAAAGATGAAGGAGTCTCGTGATGCAACATATGCTAACAAATATGCAATGTTAAAAGTAGTTGATAAACGTAATGACAAACAGGCAGATGTGGGTGCAAGAGCATATGAAGAAGTTTGCGAGGATTCATTAGAAACTGTAGCTGATGAGTATGTAGAATTAAAAATACTTATGGAAGAGGGAAAAATCAGAAGGCTAAATAAAAAGGAAATGGATGTGTATCTGGAACTATTTACGCAGATACTGAATTCGGGTAGAAGTAAGGCATATGCCAGTGAGTATGTTATATCAAAAATTAAGAACTATGATGACTCAAGGGCAAGGTTTATAGCAAAAATGTATGCTCAGGAAATGCTTAAACCAGGAGCAAATGACGTATTTGTAAGAGAATATATGAATTTGGTTTTAAATTGTAATGTCGTTGAAGTATTTGCGCGTGATCTAGCAGAAATATTTGCAAAAAATATAGGAAAGGGAGAAGAATATGCTAGAGAATATGCGAGAATGATGGTTTATTATCATGCTACTGAAGAAGAAGCTGAGAAAATGACTAAAATTTATTTGGAAAATGTTAGAGCAGGGAAGAGTCGATGTTATGCAACGGAATATGCACGACTTGTCGTGAAGTCTCATTTTGACGTGGGACCAGAAAAAATTGTAAAAATGACAAAAATGTTTGAGAAAGAGATGATAAGAGGAAAGCTAAGCGAAGAAGCTGCACGAGAATATGCAAAGCTAGTAGTGATTGATAATAAGAGTAGACTTGCCGCTAGCTTCAGCGTGTCAGTGGGACAACATAGTACTCCTTTTACTAACAGGGGGATATTTGTGCCTGTTAAAAGAGAGTTTTACTTTTCTACAACTAACCAGCCAGAATCTAAAAAGAAAAAATAGATTTAATTTATATTTTTGAAAGAAGGAACAAGATAATGTCATTAAGTAAATTTATCAAAATGTCAACATGTATTCTATGTTTAGGAACAATGATTAGCGGATCTATGCTAGCAATTGAAAAAAACTATGATTCTTCTGAAGAAGATGAATGGAGAGGAGATATCATTTTAACAAGTAGTTCTAGCGAAAGCGAACCTGAAGAAAGTGGGACAGAAGATGATGGTATCGACATTACAGAGTGTAACAGATTGATATCAACTTACAAGCTGGATGAGAAACAGTCTAAAAAAGTAATAAGAAAATATAAAGATAAGATAAAAGAAGGTAAGAGTAAAGAGTATGCTGTCGAATATGCGAAAGAAATGGTATTCGATAAGCAAGAAGATGACATAACGGGAGAACAAATTGCAGAAATATATGAACAAAAACTAAAGGAAGGCAAAAGTGAGATCTATGCAAATATTTATGCAAAATTGGAAGTGCTTTCTGGAATAGATGAGAAAGATGAGTTCATAAAGCTATACGAAGAAAAAATTAAAGAAGGAAAGTCAGAACGTTATGCTATTGGATATGCAGACTTTAAATTGCTAATGGGCTGGAGTGACGAACAGGCAGAAGAGGGAGCCGCATTGTATGAAAACAATGTTAAAAGAAAGTTTATAATGATCGACTATTATGCTTCTGAATATGCAAATTTAAAAGTAATTTACAAATTTAGTGAAGAACGAGCAAGAGAAGGTGCAGAAGTATATGAAAATATATATTTAGAGGAAGGAGAAGGTGAAGAATATAGCCATAGATATACATTGCTATATTCGGTTTATGGATTTAACTACGATCAAGCAAGTAAATATATGAGAATGTATATGAAGAAGGATTATAAAATTAAGGACGAATCTTATGCGCATGAATACATATTTCTAAAAGTATTTAATTATTTTAATGATGAACAAGCAAATGAAGCCTTGGAAATATATAAAATGAAAGTTAAAGAAGGCAAAAGTGAACATTATGCTATTAAATATGCAGCATTGAAAGTACTTGATAAATTAAGTGATAGAAAAATAGAAGAAATATCAAGGATATACGAACAAAAGATTGAAGAAACTCATGATGCAAATTACTCTAGTAAGTATGCAATGCTAAAAATAATTAATAATTTTAATGATAAACAAGCAGATATCGGTGCAAAGATATATAAAATAAATTATGACGAGTGTCAAGATGATGAGGATAAGATCGATGAACATATAAGATTGAAAATCCTTATGGAAGAAGGGAAAATTAGAAGACTAAGTAAGAAAGAATTAAGGGAATATGTAAGATTATTTATCAAAGAATTAAACTCAGGCAGAAGCAAAATATATGCCCACGAATATGTTTTACTAAAAATTAAGAATTATGATGACTCAAAGGCTAAATTAATGGCAAAAATGTATACTAGAGAAATTACAAGCTCAAGAGAAGCAAGTGATGTGTCTGCAAGAGAGTATATAAATTTGGTCTTAAATCATAAAGTTGATACGACATCAGCATCTACGCGATCAAAAATATTTGCACAGCATATAGAAAAGGGAGAAGAATATGCTAGAGAATATGCAAAAGCAGTAGATTGTTATGATGCTAATGAAGAAGAAGCAAAAAGAATTACAGAAATTTACTTGGAAAATATCAAAATGGGGAAAAGTTGTTTCTATGCAACAGAATATGCTAGGCTTATAGTAAAAGATCACATGGAAAAAGAACCGGAAAAAGCAAGAAAAATGGCAAAAATCTTTGAGGGAGAAGTATTAAGTGGCAAAGAAAACGAAACCGACATAAGAACGTATGCAAGACTAATAGTTCTTGAAAATAAAAGTGAAGAAGAGGCTGGAATGTTAGTACTAAGGCTAAATCATTCAATTGAAGGTTTCAACATGCTACCAGGTAATTTGATTTGTAAAAGAGGAATTGATTTATCAAAGGTTTATGAGCAGCCAGAATTTAAAAAGAAAAAATGAGCTTTAATATGAAATAAGTTTGGCTCAATTGAGCCAAACTTACTTAATTTATAATTTTTGAAAGAGGGAATAAATAATGTTAAGTAAATTTATAAAAATGTCAACGTACATATTATGTTTGGGAACAATAGTTAGCGGGACTATTATGGCAGCAGAAAATAATCTTGATTTTTTGGGAGAGATTAATTATTATGATGACTGCGTTAGGTTAGATAGTGGTTCAGAAGGAAACGGCTCAGAAGAAAATGAGATTGAAGAAGACGGTATTGACCTCACAGAATGCAACAAATTGATATCAAGGTATAACTTGAAGGGTAAAAGAGCTAAAAAAGCAATGAAAGCATATAAAAGTAAAATAAAAGAAGGCAAAAGCAAAGTGTATGCTTTTGAATATGCGAAATTATTAGTGATTTATGAATTAAATGACGACAAAAAAGCAGAAAAAGTTGCAGAGTTATATGAGGAAAAGATAAAGGAAGGGAAAAATGATATATATGCAAACATTTATGCAAGATTGGAAGCGCTTTATAATATAAAAGGAAGAGAAAGAGATGAATTTATAAAGATATATGGACAAGAAATTAGAAAAGGTAAAACCGAAAAACATGCGGAATGTAGTGCGGAAGATATTTTGGGATCTATGATAATAGTAGACGGTAATTATGTCTTGTCTGAGGAAAGCGAATATGATAGCTTGTTCGAGGAAAGTTTGAAGGCAAGTGAAGAACCGGATGATATTGATATTACAGAATGCAATAGATTGATATCAATTTATAAGTTAAATGTAGTAAAATCTAAAAGAGCAATAAGAAAATTTAAGAGTAAAATAAAAGAAGGTAAAAGCAAAGTATATGCTTTTGAATATGCGAAGTTAGTAATAATTGATAAACAAAGCGATAATGTGGCGGAAAAGGTCGCAGAAGTATATGAGCAGCAGATTCAAAGTGGTAAAAGTGAGCTCTATGCAAATATTTATGCAAAATTGCAAGTGATTTTTGATATAGAAGGAGAAAAAAGAGATGAATTTATAAGAATTTATGAACAGAAGATAGAAGAAGGTCAAAATGAAGCTTATGCAATTGTCTATGCAAGATTAGAATTGACTTGCTGTCTGGAAAGCGAGGAAAAAGATCGTATTATGGAACTTTACGAAGAAAAGCTCGGTGAAGGTGAAAGTGAAATGTATGCTTTTGGATATGCAAAGTCGGTAGTAATGGATGATCAGGAATTTGATATGTCGGAAGATATTGCGGAAGTATATGAACAGAAGATAAAAGAAGGAAAAGGCGAAATCTATGCGAGGATTTATGCAAAGTTAGAAATGATTTCTAATATAAAAGGCGAAAGAAGAGAAAAATTTATAGAGGCATGTAAAAAGAAGATTAAAGAAGGAAAGACAGAATGTTATGCTATTGGTTATGCAACTTTAAAAGCGTTTAAAGAATGTAGTGATGAAATAGCAGAAGAAGGTGGAAGACTGTACGAGAAAAATGTTAGAATGGCAAACTTAATGATAGATTATTATGCGTCTGAATATGCAATTTTAAAGGCAGTTTATAAATTGAGTGATAAGTTGGCAGCAGAGGGAGCAGAACTGTATGAGCAAGCTGGTTTTGAGAGAATGCGTGATGCTGATAATCACAGATATGTATTTGTACAGATAATAGATGGACTTAACTGGGAGCAAGCATATGAGTATTTGAAGGTATTTAATGATAAAATTAATGAAATTGGTGATGAAGATCTCACGTATAAATATGCAGTTTTAAAAGTTTTAAATAAATTTAGCGATGAACAAGCAAAGAAAGGCCTGGAAATATACAGGCAGCTGCTCGGAAAAGGTAAAAGTGATTACTATGCCATAAAGTATGCAGCATTAAAAGTATTTAATGAACTAAACGATAGAAAGATAGATAAAATATCAAAGGCATATGAACAGAAAATGAATGAATGTCGAAATGCAAATTATGCTGATAGATTTGTAATGTTAAAAGTGATTAACAATTTTAATGATAGACAATCAGAAATGGCTGCAAAAGTATATTTGGATTATGAAAGTAAATCGAAGGAATTCGCCGATGAATATATTAGATTAAGTTTATTAAGGGAAAGTAAGAAAATTGAAAAGTTAAATGAAGAAAAAGTACGTGAATATGCACAGATGTTTTATAAAGAATTGCAATCAGGCAAGAGTAAGATATATGCTCATGGATATGTTTTATTAAGAATTGAAAATTATAATGAAGCAAAAGCAAGATTAATAGCAGAGGCATTAGAAAAAGAAATGAAAAGTGAAGAAAAACATGCGGGACCAATGGTTATAGATGACATGAGTGAGTTGGAAGCTAGATTATTGGAACCAGAGAAGTATAATATATTATCAGAAGCTACAAAAAGACAGCATAATTCACCAGATGTTAATGATGAACCAGAATTTAAAAAGAAAAGATAAGTAAAAAACAAGGCTTGACTTAATTTCGTCAAGCTTATTTAATTTAAATTTATATTAAGATTTTGTTAAATTGGATATTTGAAGAATAAAATGTGGTAAAATAATGATATGATAAGAATTTGGAGGAAAAATCAATGAAAATTAATAAAGTAATTAAAATATCTATTTCAACATTATGCTTGGGGACGGCAATTTCTGCATTGTCAACAATGGCAATGATGAATCAAGACAATAATGGTAATAATCAGATTAAAACTGAACAACTAGGCGAGGCAAATGGCAACGGAGAGCTAGAAAAAATAATAGAAAGGCAAATTAAGCTTAGAAAAAGTCCTAATTTTGCAAAGAAATATGCTTACTTGATTGTAAATTTTAAAGTGAGTAACATTAGAGCGTTATTGGGCGCTAGAGCATATGAACAAGATATAAAATCTAAAAAGAGCGATATTTATACAGAGGAACATGTAAGACTAATTGCAATTGATGATATTAAAGCAGAAAAAGCTAAGACAATGGCAGGAATATTTGAAAAGGAAGTTATATCTGGCAAAAGTGTAGACTATGCAAGATGTTATGCAAGATCAATAGTTATTGATCAATTAAAAGAAACAGACGCAAGAAAGAAATCTGAAATATTTGATAAGGAAATTAAATGCGGTAATGGTGAGAATTATGCTAAGGAGTATGCTGAGTTAGCTATGTCTAAAGATTTTTCAGAATTTGATGCGAGACGTATGCTAGCAATATTCAGTCAACAATTGAAAGCTGGCAAGAGCGATACATATGCAAGAGAATATGCTAAAATTAAATTGGAATGTAAATCAGATGAGACCGAAATTGCAAGAAGAGTTGAACTATATGAAAATGAACGTAAGTCGGGTAAGAGTGAAGCTTATGCCAGAGAGTATGCAAGATTAAAAGTAATTCATAATGAAAAAGAAGATAATGCAAGAAAAATGGCAGAAATTAATGAAAAAGAAATGAAATCAAATAAAAGTATTGCATTTATAAGGGAATATGAAGTGCTGGTAGTAAAACATAAGCTAAAAGAAACTGATGCAAGAGCTAGAGCAGAAATATTTGATCAGGAAATGAACAATGGGAAGAGTGATATTTATGCCAGAGAGTATGCAAAGTTAAGAATTAAACTTAAAGTAGAAGAGAGTAAGGCAAGGGCTAGGGCACAGATATATGAGGAAGAGAAGACTCGAAATAAAGAAAAAGAAAATAAATATATAAGAGAATATGCAAGATTAGTAGTAGAAGATAAAGAAGAAAAAGAAAAAGCAATAGCAAGAACTAAGATTTATGAGAAAAGTATTAAATCAGGTAAGAAATCTGATTATGCAATAGAATATGCAAGACTAAAAGTAAGCAATGTGAACAAGTATGAGGCTAAATGTAGAGCAGATATATATGCTCAAGAGATTGAAACAGGGGGAAGTGTCGACTATGCCAGGGAACATGCAAGACTATTTGCAAGATATAACTTGAGTTATGAGGCTGTACAGGAAAGAGCTAAGATATATGAGCAACAGAAGAGAAATGGTAAAAGCGATTTATATGCAGCTGAATATGCAATGTTAGTAACTGAACCCGTTATAACTGAAGAGAAAGCAAGTGTTAGAGCAGAAATATTCGAAAATGAAGTAAATTTAGGCAGAAGTGATGATTATGCAAGGGGATATGCAATATTAATAGTTGAAGATGGGATGACTGATGCTGAAGCAAGAGAAGTGGTTGAAATCTATGAGCGAGAAGTAAAAGAAGGAAAGAGCCCAGTTTGTGCAATGGAGCATGCGAAATCAATATTTGAGCATAAGTCAGAAAACAAGTCAGAAGAGCCAAGTTCAAAGAGACAAAAGTGCGAATAAAATAGAAAAAAATATTAACTTGATAGAAAGTCGAGATGGAAATTATCAAAAATATGAAAAAAATTGTAAGAAAATATTACAATTTTGATAAAAATGTTTAAATTTTCTCTGAAATATGTTATAATAATAATGTAAGAATTGAAAATAGTTTGGAGGAATTAAAATGAAGATAAGTGAATTTTTAAATATTTCTGTTTGTACTTTATGTCTGGGAACGTCATTGTTAGGAATGTCTGCTATGGCAATGGAAAATGATAAGGATGTATGTAAACCTGTTGAAAAAGATCAGGCATCGAGCAGCAATGATGATAAGATTAAGAAAATAATTGAAAAAGAACTTGAGGCAGGTAGTACCAAAGTATATGCAGAAGAATATGCTAGACTAAGAGTAAAATATAATATAGAAGACGAAAGGGCTAGGAGAATATCAAAGGTTTTAGAACAAAAAGTTAAATCGGGAACCAGTGTTGACTATGCAACTGAATATGTGGAACTGAAAATGATAAATAATGTGAAAGATAATAAGGCTAAGATAAGATCTAAAATCGCTTGCAAAGAAATGAAGGCTGGAAAAGATGCAGAATATGCAAGAGAATATGCAAGATTGTTGGAATGCTTTAAAAAAAATAACGGAGGCAAAAGGATAAGCGTAGAAGAAGAAAAAGATGCTAGAGATATGGCTGAAGCATATTCAAAAGAAATTAGAGCTGGTAAGAGTGTGGCTTATGCAACTAAGTATGAAGTGGAATTGGTAAGAAAGAAAAAGTCGGATAAAGAGGCTAGGGCAATAGCTGATATGCTGGAACAAGAAATGTCTGTAAAACGTAAAAGCGCAATATATGCAATAGAATATGTAAAATTAGTAACAGAACAAAATTTTGAAGAAGATGAGGCTAGGAGAATAGCTGAAGTATTCCATAGAGAAGTAAGGTTGGGAATGAGTAGGATTAATGCTGAGGAATATGCTCAACTGGTTGTACATTTTAAGGAAGATAATATAAGAGCAAGCGAAAAAGCAAAAATATATGCTCAAGAGATTAAAGCAAAAAGAAGTCGAAAGTATGCAAGAAGATATGCGAAACTAATAGTCGACGATAGGCTGAGTTATGATAAGGCAAGGTTGGGTGCAGAAATATTCGAGAAGGAAACAGAAGCAAATAAGAGCGATATTTATGCAGATATGTATGCAAAGTTGATAATAAAAGGAATCGACACAGAAAAAGCGGTAGCAATATCAAAGATCTATGAAGATGAAGTAAAGGCAGAAAGAAATAAAGATTATGCTGAGGAATATGCTTTGTTGAGAGTGCAAAACAAACTTAAGGAAACAATTGCAAGGGAAGTGGCAGAAATTTATGATCAAAAGATAAGAGGCGGAATGGACCCGGAAAGTGCAAGCGAATATGTTATGGCAGTGATGAAACAAAGAGCAATAAGTAAAGGAAAATTCCTGCCGGAATGTATAATAAGCTAGTTCTATTTGAACTGGCTTTAATTTATATTAAAATTTTGTTAAATTGAAGGATTTTAAGAGCAAGTGTGATATAATGGAAATAAACGATTTTGGAGGAAAAGAGAATGAATTTTATAAAAATTATATTATCTTTAGCATTGGGAACGATGATATCAGGAATGTCTGCTATGGCAATAGAAATTGACAATGATATAACAAGTACGCCACCACCTGAAATTAGCAGCAACGAAGATAGGATGTTAGAAGTAGCTTTATCGGAGATGCAGTCGGGGAGAAGTGTAATTTATGCAGAGGAATATGCTATACTATCAGTAAATACTAATTTTAAAGAAAATATTGTAAGAAGGATGACAGAAGTAGTCGAAAGCAAAGTACTCGATGGCAAGAGTAAGGAATTTGCAAGAGAATGTGCTAGATTGAAAGTAATATATAAGCTAAATGATGAAAAAATCAAAGAAAGAATGGAAATATTTGAGCAAGAGATAAAGGCAGGAAGAAGTGATGCATATGCATCGATGTATTCTGAGCGCACTTTAGTTGGAGATAATGAAGAACAAGCTAGAAAATTTGCTGAAATGTTTGAGCAGGCAATAATTGAAACAAGGTCAACGGCTTATGCAAGGGAATATACATATTTGAAATTGGTTAGTAAAGTTGACGAAGAGTCTGCAAGAAAAAGAGCTGAAATATTCGCTGAGAATATAGAAAAAGAAAAAGGTATTAATAAAGTTGAATTAGTAAGAGAGTTCGCAAAGATGATGTCAAGAAATCCATCAATGAATAAGACAATTGCAAGGTATAGAGCAAAGGTGTATTTAAAAGAGATTAAAGCAGGGAAGAGTAAGTTCTTTGCTAGACAATATTCAAAACTAAGATTTAAGACTAATTTTGCTTTGCATAAAGCTGATGATAAGAGAAAATTTATAGAAGTTTATGAAAAGCAAAGAAAATTAGGGAAAAGTGATTACTATGCAAATAGGTATTCGATGTTGATAGTAAAATATAATTTGGGCGAAGAAAAAGCTGCTCAATCGGCAAGAATAGTTGAGCAGGAAGTGAAAAAGGGTAAGACTTGGTTGTACGCATGTGAGTACTCAAGGCTTATAGTAGAAGAAAATGTTGATAAAGAAGAGGCTAGAAGAAGAACGGATCTGATAGAATTTGAATGTAACCATGGGAGAAATGTCGACTATGCAAGAGAATTTTCAAGATTAATGACAAATTTTGAAATGAAGGAATCATTTGCTAGATCAGTATCAAATTTATATCAAAGATATATCGGTGACGGTATGAATCAGGATCAGGCAAGAGAAAATGCTTTAAAAGAAGCTGAAAGTTTGCTTAGACCAGATCCAACAGAGGTACCTAAATCAAATAACTAATAGAAAAAAGTTGATGTCAACTAGTCAGAATTTGGGCTAGTTTTATTATAATAATGCGGGGGAAATAAATTTGAAAGTAAGTAGGTTGGTTACAAGAACTATGGGACTTCTATGCTTGATGAGTTTAATACATGGTTCGTATACATTTGCAACGGAAAACGATAAATTTTCGGAAATTGATAGGGATAAAAAAACAGAGAAAAGTCAGCTTTATTTACGAGAATATGCAATATCTAGAATAAATTTTAGAATTGGAAAGAAAAAGTCTAGGAGAATAGCAGAAATAATTGAGAAAAAAGTTGAAAAGGAAAGAAAGAGTTATATTTATTCAAAGTGGTTTGCGTATTTGACTGTGATTTATAACATGGACAGAGAAAAGTCTGAAAAAATGGCAGAGATATGTGAAAAAGAGTGTGAGTGTAAGAAAAGTTATGACTACGCATGCGAATATTCGATGTATCTGATATCAGGGAAATATAAAGAATCAATTGCAAGAGAAACAGCAGCTTTATATGAACAGGAACTAAAAAGAGGAAATAGTTGTCATTATGCAAATGAATATGCTAGATTGAAGGGATGCTGCGAAAGACCTGAAATAGAAGCTAGAGCCAGAGCTAAGATTTTTGAAAGAGAATATAAGACGGGAAGAAGCGCTAACTATGCTTGTATTTATGCAGAATCAGTAACAAGATATAAACAGAAGTGGCATATTGCTAGAAGGATGGCGGAGATGTTCGATCAGGAAATAAAAGATGGCAGAAGCACGGAATATGCACTTGAATTTATTAGATTGACTATGGAAGGAATAGAAAAGCATCAGGCTAGAATAATGACAAGCGTTTACGAAGAAAAGATTCGTCAAGGAGTGCCTAAAGAACAGGCAAGGTTATATTCTAAATTGATGACAGAAGATAGGATATCATACCATTTGACTGACACCCCTGCATCAAAAAGACAAAAAATATAGCGTTATGACAATAATCCGTATGTGTTAGATAAGGGATCTTTGAATAAATTTATCATCGGAGGATTGACTGTAAAAGAAATTATCATCGATATCGATAACAGCATTAAGAAAAAAAAGACAGAAAATAGACTTTCTTTTACATTTCGATATGATAAGTAGGATAATGTGAACCCGGCAATAGAAGAAATGAAGAAAATAATAATTTCTATGTATGATATATTATTACTTAAAATAGATCTTAAAATGGAAATGATAATGATGTTTAATAGGGCAATTGAATATAAACCAATAACTTTTGAAATTACAAATGCTTTAAGTGAGACTTTTTTAAACATGGCTAGCTCTAATATGCCCCAGATGACGTAGGGAATTAAAAATATCTTAGTATACTCCCATATGCTAGAGTTTACGGCTCCAATGAATATGGACCAGACAGACATATTTGATAAGGTATAGCAAAATTTTAAAAGAATCCCTGAAAGAAATGTAAAAAAGATACCAAGTATCTCTAAATTTTTTAATTTGTTGTCCATTATATTGATTCTCCTTTAAACTTATTTGAAAATGTGATATGATAAATATATGCAATTAAGAAAGATAATATAAGCAAGTAAGTAAAGGTATTCAATCTATGTTGAAAACTAAGTTGAAAATGTTGATAACTCGGAGGAATTATGAATATATTGTATAAAGATAATAACGTTTATATAAGAAATTTGGACGAATTGAATATAAGAACGACGTTCGACTGCGGACAATGCTTTAGATGGAATGAAATTGAGAAGGAATTCGATGGCGTAGCTTTCGGAAAACATATAAAAATCTTGCAGAAATCAAACAGGGAAATTGTAATTTATAACTCGAATCAGAAAGATTTTGAGTCCTTGTGGAGAAATTATTTGGATCTGGATACAAATTATAAGAAAATAAAAGAAAATTTATCTAGTATTCATCCAAATTTAAAAAAAGCATGCGATTTTTCGACGGGAATAAGAATTTTGAAACAAGACCCTTGGGAAACTTTATGCTCGTTTATAGTTTCTCAGAATAATAACATCCCTAGAATAAAAAAAATAATATCTAGTCTGTGCTTAAACTTCGGAAATCAAATAGATCAAAGTAATTATGAATTCCCAGATTATATGAGATTGTCTAAGTTGAATGAGAAAGAACTATCGGTTATTAGGGCCGGGTTTAGAACAAAGTATATTTTGGATGCGGCACGTAAAGTCGAGAATGGGAATATTATAATTGATGATATTAAAAATATGCCAATTGAAAAGGCTCGTACAGAACTTATGAAAATCGTGGGAGTCGGACCTAAAGTGGCAGAGTGTACGTTGCTATATGGATTTAATAGACTGGAGGCTTTCCCCGTAGACGTCTGGATGAAAAGGGCTATGAGTGTATTGTTTCCGGATATCGATAAGGAGGAATTTGGGAAGTACAGAGGAGTAGCTCAACAGTATATTTTTTATTATAGTAGGATGAATCCGGAATTGTTCAACCAAAAATAAAAATATTTTGACAAATGTTTGCCAAATATGATAAAATGTAAAAAAATTAATGAGAGGTGAATGAGTTGATCTCAAATAGTATGAAGGAAATTATTTTAACTGGAGACAGACCCACTGGAAAATTACATCTGGGTCATTATATTGGATCATTAAAGAATAGAATCAAATTGCAGGATACTTACGATCAATATGTTCTTGTTGCAGATATGCAAGCTTTGACTGATAATGCAGGGAATCCTCAGAAGGTTAGAGACAATATATTGGAAGTGACTCTCGATTATTTAGCATGTGGAATAAATCCTGATAAGTCAAAGATATTAATTCAGTCTATGGTACCAGAATTGTCTGAGTTGACTATGTATTTTTTGAATTTGGTTACGGTGGCTAGATTGGAACGGAATCCAACAGTCAAAGAAGAACTGAAACTTAGAAAGTTTGATGAGAAAGGAGTACCAGTGGGATTCTTTACTTATCCTATTAGTCAAGTAGCAGATATAACTGCATTTAAGGCAAAGTTGGTACCGGTTGGCGAGGATCAATTGCCAATGATAGAACAGGCTAGAGAAGTAGTGAGAAGATTTAATTTTTTATATAATAAGGAAGTATTAATTGAGCCGCAGGCTTTGATCCCTAAGGTTTCTAGACTGCCGGGTATCGATGGAAAAGCTAAAATGAGTAAGTCTTTGGGAAATGCTATATATTTATCAGATGAACCTGACGTAATTAAGAAAAAAGTAATGGAAATGTTTACAGATCCGACTCATTTGAGAGTCGAAGACCCAGGACATGTAGAAGGTAATCCGGTATTTATATATTTGGACGCATTTTGTGAAGATGTAAACAGGGTCCAAGAACTTAAAGAACATTATACACGTGGAGGACTAGGAGACGTAAAAGTTAAAAAGTATTTGTTGGAAGTGCTTAATGAAATTATAGACCCAATAAGGAAAAAACGTAATGAATTGGAACAAGATAAAGAATATGTGTTTAATGTCTTGAAGGATGGAACAAATAAAGCTAGAGAAATAGCATCTAAAACCCTTGAAGAAGTTAAAGAGGCTATTGGAATAGATTATAATAAATCATTATTTTTATAAGAAGGTGGGTAAGATAGACAGTTTAAGTAATAAGTTATACTTGAGTATGACAAACGAAGAATTATTGAAAGAAAAAGAAAAATTACAAAGTATCTATGAAAAATATCTGCAAAAACATCTGGACTTAGATATTTCTAGAGGAAAACCTTGCGAAGCTCAACTGGATTTATCACTCCCTATGCTGCTGGATAATATAAATTTGAAGGACTTTAAGTCAAAAGATGATATCGATTGCAGAAATTATGGCGTGTTGGATGGTTTGGATGAAATTAAACAGCTATTTGCTGAAATGTTGGATGTAGATAAGAAGAATTTGTTTATAGGCGGTAACTCTAGCTTGAGTATGATGTTCGATATGATGTCTTTGTTTATGTTAAAGGGAGTAAATAGTACCTCTGAACCATGGACGCGCCAGGGAAAAATAAAATTTTTATGCATTTGCCCGGGATATGATAGGCATTTCTCAATGCTGGATTACTTTGGAATAGAACCTGTTAACGTCCCAATGCTAAATGATGGCCCAGATATGGAAATGATCGAAAATTTGTTGTCTAATGATGATTCCATAAAAGGTATGTGGTGCGTCCCTAAGTATTCTAACCCTACTGGAATAGTATACTCTGATGAAGTGATAAGAAAAATAGCAAAATTAAAGCCAATGGCTAAGGATTTTAGAATATTTTGGGATAATGCATACGCAGTTCACTTCCTGGAAGAAAAACCTGATAAAATATTAAACATCTTGAATGAATGCGGAAAGAATAATAACGAAGATATGGTCATTATGTTTACTTCTACTTCTAAAATAACATTCCCTGGTGCAGGAATTTCAGCTTTGGCTTGCTCTGAGAATAATTTGTCTTATATAAATGAGTATTATAGCAATAAAACTATAGGATTTAATAAGATAAATCAATTGCTACATGCATCGTTTTTGAAAGATTATGACAGCCTGTTGGAACATATGAAGAAACATCGAGATATAATAAAGCCTAAATTTGATGTCGTAGTGTCTGTTTTTAATAAGTATTTTAAAAATAATGAGATTATTAAGTGGACGGAACCAAAGGGTGGATATTTTATAAGCGTATCTGTGTTAAATGGCAGCGCAAAGAGAGTGGGAGAACTGTGCTCTAAGGCTGGACTTAAATTGACATCAATAGGAGCAACGTATCCAGAAAAATTTGATCCAAATGATGAAAATATAAGAATAGCTCCAACATATCCAAGTATTGAGGAATTGGAAGAAGCTATGAACCTGTTTTGTATAAGCATAATGATAGCAACGGTTGAGAAACAAATTGAAAAGCTTTAAGTCCATTAGAGAAAATTTACTTTTGATTAAAAAATAATCAAAAAAAAAAGAACCCCGTGATTTTAAAAATCACAGAATTCTAAATGACCAATAAAATCCTCAAAAGAGGTGGTGGGCCATCAGGGACTCGAACCCCGGACCAACCGGTTATGAGCCGGTTGCTCTAACCAACTGAGCTAATGGCCC
>CAKSSR010000032.1 GCA_934489735.1 uncultured Eubacteriales bacterium | reverse complement strand
CTGCCTCTTCTTCATTTGCTCTATCCAATACTATTGATTTGCAATACATGTAAGCATAGTCTTGACTTTTCCCTTCGTTTTTCTTCTGTTCACATAATGATAATATTTGACTTGCTTGCTCTTCGCTTGCTCCATCAACTACTACCAAATGACTGTACATACATGAGTAATCATGGTCCTTGCCTTCCTTTACCTTTCGTTCATATATTGTTGCCTCTCTGTCTGCCTGTGCTTCACTCATCCTATCGACTGTTATTAATCCACAATACCTTTCGGAATACGAGCAACTCTTACCTTCCTTTCTCTTTTGTTTAAAGATCCTTGCCCCTATATTTGCCTGTGCTTCACTTGCTCCATTTAATATTATTAGTCGACAATATTCTTCAGCATACCAATAGTTTTTACTTTCTATCATCTTCCGTTCAAAGATTCTTGCCCCCTTATCCGCCTGTTCTTCACTCACTCCATTTAATATTATTAGTCGACAATATTCTTCAGCATACCAATAGCTTTTATTTTCTTTTCTCTTCTGCTCAACTATTACAGCCCCTCTATCTGCCTGTGCTTCGCTCAATTCATTTAATACTATTAGTCGACAATACGTTTCAGCATAGCAATAGCCTTTATTTTCTTTTATCTTCTGCTCAAAGATTCTTGCCCCCTTATCCGCCTGTTCTTCACTAGCTTTATTTACTATTATTAGCCGGCAATATTCTTCAGTATAGGAATAGCTTTTATCTTCTTTTGCCTTCTTTTCATATATTGTTGCCCCTTTGTCTGCCTGCTTTTCACTCACTTTATCGAATATTATTAATCTACAGTATTTTTCAGAATATAAATAGCTCTTGCCTTCCTTTATCTTCTGATCAAAAATTGTTGCCCCTTTATCCGCCTGTGCCTCATCCGCTCTATTGAATATTATTAATCGACAATATTCTTCAGCATACCAATAGCCTTTACCTTCTTTCATCTTCTTGTCATATATCGTTGCCCCTCTGTCTGCCTGCTTTTCACTCACTTTATCGAATATTATTAATCTACAGTATTTTTCAGAATATAAATAGCTCTTGCCTTCCTTTACCTTCTGCTCAGCGATTGTTGCCCCTTTATCCGCCTGTGCCTCATCCGCTCCATTGAATACTATTAGTCGACAATATTCTTCAGCATACCAATAACTCTTACCTTCTCTCTTCTTTTTTTCATATATTGTTGCCCCTTTATCCGCCTGTGCCTCATCCGCTCTATTGAATACTATTAGTCGACAATATTCTTCAGCATACCAATAGCTCTTACCTTCTCTCCTCTTTTTTTCATATATTGTTGCCCCATCATTTGCCTGTGCCTCACTTGCTATATTGAATGTTACTAGTCGACAATATCCTTCAGCATACCAATAGCTCTTACCTTCTCTCCTCTTTTTTTCGTATATTGTTGCCCCTATGTCTGCCTGCTTTTCACTCACTTTATCGAATATTATTAATCTACAGTATTTTTCAGAATATAAATAGCTCTTGCCTGCTCTCTTTTTTTGTTCGTATATTGTTGCTCCTCTGTCTGCCCTATTTTCTTTTAGCTTATTAAATATAACCATATGACTGTATATGCCAGAATAAAAATAACTTTTACCTTCATTTATCTTTTGTTCATATAGTTTTGCAACCTTATCTGCTTCTTCTTCACTTGATTCATCTAGTACCTTTACTGCTGAGTACCTATCTGCATAATGAATACTTTTACCTTCTCTAATACTTTTTTCAAACATCTCCGCAATTTTTCTTGAATCTTCTTCTTTTATATCAGTACGTACCAACATCATTCTAGCATATTTATCAGCATAAGCTTCATTTTTCCCTGATTCCACTTCTTTTTTAAATATTGTCATAATTTCTTTAGCTTCTTCTTCGCTAAATTCATAAAACGATCTTAACCTTTTATATTCTCTTTCATATACATCATCTTGTTGTAGGTTCCCCGCACATACTTCTTGATTTTGCTCTTCTTTTCTTGGTCCTTCTTCATGATTCTCCATTGCCATTGATAATCCTGTAATTACTGTTCCCAAGCATAGCGCACACGCTGACATTTTTATAATTTTCTTTAAATTCATATACCTTTTTCCTCTCTCTTTAATATTTCATTCTTTTTCTTGCTGGTTCTCCCATGGACTCACTTAACATTATCCTGGCATGCATAAACGAATACTTCCTGCTTCTTCCCTTTTCAATATCATGCACATATATATTCGCCCCTCTATCTGCCTGAACGTCATCTGCTCCTAATAATATCAATCGGCAATATGCTTCAGCATATAGCATGCTCTTTCCCTCTCCCCTCTTTTGATAAAATATTGTTGCCATTTTGTCTGCCTCTTCTTCATTTGCTCTATCTAATACTATCAATTTGCAATATATGTAAGCATAGTCTTGACTTTTCCCTTCGTTTTTCTTCTGTTCACATGATGATAATATTTGACTTGCTTGCTCTTCGCTTGCTCCGTAAAATACTACCAAGTGACTATATGTAATTGAGTAATTATAATCTTTGCCTTCATTCATCTTTTGTTCATATATCGTTGCCCCTTTGTCTGCCTGCTTTTCACTCACTTTATCGAATACTATTAATCTGCAGTATTTTTCAGAATATAAATAGCTCTTGCCTTCCGTCATCTTCTGATCAAGGATTGTTGCCCCATCATTCGCCTGTACCTCATTTGCTCTATTGAATATTATTAGTCGACAATATTCTTCAGCATACCAATAGCCTTTACCTTCTCTCCTCTTTTTTTCATATATTGTTGCCCCTCTATCTGCCTGCTTTTCACTCACTTTATCGAATACTATTAATCTGCAGTATTTTTCAGAATATAAATAGCTCCTGCCTTCCGTCATCTTCTGCTCAAATATTCTTGCCCCCTTATCCGCCTGTTCTTCACTCGCTCCATTTAATATTATTAGTCGACAATATGCTTCAGCATACCAATAGTTTTTACCTTCTTTCATCTTCTTTTCATGTATCGTTGCCCCTTTATCTGCCTGTGCCTCATCCGCTCTATTGAATATTACTAGTCGACAATATACTCCAGCATACCAATAGCTCTTACCTTCTTCCCTCTTTTTTTCATATATCGTTGCCCCTTTATCCGCCTGTGTCTCATCCGTTCTATTGAATATTATTAATCGACAATATTCTTCAGCATACCAAAAGCTTTTACCTTCTTTCCTCTTTTTTTCATATATTGTTGCCCCTATGTCTGCCTGCTTTTCACTCACTTTATCTAATAGTATTAATCTACAATACTTTTCAGAATATAAATAGCTATTGCCTGCTCTCATTTTTTGTTCGTATATTGTTGCTCCTCTGTCTGCCTGATCCTCACTTGCCTTATTAAATATAACCATATGACTGTATTTACAAGAATAAAAATAACTTTTACCTTCATTTATCTTTTGTTCATACAATTTTGCAGCCTTATCCGCTTCTTCTTCACTTGATTCAGATAGTATCTTTACTGCTGAGTACCTATCTGCATAATGAATATTCTTACCTTCTCTAATACTTTTTTCAAATATCTCCACAATTTTTCTTGAATCTTCTTCTTTCATATCAATACATGCCAACATCATTCTAGCATATTTATCAGCATAAACTTCATTTTTCCCTGATTGCAGTTCCTTTTTAAATATTGTCATGATCTTTTTAGCTTCTTCTTCACTAAATTCATAAAACGATCTTAATTTTTCATATTCTCTTGCATATACGTCATCTTGTTGTAGGTTTCCCGCACATACTTCTTGATTTTGCTCTTCTTTTCTTGGTCCTTCTTCATTATTCTCCATTGCCAGTGACAATCCTGTAATCACTGTTCCCAAGCATAGCGCACACGCTGATATTTTTATAATTTTCTTTAAATTCATATACCTTTTCACACTCTCTTTAATATTTCATTATTTTTTTTGCTGGTTTTCCCATGGACTCACTTACCATTATCCTGGCATGCATAAACGAATACTTCCTATCTCTTCCCTTTTCGACATCATGCACATATATATTTGCTCCTCTGTCTGCCTGTGTGTCATCTGCTCCTAATAATATCAAACGGCAATATGCTTGAGAATATAAAAAGCCTTTACCATCCTTCATTTTCTGATCATATAGTTCTGCCATTCTATCTGCCTGCTTATCATCTGCCTCATTTAATGCTATTACTTCGCAATACATATATGAATAATTACAACTTTTCCCTTCTTTTCTCTTCTGCTCGTATACTATTGCCCCTCTATCTGCCATTTCTTCACTTACTTTATTAAATACCATCAATCGAGCATAGATCCTAGAATACACATTGTTCCTGCCTTCTTTTTTCTTTTGCTTATATATTGTTGCCCCTCTATCTGCTTCTTCTTCATTCATTTTATATACTTTATCTGATGTCAACCGACAGTACTCCATGAAATACAAAAAGTCATCTTCCTTATCTGCTCTTTGTTCATACAACCTTGCGAATCGATCTGCCTGTTCTTCATTCATTCCACTCAATACTATTGCTTGACAATATGATTCAGCATACAAACTACTCTTACCTTCTGCTTCCTTTTTTTCGCGCAACGTTGCCAATTTATCTATTGCCTCTTTATCTTTTATTCCAAATGCAAAGAATTGACTATATGTCCAAGAATACAAATCACTATAACCTTCTTTTTTCTTCTGTTCATACATCGTTGCTTTCTTATCTGCTATTTCTTCATTGTCTTTATTCATTACTCTAGTCCGACAATATATTTCAGAATACAAATGGCTCATACCTTCTGCTCTCTTCTGTTTATATATTGTTACTCCCTGGTTAGCTTGTTCTTCACTTAGCCCTACCAATATTAAGTTTCGATATATTTCAGAATACAAATTATCTCTGCCTTCTTTCATCTTCTGCTCATAGATTGTTGCCTCTCTGTCTGCCTCTTCTTCATTTGCTCCCATTAGTACTTTTATTAACGAATATCTATCTGCATAATGAATATTTTTACCTGCCCTGATATTCTTTTGGAATATCTCTGCAACTTTTCTTGCGACTTCCTCTTTCACACCAGTATATTCTAACGTTCGAGCGTACTTATCAGCATAAGCTTCGCTCTTACTTGATTCCAGTTCTTTTTCAAATATTTTCATCATTTTTTCAACTGCACCTTGACTAAATCCATAAAACGCTCTCAATCTTTCATATTCTCTCTCACATATACTAGCTTTTCGTGACCTTTTTAAACTCAACTCTTGCTTTTCTTTCCCTGGTCCTTCTTCATGATTCTCCATTGCCAGTGACAATCCTGTAATCACTGTTCCTAAACATAATGCATACGCTGATATTTTTATAATTCTTTCTAAAGTCATTTAATTTTTCCTCACTTTTTTAATATTTCGGTCTTTTTTGCATTGGTTCTTTTTCAAGTCTTTCAGATAATACTAAAGCTCTTTTCCTTGCTCTTTCTTGGCCCATACCGATATTTATACATTTTTCAAATATTTCTAACATTGTCCTTGCGAATCTTTCAGATTTATTACAAACCACTCTAAGCCTTGCATATTCCTGCGCATAATCTAAATCTTTACCTAAAATTATTTCTTCTTCAAATATCGTTGCAATTCTATCTGCTTCATCCAATGATAAATTTAAGTCTACTATTGCATTAGCATACATATCTGCATAGTACTTACTGTAGCCCTCTTTTAGTTTTTGCTTACATAATGTCGATCTGTTACAAACTTTTTCATCAACTAACGAATTAAACTCTTTTAATGTCAAAGTTTTATCTTTACATTTACCAAATTTTTGCCTGAACTCGAATAGTCTTGCCTCTCTGTCGGCTTGTTCGTCATCTACTTCATCATATATATTTAAGTTTACATATCTGTCAGCATAGTTGACGCTCTTACCCTCTCTTACTACTTTTTGTTCAAACATTGACGCACCCCTATCAGCCCTTTCCTTATCGCTGTCTCTGAACATTACCAGATCTACGTACTTATTAGCATAAATAACACTCTTGCCTTCATTTATCTTCTCTTCGTACATCGTTGCGCCTTCTTTTGCCTGTTCTTCGCTTACTTTTTCAAACATTATCAAGTCAACATACTTATTTGCATAGTCTTTGCTCTTATCTTTGTCACACATTTGCTCAAACATAGATGCTCCTTTATCAGCTTGCTCTTCGCTCAATTTCTTATGCAACTTCAATTCAATATATTTACTTATATAATTTTCGTCTTTATCTTCATCTTTAACTTCTTCTATATATTTTTTCTTCATTTTTCTCAACATTATATCGTCAACTTGTTGGTTACTTAACTTTTTAAATACTTTTAGTCTCATATACTTGTTAGCAGCTACAACATCATATCCATCTTCAATCTTTTCTTGATATATCTCTGCGGCTCTATTTGCTTCTTCTTTACTTACATTTTCATATGCCAATAATGATACATATTTGTCAGCATAAGCTTCCCCTTTGCCAGCCGCTATCTTTTCTTCAAAAATCTTTGCCATTTCTTGAGCCTTTTCTTCTCCTATTCCGTCAGGTGATGCTAAATATAAGTATTTCTTAGTATAAAGCCAGCTCTTTCCTTCCCTGAGCTTTTCTTCGTATTTTAATCCCATAAGTTTACTATGAAATCCAAGGTCAGAAACCTGTTTATCTTTCATTTTCCCATTTTCATCTGCTGCAAACTCGCCACCGTTTTTAACTAATAACGTATCCACATATTCAGCAGCATATATATCGCTATAGCCTGCCATCATTTTTTGTAAATATATTCTTGCCCCTATGTCTGCCTGCTTTTCACTTAGTCCTCTGAATATTATTAGATTCAAATATTCTTTAATATATCTACGATCTTGTTTTTCTTTTTTCTTCTGTTCATATATCCTTGCGCCTCTTTCTGCTTTCTCTTCATCAAGGCCTTTAAGCACTTTTAAAACAGAATACTCATATGCATAATGATAGCTATATCCTTGTCCCAACTTTTGTCTGCATACCTCTATTTGATCTTCAGGTTTTCCTGGTATTACTTCATTCATCGGACTAAACATGTCCTCTTTTTTTATAAAATCCTTTTCTTCTTTCAGTTTTTGCTCATTCAACGATGCCCAAATGTCAGCTTCTCTTTCACTCAGCTTATCAAATACTATCAGCATTGCATACTTGCTTGCATATTCCCAACTCTTCCCCTCATTGAGCTTCTGTTCAAATATCGTTGCTATTTCATCTGACTGTTTATCGCTCATTTTTCCAAATTGCTTCAATACTGCATACTTGATAGCATAATTACGGCTCTTACCTTCGTCTAGTTTTTTATTAAAAATAGGTATATCATTCCCTAATTCTTTCGATATTGCTAAGTCTACACCTCTATTGGCGATGCTCCATCTTTTACTTTTTTGATATTTTTCTACTAATAACGTTGCCCATTTATTAGCTTGTTCTTCATTCATTCCTTTTTTATTAATTAGTTCTACATATTTATCAGCATACCACAAATTTTTACTTCTACTAAGACATCCGTCAAACATTTCTGCCTCTTGCCTTGCACTTTTTTCTTCCCTCTTGTCAATCACTCTTAATATTACATATCTCATTGCATAGCTACTGCTTCTGCCTGCTTCAATTTCTTTCTTATATGTCGACATGCAACTTCCAATATCCTTCTCGGCCACACCTTCGTTTATCAATAACAAAACATAAGCGCTCGCATAGTCTGGATCCTCACCATTTCTAATTTGCTGCTCATATACCAATGCTCCCCTGTCTAATTCTTCTCCTTCAAATTTATAAACTATCAATAATTTTGAGTATATATAAGCATAGTTTAAACTTTTGCCTTCCTTGATTTTTCGTCTATATACTTTTGAAGCTTTGTCGGCTTCTTCTACCGATGCTTTATCATTAACCGATAAATCTGCATACATGCTAGCATAAATTGAAGATTTCCCTTCTTGAATCTGCTTTTCATATATTGATGCTTGATCCTCAATTCTTTCTTCGCTTAATTTGCTAGTCAATTTTAATTCTGCATACTTATATGCATAGTCTTGCCCCTTACCGGATTTAATCTTTTCTTCATATATTTCTAAAATTTTTCTTGTTATCTCTTCATCCAGCTCATTAGCCGTTATCAGATATGAATATTTGTCAGCATAATCCTCATTTCTCCCATTTTCTATTTCTTTCTTGAATATTCTCATTGCCTTTTCGGCTGTCTTTCCATCCAGATCGTAAGTTGATATTAATTTTTTGTACTCCCTGATATAAATATCTTCCTCCACATCTATACTGCTCTTATCATTAGCACCTGAATGCTGCCCAATCTCACATTTTTCTTTCTTTTCCATTGCCATAACTGACATTCCAGAGACCGCAGTTCCTAAACATAACATACATATCGATTTTTTTATAAATTCTTTCACTTTTTATCCTCCAATTTCTAATATTTCTTTAATTTAATCTTTTTACTGAATGTCATTATACCATATTTATACTCAAATTTATCATGCTTAACAAAATCTTAATAAAATTAATTACATTCATCCTAATCAATTACAGCATTTAGGTGCTCATTTTAAATAATTCTATCTAAAATTTACAATTTTAAAAGCCAGTCTTTATATCCGACTAGCTTTTACTAAAAAATATTTAAATTTTCGCACTCTGCTTCCTTGCAAATTCAATGTCCATCCCCATATTTACATATCTTTCAAACATATCTGCCATTGACCTTGCAATTTCTTCTTCTTTTTTACAAATCACTCTCAATCTTGCATATTCCTGTGAGTAGTCAAAGCTTTTGCCTCTAGTTAGCTCCTCTTTTAAAATTGCTGCCATTTCTTTAACTTCTGCTGTCTCTCTTTCTAAATTTCTTATCACTTCATCATAGTCCTCGATACAAGTCAGACTTTTGCATATATCAAACTTTCTTTTATCGGTCACTTTGTCATGCATTATATTGAATATTCTTAATGTATCCCTTTTACATTTATTAAATCTTTCTTCATTTTCAAACATTACTGCTTCTCTATCTGACTCTTCCTCACTTTTTCCATATACAACTCTTAAATTTACATATCTATTAGCATATTCAATGCTCTTCCCTCCTATTATTTTCTGTTCAAACATCTCTGCCCCCAAATTTGCTTGCTTTTCTCCTAATCCCCTCAACATTTTCAGTTCTATATACTTATCTGCATAATTAACGCTTCTTCCCTCTTCAAGCTTTTTCTCATATATTCTTGCGCATTGATCTGCCTGTTCTTCTTCCAGTCCATTAAATATTCTTAAATCTGTATACTTGCTTGCATATTTCTTGCTTTTCCTTTCAAGTTTCTTCTCATACATGTTCGCACCATCTTCTGCTTTCTCATCATCTAATTTTCTTAACATTTTCAGTTCTATATACTTGTCAATATAATTATAAGTCTGATCTTCTTCATACAGTTTCTTATCTCTCATTCTTTCCTCTTGTTTGAATGCATAAAATTCTTTATCTGCTTTCTCATCGCTCAAATTTTTAAACACTTTTAACTTTACATATTCATTAGCAAAATAAACATCTTCCCCCTCTTCTATTTTCTGCTCATAAACTCTTGCTCCCATATCAGATTGTTCTTCACTCAAATCGCTATTAACTCTCAGCTCTATATATTTATCTGCATACAATTTACTTCTTCCTTCTTTAATCTTTTCTTCATAAATTGTTGCAATTTTATCAATTTGTTTATCATCAAGATTGTTTGTCATAACAAGATTATAATATTTCTCAATATAATTCCAATCCTTGCCTTCTCTATACTTCTGTTCGTAAAATATTGCTGATGATTTTTCAAAAAATCTATAACTTCCCCCTTTTTTTATCTCTTTTTCACGTGATAATGCGCCAATGCTAGCCTGTTTGTCATTTAATCCTTCTATTACCCTTAAATCTGCATATTTATTTGCATAAACGACGCTCTTTCCTTCTCTGATCTTCTGCTCATAGATTGTCGCTCCAATATCTGCTTTAACTTCATCTAACTCATTGATCATTACTAATATAGAATACTTATTAGCATAGTCCCAGCCCTTCCCTTCCTTTAATTTTTTATCAAATATTGTTGCTATATTCTTAATTTGTTTATCACTTAGAGACTCACTGTTAAAAGCCTTTAGTAATGAATATCTAATAGCATAGTTTTTACTTTTACTTTCCTCTAATTTCTGTTCATATATATTCATATTCTTACTGCCCATCTCTTTTGATACTTTTAATTTTGCATATCTGTCAGCAACGTCATCACTTTTACATTCCTTTAGTCTCCGTTCGTAAACCATTGCAATTCTTTTTGCTTTTTCTTTTTCCATTTTTGAATATATCATTAAATCTGCATACTCTATGGCATAATGCTTACTTTTTCTTTCATTTATGCATTGCTCATATATTCCTGCATACTGCCTTGCTGCTTCCTCTTCCTCTTCTGAAGCCAATTTTAATATATATTCTCTTGCATAATCATCACTCTTGCCTTCGCTTATCTCTTTTTTATATATCGATATAAACTCATTTATCATTTCTATGTCTATATGTTCAATTATCATCATTCTAGCCCGTAAATAAGCGCTGTCTGAATCTTCTCCATCCATTAATGCCTGCTCATATATTGCTGCACCTTCTTCAATTTTCCTTTGACTTCTCTGGAAATTCGTCATTAATCTTGCATAAGCATATGCATAATTAATATTTCTCCCTTCTTTAAGTTCCCTTTTATATATCGATGCTCCTTCTGCTGCTTCTTCTTCAAAGACTCTGTCAATTGTCAGTAACTCAGCGTACATAGATGCATAATCTTGAGATCTATCCTCATTAATTTTCTTCTCATATAAAGACGCTTGTTCATCAGCTTGTTCATCTCTTAATCTTTTAATAATTTTCAATTCCGCATATTTATATGAATAGCCATTACTTTTCCCTTCAGTAACCTTTTGCTCAAATATATTTAAAATTTCCCTGACAATTCCTTCATTTAGTCCACTATTTACTATTAAATATGCATATTTATCTGCATAATCTTGATTTTTCCCTGAAGCCACTTCCCTTTTAAATACATCCATAAATCTTTCAATCATTGGCCTATCGAATTTATAAATTGATATTAATTTTCTATACTCGTTGATATACAAATTGCTACTACGACTTGATATTTGATCTCGTTTAATAGTTTTTAACTTAATGCTATTACCGTTTTCCATTGCTATAGCAGACATTCCCGATATTATAGTTCCCAAACAAATTATACTTGTTGATGCCTTGATAAATTTACTTAATTTCATTACTGTTTTCCTCCAAAATCATTAATGTCTTTTATTTTAGCATGTTGGCGCTTAAATTACATCCCATTGAGCTGACATTAGTAATACAGATTTAAAAAAGAGCTGGCCAAATTCAACCAACTCTCTTAATTTTATTAATATTTCTCTTTCTTCTAGTTGAGTTCACCATTTATTTCTTTTACAATCGATCTAGCTCGCTCTCTTGCCACTTCAGGGCTTATATATTCTTTTATATATCTGTCAAATATCTCTGCCATTTCTCTTGCAATTTCTTCTTTTTCTTTGCAAATAACTTTTAATCTTGCATATTCTCTTGCATAATTAGGATTTCTGCCTATACTTACTTCTTTATTAAATATTTCTCGCATTTCTTTGACTCTAAGTGTTTCTGTTTGTAAGTCTTTTATTAACTTTTCATAATCTTTGGCACAAGTCAGCTTCTTATATCTATCAAATCTACTTCTGTCTGCTGGTTTTTCTTTCTCTATATAGAATGCTTTCAATGCATCTCTTTTATTTTCATTAAAATTCTGTGCACTTTCAAATATTGTCGCTTCTCTGTCAGATTCCTTTTCACTTTTTCCATATATAACTCTTAAATTTACATATCTGTTGGCATATTTAACGCTTTTCCCTTCTATTATCTTCTGGTCAAACATCTTTGCCCCTGCAATTGCTTGTTCTTCGCTTAATCCTTTTATCTTCCTTAATTCTATATATTTATTTGCATAATGCAGACTGTTACCTACTCCTAGTTTTCGTTCATATATTTCTGCAAATTCAGAAGCTTGTTCTTCCCCGAGTCCGTTAAATGTCATTAAATCAATATATTTGTTACAAAAATCGCTACTTTTTTCTTTCATCTCTTGATCATACATGTCTGATAGTTTTTCAGCTTGTCTGTTTCCCAATTTCCTAAATATCACTAGTTCCCTATATTTATCAATCTTATGCTCACTCGAATACTCTATGTCAATATCTCTATTAGGTCTCAACAATTCCTGCTTATATATCAAAATTTCTCTATCAGCTTGTTCTTCAGTCTTATTTTCAAATATCCTAAGGTTCACATATTTGTCTGCAATGAGACGCTTTTCTCCTTTTTTTATTTTCTGCTCGTAAATTCTTGCTCCCATATCGGCTTGTTCTTCTGGCAAATTCTTGCCTACTGCTAATTCTATATATTTATCTACATAGACTCTGCTTCTACCTTCAGTAATTTTCTCTGCATATATCGTTGCACATTTATCCGCATATCGCTCAGACACTGCTATTCCTGACTCAGGATTTAATAAAGAATAATATTTTTCTACATAGTCCCAGCTTTTGCCTTCTCTAAGCTTTTTTTCATATAATTTAGCCTTAGCTTTATTAAAAAGCATAAATTCTTTTTTAAAGAAATCTTGCTCGCATATTAAAGCTCCAATAGATGCCTCCCTGTTATCAAGCCCTTTTCGACATCTCAGCTCTGTATACTTTTCAGCATAAATCCTGCTCTTACCTTCCGCAAGTTTTTCTTTATATAAATCCACTTCTGTTCTTAACGGCATATCCATTATTTCAATAAGTTTTTCCGATAAGCCACTTTTTAATGACGATAGTTCTTCCAATGACTTCGAAGTATCTTTTAATTTTGAAACAATTCCAAGCGTCTCAAACTTTTTATCATCCCCACAAAGATGGAATTCAAGATCAAATACTTTCTCGTCTTTCTGATACATCGATGCACCTATATCCGCCTTCCTTTTATCTAATCTATTGATCACAATTAGTTCCGAATACTTGTCAGCATATTTCCAGCTCTTACCTTCTCCTAATTTCTGCTCAAATATTCTAATCATTTTATCAATTTTTTCATCATCTATTGTTTCTATATCATTAAATTTCTTCAATATTGCATATTTTATAGCATAATTAAGGCTCTTGCCTTCTTCTAGTTTTTGTTCAAATACCGGTATACTCCTTCCCCTTAACCCTTGAAATGTCTTTAAGTCTAAATAGCTGTCAGCAAATTCATAATACTTGCCACTCTTTATATCCTGCTCATGTTTTATTGATAATCTCTCAGCCTGTTTTTCGTCAAGTCCTTCTTCCAAAACTAAATCCGTATATCTTGTTGCATAATGCAAACTTTTGCCTGCATTAATACATCTTTCAAACATTTCAGCTTTCTTTCTCGACGCTTCTTCATTTTCATTAGTTGCTTCGTACAATACATACATTTTTGCATAATATTTACTTCTGCCTTCTTCTATTTCTTTATCATATATCGATATATACTTGTTTGCTACCGTTGTATTCATAAAATCTATCAGCATAATTCTTGCACGTATATAAGCATATTCTGGATTCTCTCCATCAATTATTGCTTGTTCATATATTAATGCTGCCCTATCGATCTTTGTGTCAATCACATTGCTTTCTATTGATAGTTTTGCATAAGCATATGCATAATTAATATTTCTTCCTTCTTTAAGCTTCCTTTTATATATCGTCGCTCCTCTGTCCGCTTCTTCCTCAAGTGCTCTATCTCTTACTAACAATTCAGCATACATAGATGCATATTCATTCGATTTTCCTTCATTCAACTTACTTTCATATACTGATGCTTGTTTATCAATAATTTGTTCGTCTTCTACTCCTTTGATAACTCTTAGTTCTGCATACTTATAGGCATATCCTTCACTTTTTCCTTCACTAATCTTTTGTTTGTATCTTTCCAACATCCTTCTAGCTATTTCTTCATTTAGCCCATTATATCCTACTAAATATGCATATTTATCAGCATATTCTTTATTTCTTCCAAGTTCCATCTCTTTTTTAAATACTTTCATAACTTTCTCAGTGGTTATCTTGTCAAATCCATAAAATGATATTAATTTTCTATATTCTTCCCTATAAATATCATCCTCTTGACCTATTTCCAATAGTCTAGGTTCATTACTATTCTCCGTTGCCACTACATATGTACTTGAAATTATAGTTCCTAAACATAATATACATGTCGACACCTTGATAAATTTGCCCAATTTCATTCTATCTTCCTCCTAAAGTTGACTTTTGGTAAAAATATTCACCTTTTACTATTGATTCAGCTCGTTTTCTTGCAAATTCAAAATCTATTCCCTGATCAACGCATCTTTCAAATATTTCTGCCATTTCTCTTGCTTCTCTTTCTTCTTCTTTACAAATAACTTTTAGTCTTGCATATTCCTGTGCATAACTAAAGCTCTTCCCGTTTCCTACCTCTTCTTCAAATATTGTTGCCATTTCCTGCACTTTGGCTGCCTCTTCTTGTAGATCTGCTATCAATTTGTCATAATCCTCTGTGCTCTTGCAATCGAAATCTTCGTATTTGTCAATTTTTCTCTCTTTATTCTGAAATATTCCTGCAATTTCTTGTTCATTGCTATTAAATCTCTGTTCATTTTCAAATATTGTCGCCTCTCTATCAGCCTCTTCCTCGCTTTTTCCAAATACGAACTTCGCATTTACATATCTATTTGCATATTCAAGGCTCTTTCCTGCTCTGATCTTGTTCTCAAATACTTCTGCTCCAATACTTGCCTCTCTGCTATTTAATCCTACTAATATTTTTAATTCTACATACTTATTTGCATAATCAACGCTTTTGCCTTTTCCAATCTTTTTTTCATACTTTCTCGCACACTCGTCGGCCTTTTCCTTCTCCAGTCCATTGAATATCATTAAATCTACGTATTTATTAGTATATTCTATTGACTCGCTATCACTATAAAACTTTTTGCCACATATCATTGCAGCTTCATCTGCTACTTCGTCACTCAATTTTCTAAATAATTTCAATCTTGCATATGTCTTGGCATCTTCTGTAGTATCATCAAAGCCTTCTTCAAAATTTCTTTGACTACATATTTCTCTTTTCTTTTTCCATAATAAAAACTCTTTATCAGCTTGTTCTTCACTTAAACCTTTAAGCATCCTTAATTTTACATATTTACTGCTGGACTTTTTGCTTTCTCCTTCCTCTCTCTTTCTTTCATATATCCTCGCTCCTATTTCAGCTTGTTCTTCGCTTAGATTATCCTTGTATTTCAATTCTGAATACTTGTCAGCATAGTACTTGTTACTGCCTTCTCTTAATTTTCTATCGTAAGCAGTTGCAACTTTTTCAGCTATCTCTCTCTTGGTCTCTTTAAAACCAGATAAAGCATGATATTTTTTAATATAATCCCAGCTTTTGCCCTCCTTGAGCTTGTTATCATAGTTCATAAACATATTCGATGCTAAAAAGTCTAGTTCAGTTTTTCTAATTTTCATCAATCCTATTTTTACTCTTATGCTCATATCATCTTCTTCAAACATTGGTATCTCATCATAAAAGCCTCTTTCCTCTGATAATATTGCTAATTTATGAGCTCTTTTATCACTCAACTCCCTTAATATCTTTAAATCCGCATATCTATTTGCATAAATACTGCTTCTCCCTTCTTTAATCTTTTTCTCATATACTTTTGCTATATCATCTGCCTGGCATTCATTTAGTTTATCAATCACTATTGACATTGAATACTTATTGGAATATTCCCAGCTCTTACCTTCTCCCAATTTCTTATAAAATATTCTTACTATTTCTTCACCCGTCTTATCTCCTGGCTCAAAAGGCATGATATAACGTAGCAATGAGTATTTGCTGGAATAGTCCTCATCTTTAATTTCTCTCAATTCTTTCCCGCATGCAGACTTATCCTCATTACTATTTCCTTTTTTTAATACCTTTAGTCTTACATAATTGTAAGCGACTTCATCACTTCTACATTCTTCTAATCTTTTTTTATACACAGCTAGCATTTTCTTAGCTTGTTCTTCGCTATTGCTTTGATCTGTAATAAAATCTACATATCTCATAGCACAAGACACATTTTCCCCTTCGTTGATGCATCTTTCATATATCTCTGCGCATCGTCTTGCCTTTCCTTCACTTTCACCTTCACCGCCATAAGCTATGAACAGTCGTTCTACATATTGACTTGCATATTCCGAACTTTTCCCTTTCTTAATTTCTTTTTTATATGCTAACATAACTTCCTTTAATTTTTCTATATCAATGTGATAAAACACTACCATTTTCGCATGCACATAAGCATATTCTTGGTCTTCTCCGTCAATTATATCTTGTTCATATAATAATGCGAACTCATTTGCTTTCTTTTCGCTTAGTCCAAAGTCTATTGTTGACCTTGCATAAGCATATGCATAATTAACGCTTTTCCCCTCTTTTAGTTTCCTTTTATACGTTGTTGCACCTTGTTCAGCTTCGTCTTCATATGCTCCCTCATTTACTAATAAATCCGCATACATCTCAGCATATTCTGGAGACTTCCCTTCGTCAAGTTCCTTTTCATATACCGATGCTTGCTCGTCAGCTTGTTTATCCTTCATTTTTCTAATAACTTTTAATTCCGCATACTTGTAAGCGTAACTTTGACTCTTTCCATTACTAATCTTTTCTTCGAATATTCTTAATATTTCTCTTGCCATTTCTTCATTTAGTCCTTCATATGCTACCAAATATGCATATTTATCTGAATATTCTTCGTTTCTCCCAGACCTTACTTCCTTTTTGAAAACTTTCATCACTTTTTCAGCTGATGCTTTATCAAGTTTATAGAATGATATCAATTTTTTATATTCATCTAAACAAATCTCGCCTTCGTAATCTGACATTTGGCTTTGTTCTGTATATTCAGGCTTAATTTTATTATTACTATTCCCCATTGCCATTACAGACATGCCAGAGATTATCGTTCCCAGACAAACTATACATGTTGATACCTTAATAAATTTATTTAACTTCAAATCATATTCCTCCAAAATCTTATATACTTTAAAAAAAAGCCAGCCAAATCTAGCTGACTTTCTCTATTTTACTAATGCTTTGCTATTTTTTGATCAGGCTCGTTAATTACTCCTTTGACAATTGATTCAGCTTGTCTTCTTGCAAATTCAGGATTCATTCCTGCCTTAATACTTTTTTCAAATATTTCTGACATTTCTCTTGCATCTTCTTCTTTTTCTTTGCAAACGATGATTAATCTTGCATACTCACTTGCATATGTAGAACTTCTGCCTAGCTTTAACTTTCCATTAAATATCTCTGACATTTTTCTAGTTTCGTCTGCTTTTGCCTGAAGCTCTGCTACTAATTTGCTATAATCCTCAGCACAATTCAATTCCCTACGCTCATCAAATTTTCTCTTATGGCTTCCATTTACGTTGAATGGCTCTAAAATACTTCCCTTACAGTTATTAAATCGTTGTCTGCTCTCAAACATTTTCGCTTCTTTGTCAGCTTCTTCTTCACTTCTATTAAACAAAACTACTTCTCTTGCATATTTGCTTGCATAATCAAATGTTTTTCCTTCTTTGAGCTTGCCTTCAAATATACGTGCCCCTTCGTCTGCCTTCTGATTGGTCAATCCATCCAATCTAAATCTTTCTAATGCTTTGAACTCCACATACTTGTTTGCATAATCGACGCTGTGCCCTTCTTCAAGCTTTTTTTCATATTCTTGAGCACATTCGTCGGCTAATTCATCTTTAAATCCATTGAATGTTACTAGGTCTACATATTTATCGGCATATTTAGTCGATTTCTCATCATCATAAATCAATTTCTCATAAATGTTTGCCGCTCTATCTGCCACCATATCATCTAAGTTCCTAGACAACTTTAACTCTGCATACTTATAAATATCGTCTTCAAAGCCATCTTTATTTTCTTCAAATTCTCTAAAACTACATATCCTTTTTTTCTCTTCTAATAGAGAAATCTCTTTTTCAGCTTGCTCTTTACTTAATTTTTTCAATCCTTCTAGCTTTGCATACTTATTGGCTATATGTTTTGGTTCTCCTTCCTTCAATTTTTCTTCAAATATCATTAATGCTTTATCAGCTTGCTCTTTTGTTACATCATCTTTACTCCTGAACCTCCCACGACTAAAGTCGCAGGGTTCTTGGGAACTCTCTCCTAACGGAAAGATATTTACCAAGCTATC
>CAKSSR010000031.1 GCA_934489735.1 uncultured Eubacteriales bacterium | reverse complement strand
GTAGAGAATATGTGCAGCGTAGGAGAGTCGTATTACAAGAAAGGCGAGGAGCAAGGCAGAGAGGAAGGAATAGCACAAGGAATAGCACAAGGAAAAATTGAGGCAAAAATAGAAATGATAGATAAATTAAGGGCAATGGGGATTAAATTTGAAGATGCATTAAGGGTTGCAGAAATAGATAAAGAAACTTTTGAGAAATACAGTACAAGCAGTATAAATTAGATTAAAAATGATATATCAAGGGAAAGGACATTTTGAAAGAGAAATATCAGGTAACCTTCGAAGAAGAAGTATATGAGGAGGTAGAGAATATGTGCAGCGTAGGAGAGTCGTATTACAAGAAAGGCGAGGAGCAAGGCAGAGAGGAAGGCAGGATACAAGGAATAGCACAAGGAAAAGCAGAAGGAAAAATTGAGGCAAAAATAGAAATGATAGATAAATTAAGGGCAATGGGGATTAAATTTGAAGATGCCTTAATAGTTGCAGACATAGATAAAGAAACTTTTGACAAATACAATCAAAAAGTTACTAAAGGTACGTCCATTTCATAAAAAATAAAAAAGGAATCATAGAAAGAAAACAAATCAAAGGGGGAAAATAAATGCGGATGACGTTTGCTGATGATAAAGCAAAGTTTTTTAAAGAGGGGCTTGGGATAGAAGAAATAGCAGGGACAACAGGGGAAGTAATAGCAGTTGATGAGGAAGCAATATGTAGCATATCAAAACCGAAACAAAGGCACTCAGCACTTCAAACAGTGACAGCATATCTAACGGAGTTACTTTAAGGAAAGAAAAGATACAGAAAAGGACCAATGAGATACCGGTATTTCAAGAAATGTTAGGATACTTGAAAGCAAAAGGTGAGAATATTATAGCAAATGCAATGTATTGCTAAAAAGAGACTTGTGAAAGGAAAATAGAAAATCAAAAGAATCTATACAAAGATGATGAAAAATAAAGACAAAGCGACTGAAGAAATTAGCTATTATATTTCTAATTCAAAGGCTTCTACAAAAAATTACTTGCTATATTTAAGAAAACATTGGAAGATCGAAAGCATAGCATTGGATATTGACTTATTTCTTGTATTTAAGTTTATGAAACGAGTCTCACTAAATGCTGATTTTCTTGACAATTTTTAATGAGTCAAATATAATGAAAGCAAATGTATTAATAATTTTCGTTGCTTTTAGGATGTGATTTTTTGAAGAGAATGATAAAAAAAGTATCTGCAGCTATTTTTGATTACAATATGATAGAAGATGGAGACAAAGTAGCAATTGGATTATCAGGCGGGAAAGATTCTATGATATTGTTAAAGATACTAAGTCATATAAAGAAGTATCATAAGATAAAGTTTTCATTATGCGCTATTACGGTTGACCCGTTTTTCAATGGAATTAAGTCTGACTTAACAGAAATTTGTAAGTTCTGCGAAGAGAATGAAGTGGAATATATAATAAAAGATACCAGACTATATGAAATAATATTTGAAATTAGAAAGGAAAGTAATCCTTGCAGTTTGTGCTCGAAAATGAGAAGAGGGATACTGGTTAATACTGCGAAAGAGTACGGATGCAATAAAATAGCTTTAGGGCATCACAAGAATGATGCTGTACAGACATTTTTTATGAATTTATTAGATTGTGGTAGCATATCTTGTTTTTCTCCGATATCGCATTTATCGAGAAAGGATATATATGTCATAAGGCCACTTATATATTGTGAAGAGACAGAAGTTAAGTCTGCATGTGAGAGATTTAATATTCCAGTATTTAAAAGCTTATGTCCTGTTGATGGCAAGACAGAAAGAGCCAATATAGATCAAGTAATATTAGAATTGAAAGAGAAATATTCAGATATAAATAACAAAGTAATAGGAGCTATGAAGAAATCGAACATCAACGGTTGGTAAATTTAATAAAGATTTAGAAAAAACCCATGGGCTGAGTACCATGGGTTAAATTTTGTTTACAGATCTCCACTAATGTTATCCAAAGTAAACTTAAACAATTTTCTATAGTTTCTTCTTATAGCCACTTCAGCAGATAGATCAGTTAAGTTATATACTACTGACCACTGGGTCATACTTGTTGCTTCTTCTGTTTCCCATTGGCTTACCATTTCTAAGAGTGACATAGATTCTGTTTCTGTCAGCTCATTATTTCTAAAGTTAAGTGCAGCTTTTAGAACCTCGTAGCGTTCTTTTCCATGTCCTTCGCCATTCATTGAAGGGGACAAGTAATGGTTTGCTACAAAGTTAGCATCTATTACATTCATTTTGTTTATTGCATATTCTAATACGACTGTTTTGCCTGTTGCATCTGATAAAAGGAAGTGAAAATTGGCATCCGGCATTGAGGATTGCATATCGAACTTAGATATTAAGTCAATAGCTTCATCCACGTCCTTAGCTTTGTCTAACATTAGTCTCATTGCGACAGTGGTACCTATTTTATTTTTACCTGTGTCCTGTCTAGTTGGAGTTCCTCTTAATAGTAGCACACTTACGGCTAACCCTTTTTCATTCATTCCGTCCATTATTAGATAAGGGAAGGAGACTGCCATTGACAGATCGGTTTTTTTATCATTAAGGCTTCCAAGTCCGTACCCAACCCATCCTGCGTCAGCCAATCCTATAGACTTATATCCGTCTTTTGGAGTCGTTCTGATTAATACAGCCGACATATCCATTTTATAATCGAAGTTACGTCCGTATAGTTTTTTCCCGTCTCTAGATGAAGCTGTAAATGCGCTGCATCCAATATTCTGAGCATTAGCTGATGTTTCTCCTCCGTTTAGTAATTTTTTCTGGATAAAGTCTATCATAGACTGGACGTCTGTCAAATTTGCATTAACCAATTCATCTAATTTGTAATCAGCTGTATAATCCATTACATAAAATCTACCATTATCTATGTCTTTTAATGAATTTATTGATGCTTTTTGTTCCTCGGTCGATAAATATATCGCAGGGTTAGCTTCTTTTTCATTACTTTTATTATTATTATTGCTATTATTGTCATTAGTATTATTCGAACATGATGCAAGTGAGCCTAAAATAGTCAAAGCAATTAATATAAATATAGATTTTTTCATTAAAGTGTGGTAACTGTACTTAGTATTATCGTTAGTATTTATTACCACAATCACCTCGCTTTCATTTCTTTATTATATATTATTAAATTTTGTCTGGATAAGTAAATTTATTGTGACTTTAGTTTTACAATGATCATAACTTACTTATATTATTTTGTCTCATTATAGATAGTTTATCCATTGGTTAATAAATAGATAGACTTGTATTTGATTGAATAGATAATGGGTAAATATTTTTAGAGCAATTTTTATAATCTGCAAAGCATAGTTCACCGATGGATAAGAAAAAGCAAGGATGTGTTATTGAAATTTACTATAAGCTGTTGACTTTAGGGATGTAATTATGGTACAATAGATTTATTATACTAAAACAATTAAAAGGGAGATGTGATTTATATGGTATTAGACAGTAAAAAGTTCAATATTTTATTAAATATTTTATATTATTTGAGGACAGATAAGGAATTAAATAAAGAAGATAGCGATTTTTTCTTTACATATGTAAATGGGGATGAAAGATTGAAGATCTTTAATGAGAGTGCAGAGAAAGTAAGTTTAGAATTTAAGGGATTTAAAGATATAGACTGTACGCAGCTTGAAATCAGCGACATTGATGTTACCGATGAATCGAATAAGTCAGAGTTTGATAATTTAGTTGGGGATGTTCAGAAGTATGATAATATAGACTTGGAAAATATTAAATCAGTAAAAGCAAAACTGGGCACAAGTAAGATAGATGATGCAGATGTAAAGGAATTTTATTTAAAAATTAGAAAATTGGTATTTACAGCTGATGAGTCTGACGGAACTGAGAACCTTAACATTGAAGGAAATCTAGGAAGTAATTTTAATGAAAGAACGACAGAAAAGAAATTAGAACTAGAAGTAAAGGGAAATTGTAATGTGAAATCTAAGATTGAAAAGGGTAATTTTAAAATTAAAATAGTAGAAGAGGATTCAAGTTTAATATTTAATGGAAAAGAGATAATTAAGGCTGAAAATGATGCGATAAATCAAGAAAGGAAAAAAGAAAAGAAAAACAAAAAGATTGAAAATGCTAGCATAAAAGAGATAGTTGATGCCATATTTGATCAGAAAGGGGATGTTCTATTTGAAATCTTTAATACTTTGAGGGAAAGTGGCAAAATACAATTTCGTGAAGGGAAAAGTACGAGGGTTGTGCCAGGTTTCAATGATGAATTTGGGAAATTATATGATGGCAACAAAGATTCGTTTGACGAGGTGATTAGTGCAAAGCTTCCAGAACCTAAAGAGGAGGATTATAAAAATATAAAGAAAGAGGTTAGAACTAGATTTATAAAAATGGTAAAGAAGTCTACTATAGGAAAAGACAGCACTTTATTTGGTAAAAAGATAAAAAGATATTCAAGAGAAGAACGAGCTAAAAATAAATTGAGAGAAATGAAGAACGAGGTGAAGAAGTTAAAGATAGACCTAAAGGACAAAAGGTTGATATTTGATAATCTAGAGGATGAGGAAATACAAGGTAAACTTAATGAATATAATAAAGGCCCCAAAAAAGATGATGCAAATGCATTGGTTGATGATATAAAAGAATTAATGAAAAGTAAATTTTTTGCAGGATTGTCAGCAAAGCTTGGAGTTGAAACAGAAGGTGATTGCATGAAAAAGATAGAAGGACTAAGAGGTACAGAAGATCATAAGAAGAGTATGAAAATAATTGATTTATTTAAAATTGAAGACAAAGCCAATAAAATTAATGGAGGGAGATTGAAATGAGTAGAAAATTTTTTAGTATAGAGAACTTGATAGAAATGGTATATCAGTTTATAATGGGTGAAAAATATAAATCGGGGGGGGTACAACCAGATCAGCCTGCGCCTACTAATAAGCCGATAAGCGCAGACACCCCTGAGGAGAAAAAGGATAAAATAAAAGTAGAAGAGGTAAAGGAAGAACCTATTAAAGGACAAGAAGAACATGAAGAAGCAGAAGATGAGGATGGAAAACCCTCTGACGAATCTGAAGAAGAATATAGCGAAGGAGGCTATGAAGGAGATTCTGAGAAAGAATATGATGAAAGATCTGGAGAAGAATATAGCGAAGAAGACTCTGAAGAGGAATCTGATGAATCTGATGAATCGGATAACGAAAATAGTGACGAAGAGTCTGATGAGAGATCTGAAGAGTTTGACGAATCTGATAGTAAAAAGCCTGAGGACAAAGGGATTGAAAAGAAAAAGGGAAGACCTTGTAAAGAAAAAGAGTTTCTTTTAAAGAGAAATTCAACAGAAATACAAGTAGTGGTGGACAATGGATATTTAAAATTTGCAGATGAAGACTTTGAAGCTAAATGTGAAAATGAATATGATTCTAATCATTATAGCAACAGTAGTAATAAGGAAATAAACTATGATAAGGATCATATAATTGAGGTAACAGGTATTAAAGATCTATATGATGCAATTACTACAAAATTAGGTGCTACGAGGGCTTATACAGGCGTCAGCAGAAACTTAGCAGCTTGTCTTTTATCGAATGATAATGATTTTGAAGGTAAATTTACATTTTTGAAGCAAACGGGTGGCCAGGGAATTACAAATGCAACTTTTCATATTGAAAGCAATATAAAAGAAGAAGATAAATTAATGTGTTGTATTTTGGAAGAAAATGATTATTATATATTTAACTGTAAATGGGGTGGCTCAGGAAAAGAACTAGATCTAAATGAATGTGGCAAACTAAATTTTGATAAAGAAATAGAAGTAGAAACGTTAAAGGAAATTCCACTAGATTTATTTTTTAATTATATTTTGGATTCAAAGCCTTATAGGACTAGTTTTAAGCTTAGTTCTGATGGGGGAAGGGGAATTTCGGAAATTTTTGATAAGCTAGAAACATTTAAAGTGTTTAGTGCAATGAATAGAAAAGGAATTATTAGTACCGATTCAATTAATGACAAAGTAAAATCTTGTGATGCAATTAAATTTTATGGTGATTTTGAAGCTGTTAGTAAGGGAAGTATATTATATTTTTATATCGAAGATGGGAATATGATAGTAAAAACTACATTAGAGGATAAAATGTATAAAGAAGCCTTAGATAAAGGAGAAGGTGAATTTTTAAAGGTGATTAAGGAAAAAGAATTAAAATTAAAGGATATTACAGACAGTCACCGTGTTAAAAAAGAAAAATTAAAAGGTATATTTAAAGTGTTAAAAGAAAAAGATAATAAAATTTATGCAGATTTTTCTGAAGAAGATAGTATAGAAGATAAAGTTATAACGATTTATAGAAATGGGAGGTATGTAGTATTAAAATGTAACGATAATAAGGAAACCAAACTTAAGAAAACAAAATTAGAAGGAATAAACGTAGAGAAATTAAAATTTATAGAAGGAAAGTATTACGAAGAGACATATGAAAAGAATTTAAAGATTAATAAAGGAGATGAATATCTAGAAAAATACTTGAAAGTGAAACCAATTAGAAAATCATATCGTTTATTTAATCCATCAAAAAATAAAAAAATTTATTTTAATGCGGGTGGTCTAACTACTACTGAAATTGAAATAAATGACTATTGTGATTTGTATAATAAAGTTTTTGGCAAGCAGGGGGCATTTGACAGATACAAAGATAAGGAAAAAAATTTTAATAAGGAAGAAAAAATTAATGAAGTAGTTATAGGATTAGGACTGAAAAAAAGAGGTGAAGAATTTAACCATGAAAAATTGAATGAATGTGGCAATATTTTTATAAAGAAAGGTTTAAAAGTGGATAAAAATAACAAACTTTATGCACAAGGCAGACCATATAGTTTAGCTTATGGTAAGATATCTAATTATTATGTGGTAGGACCAAGTGATGATGCTTCAGTAATTTCAGAAGATCAAATGGAAAAGTTAGAAATAGGAAAGAATATAGAGGATTATTTTTTTGTCGATGCAATAAATGAAATAAAATATATTAGTAACCATGAAGATACAGAACAAGTTAGTTTTGAAGAGGTAAAAGATAAACTAGGATTTATTAAGAAGTTTATCACATGTTTATATAAAGGATGTGTAATTATAAAGGATCACAGTTCAGACGAGATAAAGGACTGGATAATTGAGTATGTTCAACAGAAGTATTGGAACAACTTCAGTTTTGCAGGGGCTTTTGAAGATAGTGATGGAAAGAAAAAAGAACTTATTATGAATTCATATGACGGTATAGTGGAGTTCTTAAAATCAAATATGAATGGAATATTTGAAGAAAAAAAGTGTAGAGATGTTTTCTCTTTGGAAGGGAAAGACTGTTGTAAACGAGAGAAGTTGAAAGAATATAAATATTATATTGAAGATGGAATTAATAATATAGAAGGTGTTAATAAGATTAAAGTTTATCAATATGGTTCAGGGAAAAATATAATAATATGTATCATAAAGAAAGAAAATATTAATAAATGTGTAATAGACGCAGGAGATAACAAGCAATGTATTAATATAAAATCTTTAAAAGAAAAAAATTTTGATACAATAGATGACTTATATTGGCTATATAATTTAAATGGAAAGTGTAAAGTAGATTTTATTAGTCAAGAGGATAGGTTTGAAAATATAGATAAAGATAAAAAGATGGAAGTTTTTAATAAACTTTTGGGAGATTTTGTAGGAACAGTGAAAATAAACTTAGAAATGGCACCAAAGGGTTCAGACGACAGTGATATAGATATTAAAATAGATGAAGAAAATAAGTTTTTAATAGTAAATAGCAATGAAAACAATTGCAAAATTAAAGATGTGACTATGGACTTTGGAGAGAGTTTTTATTATGTCGAAAATATTAATGGATACAATTTTACAATTTGTTTGGGCCCGGATGTTGGAAATGAGGAAGCAATGGCCGGGTGGATAAAGACAAATTTTGCTGAATTTATAGAACTTATAAAAAATAATAAAAAATTTGAAGAAAATATTATAATGACGGTTGACGGAAATGAATATGAATTCTATGTAAAAGAAGGTGAAGGAAGTGATGAAGGGTCTTATCTCTTCAAGAGTAAAACACGGCAGGTCTATGTATTGAATGGGAAGGTAGCCAAAGTAATCGAAAAGGAAGATGAAGGTGCCACGTATGAAAAGTTTTATGAGGAAGTAAAAGCATTAGATAATAATTTAGCATATGAAATATTTGAAGTATTAAGCAATGAAGAAGGTTTTGATGTTAATTATTCAGTGGAAGATTTAAATGGATGTACATATTATGTAGAAGAAGGAGCCAATGATCAAAATGGTATAACGGCTTATTATAGTGAAAAAGACAAAGTATTTTGTTTGCTTAAAGGGGAAAAAAGAGAGTTTAATGAAGCAATAGATTCTGGTATAAAAATTAGTGAGAAAAAGCCAGGAGATATAAAAAAATTATTATTACTTATTAATTTATTAAAAGGTACTGGTAATTTAGGAAGAATTGACTTAGAAAATTTAAAGAAAAAAGCAAACAAAGGGGAAGCAAGTAAGAAGAATTGAAAAAGAGAATGATAACAGAGGTTAAGTGACGATTAAAAATAGTATATAAATTTAGTCGAGGCCGGTTGAATTAATTAAAGGTCTCGATTATAATTTTTAGTAGAGGGGAAGTGATTTTTTTGATAGACGACAAAATGATGGAATTTAGAGGGAAATTGGATAAAATTGATGATAAAATATTAATTTTATTAATAGAGAGGTTTAATATAATATCATTGATTGGGAAGCATAAGAAAGAGAACGGAATTCCGGTAGTACAGAGAGACAGAATTCAAGAGATAGTAGACAAAGCCAGAGGGAGAGCGAAGGAGCATGGGATTAAGGAAGGATCTTTTGAAAAGATATACAGAAGTATTATAGATGAGTCATGTTTAATGGAGGAAGAAGCGGAGTGAATATACTGAATTCGATAAAAAAGTACAATATTAGATATTGGTTTTGTTCAGCTATACAAATTTAAACTTTTTTTATTATTTTTGAAGGAATTAATGATTTTTTTCAGTATATTATATAAGCATCGTAAATATTGATGATAAAAGTCGATGCTAAATGAAATGGAAAGGAAGAGTAGGGAAGAACAATGCATTTATCAGATGATTTTATGCAGCAATTGAAAGCGAGAATTGATATAGTTGATGTCATTTCGGATTATACTTCATTAAAGAGATCAGGTCGAAACTTGGTAGGGCTATGTCCTTTTCATGGAGAGAAGACACCTTCATTTAATATTTATCCAGAGAGCAATTCGTTTTACTGTTTTGGCTGCGGATGTGGAGGGGATGTTATAACATTTGTACGTTTGGCCAACAATTTAGACTACATTGATGCAGTCAAGCTATTAGCGGAGAGAGCCAATCTTAAGATAGATGATAACGTTTCTGAAGCGAGGGAAGACAAACGGAAGACAATATATGAGATTAATAAAGAAGCTGCTAGATTTTTTCACAATAATTTAATTTCTGAAAGAGGCGAAGTAGCTTTATCATATTTTACTGGAAGAAACATGAAGACGTCGACAATCAAGCACTTTGGATTAGGATATGCAGACGAGTCTTATTTTTCATTAGTTAATCATTTAAGAGGGAAAGGTTACAAAGAGGAAGACATAATTTTAGCAAATTTAGCATTGAGGAGTAAAAAAGGCAACGTAGTTGATAGATTTGTTAACAGAGTCATGTTCCCGATAATAAATAACAATGGAAAAGTGATAGCATTTGGCGGGCGGGTGTTAGACGACAGCAAACCTAAGTATTTGAACACATCAGACACATTAGTTTTCAAGAAAAGCAGCAATTTATTTGCGCTTAACTTTGCCAAGAATTCAGGCAAGAAGCAACTAATACTATGTGAAGGGTACATGGATGTCATAGCGATGCATCAGATAGGATTTAATAACGCTGTAGCGACATTAGGCACGTCATTGACATCAGACCAAGCTAGACTTATGAGGAGATATGCAGAGGAGGTATTTATATCATATGACGCAGACGAAGCAGGGCAGAAAGCTGCATATAGAGCTATTTCAATTTTTAGAGAGATTGGTATGATAGTCAAAGTAATTTCTATCCCAGGTTGCAAGGACCCAGATGAATTTATAAAGAAATATGGCAAAGAAGCTAGAGTAAGGTTTGAGAAGATTTTAGAAAGTTCCATGGATGATATAGAGTACAAGCTTCAGAAGCTAAAGAAAGGCAAAAATTTAGAAATTCCTTCAGAAAAGGTAGAATATTTAACGAAGGCATGTGAAGCATTAAGCGAACTTGATTCTAAGATTGAGCAAGAGATATATTCTAGCAAGCTGAGTCAAGAGTTAGGGATAGACAAATCTGCGATAAAGATACAGATTAATAAATTTATAAATAAAAGGAGAAGGTCAGAAAAGACTAAGGCTTTCAAGGAGATTCAAAAGAACATGTTTGCCTTTCAAGACAAAGTAAATCCAGAGAAAGCCGAGCATTTAAGGGCAGCGGTTGCAGAGGAAGCTTTGATATCATATATTATGCATCATCCAGATAAAGTCAAAGAAATTTACGGCAGGTTACCGCCGGACAGATTTTGCACTTCATTTAATAAGAAGATATACGAAAATATAATAGAGAGGACATTAAACGAGAAGGGTATAGAACTATCTGACCTTTCGGTTAACTTTTCCCCGGAAGAGATGGGAAGGATAACTAGAATTATGGGTTCGTATATTTCAGGTTCAGGGACAGATGAAGCAATGAATGAATATATCAATATAATAATAGAAGAGAGTGACAAGATAAAGTTTAATAACAGCGACAACAATGATATTGATGATATAAAAGAATATATCGGAAGGCTCAAATTTTTGAAAAATAATGATAATAAATATTAAGCGTAGGTTACAACGCTATAATCTTTTAAAGAAGGAGAAAGCGTCTGAAATAAGTAACATTATGAGGATATAGACCATTTGACATATTAGAATACAACTAAAATTTATTAATTCTCATAAATTTCGGAGGCGAAAAGTGAATATGCAAAAAGAAAAAAATAATAAAGAATTAAAATTGGAAAAGAGAGATGTGAAAGATGAAGAAAATTTATCAGAAGGATCTGAAAAAAGTGAAAATTTAGAGCAAGAAACCGATTTGTCGAATGAACATGAAGACAAACATGACGTCAGTGATAATGAACAAGATGACATAATTGAAGATTTAGTAAAGAAAGGGAAGGAAACTGGCTCAATAAATACAGAAGATGCTTTAGACGCTTTAGAAAGATTGAACTTTGACCCAGAAAAGATAGACGATCTTTATGACTCTATGGAATCGATGGGGATGGATTTGTCAGACGAGTTTGACGAAATACCATTGTCGGATATATCATTTGACTTAAATCCGTCTAGTACAGACTTAGGAATTAATACAGATGGTATAGCAGTTGATGACCCGGTTAAGGTATATTTGAAGGAAATTGGACAAGTCCCATTGCTTTCTCCTGAGGAAGAGATTGATTTAGCTATCAGGACATCTGAAGGGGACGAGGAAGCTAAGAAAAGGTTATCTGAGGCCAACTTGAGGCTTGTAGTAAGTATTGCAAAAAGATACTTAAGTAGAGGAATGCATTTCTTAGACTTGATACAGGAAGGAAATTTAGGACTTATCAAAGCAGTAGAGAAGTTTGACTATACAAAGGGATTTAAGTTTTCAACTTATGCCACCTGGTGGATAAGGCAAGCAATTACGAGATCAATTGCGGATCAGGCTAGGACGATAAGAATTCCAGTTCATATGGTAGAGACTATAAACAAAGTTAAGAAAGTTTCTAATCAATTATTGCATCAGAAAGGAAGAGAAGCATCAGCTGAAGAGATTGCAAGAGAATTGGATATGCCTGAAGACAAAGTTAGAGAAATTTTAAGGGCTTCTCAGGAACCTGTATCATTAGAGACACCAATAGGAGAGGAAGAGGACAGCCACTTAGGAGACTTTATTCAAGATTGTGACGCTTTAGCTCCAGCAGATGCCGCATCAAATACGATACTAAAAGAGCAGTTATCAGAAATTCTTTACACATTGACACCTCGAGAAGAGAAAGTCCTTAAACTTCGCTTTGGCTTGGTAGACGGAAAGGCTAGAACTTTGGAAGAAGTGGGAAAAGAATTTAATGTTACAAGAGAGAGAATTAGACAAATAGAAGCAAAGGCTTTAAGAAAGTTGAGACATCCAAGTAGAAGTAAAAAACTTAAGGATTTTATGGAAGAGTGATAAATTAATAGATTAGAGGTGCTTTTTATGATGAATGGACTTATAACTGCCAGTCCGTATAAAAATAATATGGAATATTTAGAGGACCTTTTTTGCTGGGCAACATTTAAGTTCTACGAATATGTACTAGCTAACAAAGATTTATATATTGATGACCTAGCTGATGAAAAAGCTAAGTCTAACTACACAGACGTAGTAAGATCTTTAAAGAACAAAATAGAGGCAAGTGGGTTTTCTGATGGAAGTGTGAAGTCAGATAATATTTATAATTTCATTATATCAAGAATCCATGGGTCAGATCTCTTCAAACTTCACGATAGTGATATAAAAGTTGAAGAAAATGTTACCTATAGTAAAGAAAACTTTGAGTGCACGACAGATTGTATCCTTCATAATATAGAAATGAAGTTTAATTTGGGAGGACTCGAGCTGTGGTTTCTCACAGTGGCATTGCTACATTTCTTTGATAAAGAGTTCTTTAAAGTCTTCAAGTTGATATCAGGTAAGGAAAATGTTACTTATCCGACGATAGATATGTGCACGAAGGTGTTCTTCTTTAATAATTCGGGAAATATCTTTAGAAATTATGATGATATTTATAGAGGAATTAGAGATATATGCATATTATTCCCAACAATCAATACGAACGAGGACTTCTTTGAACAGCCTTTGGTTTGCGATGAAAGGATAGTTGATATAATAACAGGGCAAAATAATTACTCATGTGACAATGTGCTATTGATTTCTAAATCGGGGAATTTAAATCCATTGATGTTTAGAGACGAAGAGTTGGAAATTTTAAATGGGTTTATGCAATATGACAAGTATCCATTGGTAATATTACAAGGGCCGGAAGGAATAGGTAAGAGACATTTGATAAGTCACTTCTGTAATAAGATAAAATCTAACGTGCTGTTCTTCGATATAAAGGAATATTTGACAGAGGATAATAAAAGTATAGATAAAGCTATAATACCAATTAAATATTCTTTAAGAGAATGCGCTATTAAATCAATGTCATTTGGAATAACTGGAATTGAGGAACTGGAAAAGGGCGAAATTGATAAATTAATAACTTTACTAAAAGGGCGAGTACATAAGTATATTCCAAGAATATTTCTGTTGACTGAGGGAGAAAACTTTAAATATAGCAAAGAAGAAATATTTTTAATGGAATTGAAGGATTTGACTGAGCTTCAGTTGATAGAAGTATGGAAATTGTATAGCAACAGCTATAAGTTGGAAGAAAATTTAAGCATAGAAAAGCTAGCTAATACATTTGTAGTGACGCCAGGCCAGATTATAAAAGCATTAAGGCAAGCATCGCTTATGTCGGGCGGCAAAAATAAAGCAATATCTGAAAAAAATATATATAAGGCTTGCTATTTACAACTAGAACATAAGCTTTCTGATAAGGCGACTAAGACTAATTGGAATTTTAATTGGAATGACTTGAAATTGCATGAGGGAGAGAAGTCAATATTAAGAGATATATGCAACTGTGTTAAGTATAAGCACATTGTATTGAATAAATGGAACTTCTCTCAAATAGTTCCTTATGGATCTGGATTGACAGTTATCTTTTCAGGACCTCCTGGAACAGGTAAGACGATGGCAGCTCAAGTAATTGCTAATGAACTCAATATGGAAATGTATAGAATAGACTTGTCTCAAGTGATAGATAAGTACATAGGTGAGACGGAAAAGAATATAAAACAAATATTTGATCAGGCTAAGAAAAGCAATAGTATTCTATTTTTTGATGAGGCTGATGCTATTTTTAATAAAAGACTAGAAGTAAATGGGGCAAATGAAAGATTTGCTAACATAGAATCGTCATTACTATTGCAATGTATTGAAGAATATAAGGGCATAGCAATAATAGCTACGAATAACTATGCGGCAATAGACCCGGCATTTATAAGAAGATTTAAATATCATGTCAGATTTAGAGAACCTGACAAGAATTTGAGATATGAGATTTGGAAGTCTGTACTTCCTGATGATGCACCTGTATCTAAAAATATAGATTTCTTAACAATAGCAGAACTATTTGACTTCACTGGTGCTATTATTAAGAATGTAATGATGGCTGCGGCTTATCTGGCAGCAGACAGAGGGAATAAGATTAATTTGATAGATATACTCAGAGCTATAAAAAGAGAATTAGAAAAAGATAATGTAAGCTTAACTAAGTCAATGTTAGGTAAATTTGGATATCTGTATGATGAAATTAATAAAATTTAAACGAAAACGTAATTAATGTACATCCGTCGTGCTTATGAGTTAGTAACATTTTTCAGACTTTGTCTTATTATATAATATAGCCATGTAAAACAACTACATGGTGACTATTTAATGGGGGTTATATTATGTTAGATGATTTTGAAAAGGGAATGACTCATCCGATGGATGTTTGTCCTGCAATAGGAAGACAAGATGTTGCAATCTGTTTGCCAGTTGAAGTAAAACCGTTTGCAGATGTGGGAAAAGTTAAGACAAAATGTATAGGAAAACCAATGGTCAATCGTGGTTGTGATTGCGAAGGGAAGAAAAAAGCTACTTGTAAGTTTACAATTACTCAGAAAATAGCTGTGGATGTTCCAGTGGTATTTGGAGCAAAGACAGAAGTGGGAGAAGCAAGAATAGATTGCGACTGCGACGAAACGAAACCACACTTTAATTGACTTGGACGCTCTTCTAAATGAAGGGCGTTTTTTTACAAAATATTGACACTGTAAAGCATGTATGATAACATAACTACGTAGGGAACTGATAATCGGTAGAAAATATCGAGAAAAAGAAGCAAAAAATAAGGATCGGTAAGGATTTAGTTATGATTTGTTTAGAAATTTTGAAAAATGATAAGACTTGTTTAGGAAAGAATAAAAAATTAAGTGGAATTGATTTTGAAAAGAGAATAGAGTTTGCAAAACAATTTGAATATTGATATGACAGAAAGGTAAAATTAAGGAGGAAAAGAAATGAATATGAATAAGTTAATAGGAATATCATTAAGTATATTTTGCATTGGAGGCTCAATGATTGGATTCCAATCGCAAGCGGGGTCGTGGTTTAGTAGAATGTTGCCTCAGTCGAGCAGTGAGGCAGGGATTAGCACAGAAAAATTAGAAAAAATGTATAATGAATTTTACAGTTATTTGCTAAGGAAAGGTAACTTAAGCAATTCTGATGCCAGAAGTCAAGCGATGATATTTAAAAAGGAAATAAAAGAAGGCAAGAGTTTAGTCTACGCACAGTACTATTCAATGTTGACTGCCATCCGTAAGATGCGAGTAACAAGAGCCAGGTATCAATCAGAAATATTTGAAAAGAAATTTGAAACTACTAAGAATTTTGCTTATTCGGACTACTATGCCAACATAATAACGACTAATAATATTAAGCATGTTGTACAAATTGAGGATGTTTTTAAGACAGTTGGTGAGATGTATGATATAGGATTTTCGAAAGAAGCTCATGAACTGGCAACCATAATTAAAGAAAAAAAGGGTCCATTTAGCTATTTGCTGAGTTTAAGTAAATATTCTAAAAATATTATGAGAAACATCAATACGGTCTTTGCCGGGCTTAGCAATATGGATGAAACAATGACGAACCTATTAGACGAAGAAGTGGGTGTTGGAAGAGATATAAACTATGCATTGAGATATGTAAACGCATTACTGGGAGAAGGACTTGGGGAACATATTGCAAGAAAGCAAGCAGAAATAGTAGACAGTGAAATGTCACAAGGCAAAGAATATTCTTATTCAGTAGAATATGCAAAGTTGATATCAAAAGGCGATCCTGAGGATGAGGCAAGGAGAAATGCGAGGACAATAGCAAGAAAAGAACAAGTTAGAGGAAGCTTTTTTGCACCTGCATATGCAGAAGCGGTAAAATGTGGCTTGCGACCACAAGAGGCATTATACATAGCAGAAATAGCGGATTTCGAAGGGAAGTCAGGAAAGACATATGAATATGCAATAAGATATGCAGAGTTGATATTTAAAGGGGAAACGGAAGAAAAAGCAAGAGCAGAAGCAAAAAAGTATTGATAAAATGTAAGAGTCGGCCAAGATTGGCTGACTTTTTTTTATTAAAACAACCGAATTTTTATAAATTGCATGAAATTAGATAAGAAATATGGTAGAATAGCAAATGTTATTTTAAAGATATAAGTGGAGGCAGTAGTCAAAATGAAAAGTTTAGTAAAAATATCTGCATGTATTTTATGTTTAAGTACATCATGTGGGCTATCGGTAATGGGAATGGAACGAAATGGTGAGAAATGTCAGCAAAATGTAAGCAAACAAGTGCAAAATTTAGAGGTGAGTAAGGAGAAAAGCAAAAGATATTTGAGAATTTATAATAGTCTAGTAAAAAAGGTCAGGTTGGAAGAAGCAGACGCAAGGAAACAGGCAGAAATAATTGATAAAGAACTAGATAGAAATAGAAGTTTGACATATGAAGGATATTATTTATCGCTAAGAGTGATGCGCAAACTAGATGTGGAAAGAGCTATGCTTCAAGCAGAAGTGTTTGAGAAAGAATTTAATTTAAATAGGAATGCTAAAAAAGCAGATTATTATGCTAATATTATGGCCTCGCATGATTTAGAAGCCATGAGACTAGAAAAATTAGAAAAAGAGATAGCAGCTTCAAAATTATTTAATGAAAATGATAAGCTTGTTAAAAGAGCCTTAAATATTGCTAAAGATGAGATTGAACTTGGTAGAAGCTATTTCTATGTGAAAAGGTATGTAGAGCTGGACAGAAATAAAATAGGAGAAGACATTGCAAGACGTATGGCAGAAATAGTGGACAAAGAGATGAAAGTAGGAAAAGGATATCATTATGCATCGGTTTATGCGACATTGATATCAAATTGTATTCCAGAGAGCCAAGCGAGAAAAATAGCGGAAGTAGTAGATAATGAAGTAAAAGCAGGAAAAGGATATAATTATGCAAGGAAATATGCAGATTTAATAATGGAAGGCATGCCAGAAGACGAGGCAAGAAAAACTGCAGAACTGGTTGACAAAGAGGCAGGAATATTTGAATCAAATTACTTATATGCATCAAGAGTTGTAGAATTAATGGAAGAAAAGGTCCCAGAGGATAAGGCAAGAGAAGTAGCAAAGATAACAGATTGTGAAGTAAAAAGAGGGAAAAGTGTTAGATATGCAACGGTTTATTCAGACGCAATGATAATAGATGGTCATCCTGAGCGAATAGCAAGAAGAAAAGCAGAAATATTTGAAAGAATATTTATGGAAGGCAAAGGGTTTGACTATGCAAAAATTTGTGCCAATGTGATGATTGAATGGAATGAAAGCGAAGAAATAGCAAGAAAGTGGGCAGACATATCGATTAAAGAAATGAAGTCTGGTAAAGATTATTGCTATTCTATGCAATATGCTAAATTAATTGTAATTGATCATGAAGAGGAGAGTTATGCAAGGCAAGAGGCAAAAATAGTATCGAAAGAAGTGGAAAATGGAAAAGGCTATAACTATGCAATAAAATATGCAAGATCGATATTGGAAGAAGGTTTGAATGAGCGGGAAGCAAGAATAAAAGCGGAATTATTGGAAAAGGTTATGAAGACAGGCAAAAGCTATTATTATGCTGAAAGGTATTCAGAAATGATATTGGCAGGAGAATCGGAAGAAGTAGCAGCAAGAGAGGCAGAGGCATATTATAAAGATAAGAAAGATAGAGGCTATTGCTTTGATTAGGCAATTAAAATTGAGGATAAGAGTTGGTCAGGATTGGCTGACTCTTTTTTTGAATTGTTAAGATTTTGTTAAGTTTAAGTAATTAGAGGAATAATATGATAAAATAAAGTGTACTAATATTTAATTAAAGATGGAGGAAGAAAGAATGAATTTATTGAAAATATCTACATGCGTATTGTGTCTGGGGACGGTATTGGGAGTATCATCTATGGCAATGGAAGAAAAAAGTGATAAATGCCAGCAAAATGTAAGCGAACAAGTGCAAACTTTAAAAGTGAGTAGAGAAGAAGAAAGAAAAAGTGAAAGATATTTAAGGATTTATAATAATCTAGTAAAAAAAGGCAAGTTAGAAGAAGCAGATGCAAGAGAACAAGCAGAAAAAATTGATAGAGAATTAGATCATCAGAATAAAAGCTTGATTTATGAAGAATATTATTTATTTTTAAGAGTTATGCGCAAGTTAGATGCAGAAAGATCTATGCTTCAGGCAGAAGCGTTTGAAAAAGAATTTAATTTAAGTGGAAATGCTAAAAAAGCAGATTATTATGCTAATATTATGGCCTCGCATGATTTGAAAGCGATGAGGTTAGAAAAATTAGAAAAAGAAATAAGAACTTCAAATTTATTTAATAAAGATGATATATTTATGCAGAGAGCCTTAAGCATTGCTAAAGATGAGATTGAGTCTGGTAGAAGTTATTTTTATGTGAAGAAATATATAGAGCTGGATGATGAACCTGAAACAGGGGAAGAAGTTGCAAGAACTATCGCAGAAATAGTAGACAAAGAGATGAAAGAAGGAAAAGGATATCGTCATGCATCAGTTTATGCGACTTTGATATCAAATTATGTTCCAGATTATAAAGCGAGAAAAGTAGCGGAATTAGTAGATAATGAAGAAATGTCAGGAAGAGGATGTAATTATATAAGTAAATATGGGAATTTAATAATAAAAGACTGCCCTGAGGATATAGCCAGGAAAAGGGCAGAATTGTTTGAAAAAATATTAATAGAAGGCAGAAAACATGATTATGCAGAAATTGTGTCGAGAGAAATAAAAGATGGAAGGAATTATGGTTATGCGATAAAATATGCAGAATCAATATTAGAAGAAGGCATGCCTGACCGAGAAGCAAGAATAAGGGCGGAAGCATTGGAAAAGGTTATGAAGACAGGGAAAAGCTATTATTATGCTGAAAAGTATTCAGAAATGATATTGGCAGGAGAATCGGAAGAAGTAGCAGCAAGAGAGGCAGAGGCATATTATAAAGATAAGA
>CAKSSR010000030.1 GCA_934489735.1 uncultured Eubacteriales bacterium | reverse complement strand
TAAAAAATGAGGAGAATAAAATATAATGAAAAATTTAGTTACAGAAAGAAAATCGAGTAAAATTAGAAATTGGCAAAGAGAAGGAGTAATTAAATACTTCTTATTAAAAAATGATTACGACAAATATAAAATTTTAATTTCAGAGCAAACCGACGGTAAAGATATAGAATTAAAAATTGACAAGTCATTTGATGATAAAGAGACAGCTTTGAATTTAATCGAATTCTTGTATGAAAATTCAATATCATTAGAGCAATCAAGTGAAGTTATAGAGGATTTATTAAAAGATAATGAGAATAAAAACAAAGTGAGGACCTTGGTTACAGAGAGACAGCTGAGTAAAATAAGGAACTAGCAAGAGAATAAATACTTCTTATTAAGAAGATGCATATAATAAGTATAAAATTTTAATTTCATGGCAGGTAAATGATGAAGATACAGATCCAGAAATTAATAAATTATTTAAAGATAAACAGGCAGTAATTACATTGCTATACGAAAATTCAGTACTACTTGAGCAATCAAATGGAGTTGTACCGAATTTTTTATAAAGAATTGATAAAAAGTGAACAAGTCCGTAAAAAAGGGCAATTAAAGAAGTTCCTCTTGATGTAGAATATATATCAAGAGGTAAAAATTATGCCAAGGAATTACAGAAGCATAAAACTATATGAAAATGAAGTAATAGAGATAAAAAGACAAGGATTAACACATAGATAAATAACAGAGAGATTGGTGGATGAGTTATAAACAAATTCGAGGTTTTTTCAAAAGGAAGAGCAAAAGAGATCGAATGATAGAGGCAGGAGAGGTAATTAAAAAGATAGGTAGACAAAGGAAAAGCGAAAGTATGGTACTATAAGTGCAAAAGCAAGACAGACTGGTTCAAATAAGATATGTAATAGTAAATAAAGAGAGATATATAAAAAGATTAGAAACGGAGAATAAATTAATGAAAGATTTTCTCTTATATTATAGAAAGAAAGTGAGGACATCAATCTTAAGGTACGAAAACGAGTATGGTATAAATGAGACGTGCAAGTTTCTTCAAGTGCCTTGCAGTGGGCATTATGCATTTTTAAAGAGGTTAGAAATACCTGATAGAGATTTAGAGTCAGCTGATAAGATAAGAAAATGCCAGGGAAGGAGCAGAAATACTTATGGATATCGCAGAGTACGTATATAGCTTGAGAAATTCAAATATGTATTAAAGCGTTTATATAAATATCCCAATTCGTTTAACAGATAATTTATAGCCGATAGACTAAATCAAAAATGGGTTACCGATATATCGTACATACCAACAGTACAGGTAATTGCTATTAATTTGTAATCAGAGATATTTACGATAACAGTGTTGTGTCATATCAAACGTCAAGACGTAGAAATCCATATGATAATGATTTGGTCGAAGATTCCTTTTAAATACTTAAAATTGAATATATTTGCAGGGTTAAACTATCTAATTACGAGCATATTGAATGTTTCATAGTTAGATATGTCAATTTTTACAACAATTATCGCATTCAATCTAAAACAAAACTGACTCCGTTAGAAAACGAAATCAGTTCATTGCTTAATTTATTTAATTTTTAATTGTCTACTCAATTGGGCCCTTTTATACTGTCTATACAGTTTGGGATAATTCGATTATTGGTCTTCTGTTCTTATCTTAAATATTTTATATCTCGGCTTACTTTTATCAAAAAATATCAACAAAACGTTAGCTCATTTCACCTGAATAATGATTTTTATAAGCATTTACGTTTGGATATACTCCCCCACTCAGTAATTTCCCATTATAAACTAACTGAGTAAGTCCTGGTTCATTTTCGCCTATGCACCATTGCTTAAAATATGTTATATTTGATCTATTAATCTCTAAAAACGAACTTGTTTTACTAGAGTCCCAATTTTTCATTTTATCACACAGCTTGTTCCAATCTGGTGTATTAAAAGCTCTTCCTGTTGGCAATACATAGACTCCGTCTTTGTTATCGTTGAAAAATCCTGTAACGTAGCCACTTGTATACCATCTGCCATAATAATCACTATTTTCTCCTGCTGTATATATGTAAAATTTTAGTTGTTCAGCGTCTGCTGTATATGGCATCGGTGTTTCACTATCATCCTTCAATGTTCTTTCACAATATTCTAAACATTCTCCATAGTCCATAAATATCTCTGTTCCAACCACTTCCATATTGCTGTTAATAAAATAATACAAACCAGGGTCATCGCTACATTTTGGGCAGAACGCAGCTAAATCAATATCATCACGTTGAGTAAATTTACTAATGTCTTTTTCTTTTAATACTCTAAGAATTTCTTTTCCACCTGAAATTAGTAAATTAGTATCAGGTACAATATATATTTGTCTATCATTATCTGTTTTCACTACAAATCCTATCCCATGTCCTTCAAATTGATTACCACTTTCAAATTCAAATTTTCCGTTATATACCATTGTATAAACAGGCTCATAAAATATCTTCCTGAGTTCATCTACTGTTTCCATAATGTTATCATACTCAACTAAATGCGAACCTTGTCCGCCTAATCCGTCATCTAATCTTGTTCCATCTATAGCCTCTCTAGAAAATTCAGCTAATCCGTACTTTTGTTTGAACTTTTCCTTAAATAAATTTAAAAGCTCATCAAAGTTCAAATTCGTATAGCTAGCTAATCTATATTCGCTATTTCTAAAAAAACTAGTTATTCCTCCTGCTCTACTATAATCATGACAAAAAATACGATGCGTAGCCATTTAAAATCATTCCTTTCGTTTTGTTTTATAGTAATATAATACAACAAGTTATAATATTTGTCAAGTGTTTTATATTATTAATTCAGGCTCGTTTCATAAATTCAAATACAAGAAATAAGTTGCAATGAAGTGTGATCATTCAATAAACAGTTAAACATATTTCTCTTAATGCTGATCCTTTTAGCTTTGGACGAAGACGCTAGATATTGCTTATGCAGAAGCAAAGCTAACTTACCGAAAGCAATTCTTTTACAGAAGCTTTTGAACTGGAAATATAATAGCTAGTATCTTCGGTTGTTTTATCTTTATTCTTCACTATTCTTGTAACAGAAAATACTGTTCTTAATCCACTCCACTCACTCCTTTGATCTAGCCATGACAAATCTGACAGCTTTCGACAAATTCGTTTTTTTATTCTTCCTCCATTCTTTTTAGTTGTTGTGAATGTCTCTAAATCTGTATTTGTATTACTACTCTGAAAGTATAATTCTACATCTTTGTACAGACTCTTCTGATTCTCTTTTAGTCCAAATACATAATTCCCTTCTTTCTCTATTATCTTTTTACATGTCTCTTTTTGACAATGCATTGCATCTGCTGTTATTGTCTTGCCTTTTATTTTCAAGTATCCCAACATCTCTTGAAATACTGGTATCTCATTGGTCTTCTCTTGTACTTTCTCCTGCCCTAAAACAACTCCGTTCTCTGTTAAATATGCTGTCACTATTTGAAGTGCTGAATGCCTTTGTTTTGGTTTTGTTGTGCTACATATCGCCTTTCCGTCAACTGCTATTACTTTCCCTGATGTCTCGGATCTTCTATTATCGCAAATCTCCACTGCATTTCTTTTTCTCTTTGATTTGTTTTCTTTCTATTGCATCATACTTTGCTTGATTCTCTTTTTATATTTTTTTATGAAACGAACGTGCAAAAATCTAATACTAACATTGCAATTTTCAGCGTTAATGGTATAATTAGTTGAAAAAGTAATTGAAATATAGAAAGATGATTAGTAAAGCCTCGACGCATGGATGCAATATAGTAGAAAAAAAGAGTAAAAAATAAGGAAAGAGGCATAAATTATGATTGATTTTACAAATTGTCCTATACTCAATAGGACATATAATGGAACAAACGGTAGTAAAATTTCAATAATATATAACCATGAAACATATATGCTAAAATTTCCTGCCATTCCATCTATAAATAAAAAGATGAACCATTCAAATATTTCTGAATATATTGGATGTCATGTCTTTGAAAGCATTGGTATTCCAACGCAAAAAACTTTACTTGGAACTTATTGCAAAAACGGAAAGCAGAAAATTGTTGTCGCCTGCAAGGATTTTTCAGCAAATGGTCTTGCACTTCAAGACTTTGCATCGTTAAAGAATAGCATTGTTGATTCTGTGCATAATGGATACGGAACAGAACTTGATGATATTTTGAAAACTTTAACAGAACAACAAGCAATCGACAGCCAACTACTTAATAATCGGTTTTGGGACATGTTTATCATTGATGCTCTTATTGGTAACTGGGACCGACATAATGGTGACTGGGGATTCCTTTACAATATCAAAACTGATAAAATATTGCTTGCGCCTATTTACGATTGTGGAAGTTGTCTCTTCCCTCGATTAGATGAAGAGATGATGAAAGATGTTTTAAACAAACGTGCTGAGATTGAAATACGTATTTTTGAAAAACCTCTTTCAAGTATTAAGATAAATGGAAAAAAGATTAAATATTTTGACTTCATTTCATCCTTGCAAAATGAAGATTGTAACAAAGCTTTAAAAAGAATAGTCCCAAAGATTAATTTAGAAAGGATTTACAAGATCATAGATAAGACTCCGTTTATATCCGACTTACAAAAAGAGTTCTATAATACTATCTTAATGGAGAGAAAGACAAAAATTTTAGATTTTTCTTATCAAAAATTAAATAAAGAATAACAATAAGGGAACATTAAAACAGAAAACCAGTATTCAAGAGTTATTGGTTTTCTGTTCTTATCTTAAATATTTTATATCTCGGCTTACTTTTATCAAAATTTATCAATAAAACGTTAGTTCATTTCACCGGAATAATTATTTTTATAAGCATTTACGTTTGGATATACTCCCCCATTCAGTACTTTTCCATTATAAACTAACTGAATAGGGTCTGGTTCATTTTCGCCTATGCACCAGTTTCTAAAATTCGTTATATCTGAGCTATTAATCTCTAAAAACGAACTTGTTTTACTAGAGTCCCAATCTCTCATTTTATCACACAGCTTGTTCCAATCCGGCGTATTAAATGCTCTTCCTGTTGGCAATACGTAGACTTCTTTTCCATTTTCACCTAAAAAACCTGTAACGTAACCACTTGTATACCATTCGTTATAATAATCACTATCTTCTCCTGCTGTATACATGTAGAATGTCAGATTTTCAGTATTTAGCCTATCAGGCTTCAATGTTTTCTTACAATATTCTAAACATTTTTCACGGTCATCAAATATTTCTGTTCCAACCACTTCCATATTGCTATTAAGAAAATAATTCAAATGAGTATCATCGCCAAATTGGGGGCAAAATGTAGACAAATCAATATCATCACATGGAGTAAACTTGCTGCTGTCTCTTTCATCCAATGCTTTAAGAAGCTTTTTCCCACCTGACATTAGTAAATTAGTATCAGGTATAACATATATTTGTTGATCACCAATTCCGCCCTCTTCAAATCCTACCCCATGTCCTTCAAATTCCTTACCATCTTCAAATACAAAGTCCCCATTGTATACCATTACACAAACAGGCTTAGAAAAATACTTTTCGAGTTCATCTTTTGTTTTCATAATGCTATCATACTCAATTAAATGCGAACCTTGTCCGCCTAATTTATCGTCTAATCTTGTTCCATCTATAGCCTCTCTAGAAAATTCAGTTAATCCATACTTCTGCTTAAATCTTTCTTTAAATAAGTTGAAAACTTCATCAAAGCTCAAATTTGTATAGTAAGCTAAACGATATTCGCTATTTCTAAAAAAATGAGTTATTCCTTCTCCTCTACTATAACCGTGACAAAAAATATAATGTGTAGCCATTTAAAATCATTCCTTTCATTTTTGTTTTACAGTAATATTATACAATAAATCATGATATTTGTCAAGTTTTTTGTGTTATTAGCTTCATTTTATAAACTTAAATACAAGAAATAAGTTGCAATAAAGTGTGATCATTCAATAAATAGTTAAACATGTTTCTCTTAATGCTGATCTTTTTGGCTTTGGACGAAGACGCTAGACATTGCTTATGCAGAAGCAAAACTAACTTACGAAAGGGATTTAATGTTATATGCACATCCTTGCTTGAATAAGAACAATCATCTTCTTAAAATATGATATCCAATATCAAGTGCACGCTCTCAAGTTCCTAATATTCTCTTGAAATATCAAGTTATTCTTTTGGCAATGCATTGCAGCTGCTGTAATAATCTTACCTTTTGTTTTCAAGTATCTAAATATTTCCTGAAATACTGGTATGTCATTGGTCTTTTCTCATACCTTCTCCTACCATAAGACAACTCTGTTCTCAGTTAAATGTGCTGTCATCATTTGAAGTGCTGAGTGCCTCTGTTTTAGTTTTGATGGTATCTTTTCTATCCCAAATTCCTCTTTAAAAAATTCTGTTTTATTATCAGCAAACGTCATTATATTACATAGTTCATCTAACCCACACAATACTGCACACATTACTATCACTTGATTTATGTTTTACATATCCCCGATATTTTGGATCTTCTGCTATCGCAAATCTCCACTGCATTTCTTTTTCTCTTTGATTTATTTTCTTTCTATTGCATCATACCTTGCTTGATTCTCTTTTTATATTTTTTTATGAAACGAACGTGTGTTCCTTTATAATTAAACTAATCCTAGAATAATTATTTATTCAATCGCTCATCTATTCTATATTGATTTTCCCTCTGTGTCGATATAAATATGATTAATTTCATCACATTATCTTGATATTCCCCTATTAGTCTATAGGATTTCCTCTCCAGATTCTAACCTTTTCTTTAACTTTATCATATCATTTTTCTATCAATCTCATTTGTCTACTTATCATATTCTTCATTTTTATTATACAATCATTAAAAGCTACATTCCCATCCATCCATCGGACAAGTCTGTAGCCTTCTTCAATGGAACATTAAAACAGAAAACCAGTATTCAAGAGTTATTGGCTTTCTGTTCTTATTTTAAATATTTTATATTTCGGATTACTTTTATCAAAAATTATCAATAAAACGTTAGCTTATTTCACCCGAACAATGATTTCTATAAGCATCTACGTTTGGATACACTCCACCATTCAGTACTTCTCCATTATAAACCAACTGAGTAAGTTCTGGTTCATTTTCATCTATGCACCAGTTTCTAAAATTCGTTATATCTGAGCTATTAATCTTTAAAAACGAACTTGTTTTACTAGAGGCCCAATCCCTCATTTTATCACACAGATCGTCCCAATCGGATATTGTATCAAATGCTTTTCCTGTCGGTAATACGTAGACTTCTTTTTTATCTTCACTTAGAAAGCCTGTAACGTAACCACTTGTATACCATTTGTCATAATAATCACTATCTTTTCCTGCCGTATACATGTAGAATGTCAGATTTTCAGTATTTAGCCTATCAGGTTTCAATGTTCTTTCACAATATTCTAAACATTTTTCATGGCTCATAAATATCCCCGTTCCAACCACTTCCGTATTGCTATTAAGGAAATAATTCACATAAACATCATCACTACATTTGGGGCAAAATGTAGACAAATCAATATCATCACGTTGAGTAAATTTACTGCTGTCTTTTTCATTCAATGCTTTAAGAAGCTTTTTCCCACCTGATATTAGCAAATTAGTATCTGGTATAACATATATTTGTTTATCATCCGTTCCGTCCTCTTCAAATCCTATTCCATGTCCTTCAAATTCCTTACCATCTTCAAGCACAAAGTCCCCATTGTATACCATTATACAAACAGGCTTAGAAAAATTCTTTTCGAGTTCATCTTTTGCTTTCATAATTTTATCATACTTAATTAAATTCAAATCATGCACGCCTAATTCGCTGAATAATCTTGTTCCATCTATAGCCTCTCTAGAAAATTCATTTAATCCATGCTTCTGCTTAAATCTTTCTTTAAATAAGTTGAAAACTTCATCAAAGCTCAAATTTGTATAGTGAGCTAAACGATAATTGTCGCTATTTCTAAAAAAAAGATTTATTCCTTCTCCTCTACTATAACCGCGACAAGCGATATAATATGTAGCCATTCAAAATCATTCCTTTCATTTTTTGTTTTGTAGTAATATTGTACAATAAACCATAATATTTGTCAAGCGCTTTATTTCATATTGTATTACTATTACAAATAGCGATAATAAATCAGTGATTTACTACCGCTACTTTTCTATTTGATTATTGATTTTCTATTAAATCTTTTATCTGTTCATCTGTTTTGCCAAGGCTCTTTAAAATTTCTTCCAGATGTTTTCTTTCCTGTGCTTTGCCCTCAGCAAAACCTTTTTCATAATTCTTTTGCTTTGTCTCATTATAATAATAAATAGATCTTTTTCTTTCGTCATATTCTAATTGTTCTTGCTCGTCTTGACTAATTTTATCGAGCTCCTTGTATGCTTCTCTAAGATATATATTCTTTTCTGCTAACTTTTCGAAGTCTTCTCTATTGTCAGTCACTAAAAATTTCACCCAGTCATATAAAGGTGAACCATCGCTATCAGCCGGAAGCTTTGGTAGTTCAATATGATGGATTTCTACCGCATCTTTAAATACAATATTATGATTATCTTCTGCAAAGTGATAAGATAGATGATACTTATCATATTCTTCTGAAAGTTTAAAATCAAGTATATTTATGCTAATACATTTTCTCAATTTACTTAAAATAAATCGTTCTGGCTCAGAAAACTTTGACATTACGTAAAAAGTACTTCTATCCTGCCAAGTATCAAGTGTAGCTATTTGAATTTCTATGTTTACTTTCTTATCACTCAAAGTCAACTCATCATACATAGTCAATGTAATATCCATAAGTTCTTGCTCTTCTTCCTTATAGAACACCTCTGGTTTGATATCAACTATCTGTGTCGATTTTATATCAGTATCCTTAATATTTAATACTGCGCTTAAAAATCCTTTCCTGACCAAGTCATTTTTCATCAATTGTTTAAAAACAACATAAATTTTGGGAGAGATTATTTCCTTTTCCATTACAGGCACATCTTTTTTTATTTCTTCTCATTTATTATATCATAAATTCAAATTTTTTTACAACAGCGCAATTATAATTTGACGTTTATTTCATAAAAAATAAAAAAGGAATCATAGAAAGGAAACAAATCAAAAGGGAAAAAGAAACGCAGTGGAGATTTGCAATAACGGAAAATCCAAGATATCAGGGATATGCAAAGCATAAATTAAGTAATATGATGACATTTGCCAATAATAAAGAAGCTTTTTTAAAGAGGAATTTGAGATAGAAAAGATATCATCAAAGCTAAAACAATGACAGTACATCTAACGGAGTTGTTTTAGAGAAGGGAAAAATACAGGAGAAAACCAATGAGATACCAGTATTTAAAGAAATGTTTGGTTACTTGAAAGTAAAAGGTAAGGCTATTACAGCAGATGCAAAAAGAGATTTGTGAAAAAGCAATAGAGAAAGAATGGAATGTATTCGAGCTAAAAGAAAATCAAAAGAGCCTGTATAATGATAGTGAAAAATAAAGACAAAACAACTGAAAAGACTGGCTATTATATTTCTGATTCAAAGGCTCCCACAAAAAATCACTTGCTATTTTAAGAAAACATTGGGAAAATAAAAGCACGGCACTGGATATTGATTTATTTCTTGCATTTGAGTTTATGAAACGAGCCTGTACAACTTGAAAAAAAGAAAGAAAATTAAAGCGACAATGCTTAGAATACCAAGATTATTTTACTCTTATAGAACTATATTTCACTTAAAATTTGATAACAACATAGACAAATTATACAATACTGTGTTATAATATAAGAGATGATGTCTCTAAATCAAAAATTATTATCATTTGGATAGATTTGAATTAAAGGGGAATCATTAATGAATATAAGGAAAGGAGAGCTACTCTAATTTAAACTTGAAATAATGCAAGAATTATTAAGAATATTTAACTAAGTGCATCGAGTACTACTAAGAAATTTTATGAGACGCACTATAAAATAGACAAGACTGATCAATACCTGTAGAGACTATGTAAAGCCTGTTTAGAGATATTCAGACAATAGTAAAGAAACAGGAGGCGCCCACTTTTTAGCATTCGAATGGAGGAAGGTGGTTCACATAATTGAGGTAAGTAGAACAAACAAAGTTAAATAAATCGAGTAGCAAAGAAAAAATGAGTAAAATTGAAAATTTAAGAAATGTTGCTATAATTGCACACGTAGATCATGGAAAGACGACTTTAGTTGACAAACTTTTAAAGCAAAGTGGAGTATTTAGAGAAAATCAAGAAGTTGCTGAACGAGTTATGGACTCAAATGACTTAGAGAGAGAACGTGGGATAACGATTTTATCTAAAAATACCGCCATAATGTATAAAAATACGAAAATAAATATAATAGACACCCCCGGGCACGCTGACTTTGGAGGAGAGGTTGAGAGAATTCTAACAATGGTTGACGGAGTGTTACTATTGATAGACGCATTTGAAGGCTGCATGCCACAAACGAGATTCGTACTAAAAAAAGCATTAGATCTAGGCAAGAAAGCTATTGTAGTTGTCAATAAAATAGATAGAGAATTTGCCAGACCTAATGAAGTAATTGACGAGGCATTAGATTTATTTATCGAACTTGGAGCCGATGACGACCTATTAGAATTCCCAGTTGTATATGCTTCAGCAAAAGATGGCTATGCGACTTTAGATCCAAATGAAAAAGGAACGGACATGGTACCATTGTTTGAGACAATATTGAAAGAAGTACCGGCACCCGAAGGAGATATTGACGCCCCTCTTCAAATATTATTTTCTAATGTAGATTATGATGAATACGTTGGAAGAATTGGCATCGGAAGAGTTGAACGAGGGAAAGTTAAAATTGGTCAAACTGTAGCTTTATGCAGATATGAAGACGAAAAATCAACAAATGTTAAGATAAGTAAGTTGTATCAATTTGAGGGACTTAAAAAAGTTGAAGCCGAATATGCTTCAGTTGGAGACATTATAGCTATATCAGGCATAAACGACCTAAATATCGGCGACACGGTATGTGACATCAACAATATAGAACCATTACCATTTATAAAGATAGATGAACCAACTGTATCAATGTTATTTATGGTCAACAACAGTCCATTTGCAGGACGAGAAGGCAAATATGTCACGTCAAGAAATATAAGGGATAGACTATTTAAAGAAATTCAAACAAATGTTGCAATGCGGGTGGAAGAAACTGACTCGGCTGATACTTTCAGAGTCTCCGGAAGAGGAGAATTGCATTTATCTATATTAATAGAAAATATGAGAAGAGAAAATTATGAGTTCCAAGTATCTAGACCTAAAGTAATCATGAAAGAAATTGATGGAGTTAAGATGGAACCTATTGAAAAATTAGTAATCGAAGTTCCAGATAATTACGTTGGGGCAGTAATGGAGAAGCTCGGATCAAGAAAAGCTGAACTGACTAACATGCTCGTTAAAGGCCAGGGAACAACTGTATTAGAATTTTTAATTCCTGCTAGATGTTTGATGGGATATAGATCAGAATTTTTGACAGATACTAATGGAAATGGCATAATGAATCACACTTTTAATTCATATGAACCTTACAAGGGAGAATTTGTTACCAGAAATCAAGGTTCTTTGATAGCATTTGAAACAGGTACTGCAACTGGTTATGGTTTGTTTGCAGCTCAGGACAGAGGAAGACTATTTATTGGCCCTGGTACAGAAGTTTACGAAGGAATGATCGTGGGAGTTAGCCCTAAGTCAGACGATATAGTGGTAAATGTTTGCAAAAAGAAGCATGTGACAAATATGCGTGCTGCTGGATCAGATGAAGCTTTAAAATTAACTACTCATACTGTACTGAGTTTAGAGCAATCAATAGAATTTATAACCGATGACGAACTCGTTGAGATCACCCCTAAAAGCATTAGACTAAGAAAAATGATACTAAATAAAGAACAGAGGTTAAAAAAAGCAAATAAGAAATAAAGAATAAAAAATAAAAAGTAAGTAGTTGATATATATGAATTATGTTATTTTTGATATTGAATGGAATCCTGTTTTTCTGAAGAAAAGCGGGTACCACTTCAATGAAATAATAGAAATTGGAGCTATAAAGGCTGACAGTAATCTTAATATTATTGGTAAATTTTCAGAATTCATCAATATGTCCGCAGGTGAAGAACTTACTAAAAAGATAAAAGCAATGACGAAAATAAAGGAAGATAGTTTGAATAAGGCAGATAACTTTGTAGAAGTCTTTAATAAATTTAGAGACTTCTGTAAAGATAGTATTTTGGCATCATGGGGATCTATGGACATATTGATTATAATTAGAAACTTGAAATACCATTTTAATAAATATAGAATAGATTTTCTTAAAAAATATATAGATCTACAGATTTATTGTAAGGAACGATTAAAATATATTGAGCATGATCAACTGGCTTTGTCATCCGCATTAGAAATGTTGGACATCCGAGAAAAGAATAAGCATAGAGCATTCTGCGATAGTATGGCTGCGTTTGAGTGCTTTAAAGCATTGTTTAATCATAATTCAGTAGAAAAATACATAGAGGATGCAAATAATAGAAATTTTTATGGAAAATTAATGACAAAGACTAGATCTATTTGTAATCTTAAGAATCCATTGATAGATAAGAGCAAAATGTGGATGATGTGTAATAAATGCAATATGAAAGCAAAAAGAGTATCAAAATGGAAAAGAGTTAACAAGTCTTATATCGCAAGTTTCTCATGCAGGAATTGCGGAAATAACTTTAAGGGCAGAATTAGTTTTAAATTAAAATTTAATGAAGTTATAGTTCATAGAAAGGCATTAAATAAAGAAAATGTTAAATCAACAAATAATACCGCCAGCAAAAAATAATATAATAGAATTGGAAATAACGGCTATGTCAAACGATGGCATTGGCATAGGTAAGATAAATAGCTATGTAATGTTTGTACCTAACTCGGCAATAGGTGATAAATTGTTGGTAAAAGTACTGAAAACTAAGAAAAGTTATGGCTATGGGAAAATAGAAAGAATAATAGAACCATCAAAATCAAGAATTGAATCGGATTGCCCAATCTGCCAGAGGTGCGGAGGTTGCTCTTATCGACATATAAATTACGAAGAGGAATTAAAAATAAAGAAACAAAAGGTGTCTGATTGTATTTCTAGAATCGGGAACTTAAAATATGTTACCGTTAATGATACTATAGCATCAAAAAATATAAATAATTATAGAAATAAAACCATTATGCCACTCGGATTGGACAATAATGGAGACTTGATGATGGGATTCTATTCTAAAAACAGCCATCGGATAGTAAATTGTGATAATTGTAAACTTCAAAATGACTCGTTCACTGAAATTTCAAGAATATTTAAGAAATGGTTATTAGATTCAAAGCAAAGTATATACGACGAACAGACCCAACAGGGGAATATAAGAAATCTGTACATTAGAATAGCAGAAGGAACAGACGAAATTATATTATGCATTGTTTCTCAACAACTGTATTTGAATAACGAAGATGAATTAATAAGTATGATGACAAAAGCAGTGCCAAATATAAAGGGAATCATCATAAATCAAAATGATAAGGATACAAATGTCGTATTGGGCAATAAGTATAGAACAATCTGGGGAAATGATTATATAATAGATACTTTATCTGGCCTAAAGTTTAAACTGTCTGTCCCTTCCTTCTATCAAGTTAATCACGATCAGACTGAAGTCCTTTATAATATAGCCTCGCAATTAGCTGAAGTAACCCCCGATAAGACCGTCCTTGACCTCTATTGCGGAACTGGAACAATCGGCTTGACTATGGCTAGGTCCGCCAAGAAAATTATAGGGATAGATATCGTTAAAGAAGCTATCGATAATGCAAGGGATAATGCAACTTTAAATAATATATGTAATGCAGAATTCATATGTTTGGATTTGTCTAAGGCGGCTGACGTTATTTTGAATAAAAAAGAAAAAATTGACGTCGTAATTATAGATCCGCCAAGAAAAGGTTGCGATGCGAAACTAATCTCTGTCATTGGGAAGATATCTCCTGATAAAGTAATATATATATCTTGCGACCCTGCAACTTTGGCTAGAAATTTGAAGATTTTTGATGAAATTGGTTATAAAACAAACTGCGCCCAACCTGTGGATATGTTCCCTAGGACTTTCCACGTCGAAACTGTAACTTTATTGTCCCGAAAAGCTCCAGATGCCCGAAATTAAGGCAAGATTGGATATGTCGTAATTAGACGTAACAAGTACAGAAAGCAGTACAACCCGATAGTAAACATTGTTAAAAAATAACGAAACAAAATAAGCTTTGATAAAAATGGCTTCCAGAATAACTCTATTTAAAAAATCAATTATAAAATCATAATGAATGTGGCGGATTAGCATTCTAAAAAGAAAAAGAACAGATATATAAGGCGCTCTGCTGGTAAGACAGTAAAATTCAATTTTCTTGGAACAGGCATGATTGCGGTCGTATCTGTTCTACTTTTAACAGCTCATCCACGGGAATGTAGCCCACAAGGTCGTACTCGATATGTACCTTCTGCCTGCGCTTGCCTCTTCTGATGCAGCTGCAGCTATTCCTCGCTCTGCATACGGAGCTTTTGCTCCATTTCGGAATGGGAAATACGCCTCATAGCGAGTGACTACCGATATGACCTCCTGAATGTGCTTCCAGACGATTTGTTCCAGTACAACAGCACGGATATAATGTCCGCTGCACTTATCCTTGTTGGAACAATGGGTAGAGCAGATGAAGAAGTCCTGACACTTTTCAAAATAGCTGGCGGTGGAGTAGTAGAGCTTCTGTTTGCACTCGTTGCAGAATACCAAGCCGGAGAACATATTGTTCTTTTCCGCCACTGTTCTGCGGTGCCACTGTTGCCTGATCTCCTGTACTTTATCAAAGACTTCCAGAGAGATGATCGCCGGGTGGGTGTTATAGAAAATCTTGCGATTCTCCATTGAATTTTCCCGCTGTTTGTAGGCGGTGGGGTTCAACACCTTACTCATCGACGTCCCCCGTGATACCGTTTTTATCATCGGCAAAAATCTCATCCAGTTTCTCGTCGGTCAGCTCAATGATCTCATTGTCTTTTTCTTTCGGATCCACTTCATCAATTCTCCTTCGCTTCGGTTTATTTCATTCAATATTATAGTTAGAGTAGCAAAACGGACGCTATTAATGGTCAAGATGAACGGCTACGCCGCCATTGACAACGTCCGTTTCGCTTTTTGGCATACAAGGCGGCGGTTGCCGTCGATCTCCATTTGGGAAATGACGCTTACTAACATGGAAAACAGAAAATAGCAAGCACAGCAAGTGTATGTACACTTGCGAAGGTAAGCGCTTATATCTTCTATGCCAAGCTGCACCATCTTCGTCTTTATCAAGTCGAGTTCTCTTTCATCTACGAAAAACTTGACCTGTATCGGTCGCTTGCGATTCCTGTTATCTGGCATAAAACACTCCTTACTCTTTATACATCCAATGGTATCCACCCGCCCGTTTCTGAACACCATTAGCGGCATCCCGAATTCTCTTAGAACTTACACCAACTTCTTGTGCTGCGGCAGCTATTGAATCAAACTCTTTTATAACATTTCCGCCATCATCCATCTGCAAAATTGCTCTACCCCGGTGGTGTTTCTTCGGAACAGGCACAGCGGTTTCTTTCTGCGCTGCTTTTTCAGCTTGCCGTTTCAACTTTTCAGCAGCCTTTCTTTCCTTTTCTTGTTGAGCAAAGAGTAAACTTATGGCTTTAGTTCTTCGAGCACTCCATGCGCTGGCTTGATCTGGCATTCTTGCAATACCTTCATCCAAGATTACTATTTCGTTGCTGTAGTCCTTTAGTTGACGATATGCCAACGCATAAGAAGTGTATAATGCCGGAGCGGCATAACCGTTCAATCTCGCTTTATCAAATAATTCTATAGCTGACGCAAGGTTTCCTCTTTTACGTTCATATTCGCCTTTTTCCCAATACGGGAATCCCACTTTGAATTCCTCGTCCCAATTTTCAGCATTTCGGATTTCGCTCAGCGGAACTCGATTATAAACAGCATGGATTACAACATCGTCACGGGAAATCTGTCGTTCGTTTGCTACAGAAATAGTTATCGGAGCATAGTCATGCTTTTTAATCTCGTCCAGTAAGGAAGATACTTCTTCATTGGTCATGGCATACATGAAGCGAATACTGTTTTCAACTTCTTGCCTTTTATAATCGCTATACGATGCGTATTCCTCCATAGATTTATAGCAGTTGAAAAAAACCTCATAGATATACTCTGACAGCGGTTCCAAATCAAATGGACTTGAAAAATACACCCGGATATAATCTGTACCGCCTTCACTCTGTGTACACAATTCGGTAACGTAATTTTCTGTTGCAGGACAATTACTCCTAATCAGAATATAAGCACCTTTTTTGGCGAATTTAACTTTCAGGAAAGTATACAGACAGCACACATCCACATAACCGCTACTATTTTTTCTGAATCTAAGTAATTTCGTATCTCCACCTTTTTGAGAAATGACATTTTGAATGAAGGCGCATACTTCTAATTCTTGTAAATTTGGCTTTGATTGCTCAATTTGTCTTTTTTCTATTTCCAAGGATTCGCTGGCGACATCTAACAAACGATACAAGATATGACCACAATTTTCAGCATCTGATGCAGCTCTATGAGACGAAGGATTTGTCAGTCCGAAATAATTTTCAACTGTGCTTTGCTTATAGTTTTCCAGTCCATGCAAATACTTTCTTGAAAGGCTAAGAGTATCAATATACTCAATATTCGCATTAAAGCCGAGACGAGATAGTGTGTTGCAAAGAAAATCAAAATCGAATTTTGCATTGTGAGCGCACATTACGATTCCACCACATAAAGCGTCTCCCAAAAAGTCTACTAACTGCGAATATACTTCCTTTTCAGATGGAGCGCTATTGAGCATGGAGTTTGTAATATGATTGACAGCTGATGCAGATTGTGAAATTGAAATGCCAGGATTTACGAGAGATGAAAATACCTTTTGCACGGTCCCGTTTTGAAAAATTGTAGCGCCAATCTCAACAATTCGATCAGATATAGGACTCAGTCCAGTTGTTTCCACATCAAAAGCAATGTAGCAGTTTCTTATCCTGTTCTCATTATAGGAATCAAGTTCAACTCGTTTTGAGATAGCAATGCCACGTTGTACTGGGATCTCTATTGTAGTTTCTTTTTCGACTTGAGGCTTTATATCCGCTTTCTTTTTGAAAAAACCAAATATACTCATAGGCGATTCCTCCATTCTTAAGATAAAGTATATATGTGTGTACACACATTATAGCGCATAGATGCGAATTTTTCAATAAGCTTTATAACATGTATCAGGCTCGTTTAATAAATTCAAATACAAGAAATAAGTTGCAATAAAGTGTGATCATTCAATAAACAGTTAAACATATTTCTCTTAACGCTGATCTTTTTAGCTTTGGGCGAAGACGCTAGATATTGCTTATGCAAAAGCAAGGCTAACTTACGAAAGGAATTTAATGTTATATTCGCATTTTCGCTTGAATAAGAACAATCATCTTCTGAAAATACGACATCCAACATCCAATGCATGCTCTCAATTTTCCAATGCTCTCTTTAAATAGAAAGCAATTCTTTTGCAGAAGCTTTTGAACTAGAAATATAATAGCTAGTTTCTTCACTTTTTTATCTTTATTCTTCACTATCCTTGTAACAGCAGAAAATACTGTCCTTAATCCACTCCATTCACTCCTTTGATCTAGCCATGACAAATCCTTTTCTCTATCCTTCCTCAATTCTTCTCTGTTGTAGTGAATGTCTCTAAATCTGTATTTGTATTACTACTCTGAAAGTATAATTCTACATCTTTGTACAGACTCTTCTGATTCTCTTTTAGTCCGAATACATAATTCCCTTCTTTCTCTATTATCTTTTCACAAGTCTCCTTTTGGCAATGCATTGCATCTGCTGTGATAGTCTTACCTTTTATTTTCAAGTATCCAAACATCTCTTGAAATACTGGTATCTCATTGGCCTTTTCTCGTACTTTCTCCTGCCCTAAAACAACTCCGTTCTCAGTTAAATATGCTGTCACTATTTGAAGTGCTGAATGCCTTTGTTTTGGTTTTGATGGTATCTTCTCTATCCCAAATTCCTCTTTAAAAAACTCTGCTTTATTATCGGCAAACAGTTCATCTAATCCACATAATACTGCGTACATTACTATTACCAATATATCACTTAATTTATGTTTTACACATCCCTGATGTCTTGGATCTTCTATTATCGCAAATCTCTACTGCATTTCTTTTTTCTCCCGAATTTGTTTTCTTCCTATTATATCATACCTTGATTCATTTTCCCTATTTTTTTATGAAACGAACGTGTATTTGAATATCCTCACGTCAAGTGCAAACCGAAATAATGATAAATATTTCAAAGAAAGTCAATGATTCTGTAATATAAAGTGTAGAAATGAACTCCTTCCGCCTAAAGATAGATGGAGTCTGTTAAATTATCATTAGACTAATAATGTATAAAAATGAGAACTAAAAAGGAATCGGAAACAGAGGCAAAGAAACTTGATAATAATTCTTAAATTTTTTAGATCTGACATAATACTTAAAACAAATTATATTTAAGAACATCTTATCATTGTATGGTAGTATCACATTTTTTATCTTTTTTAAAGAATCGAGTTTATTATTGGTATCAAACAAGAAATCTTAGATGATATTTAAAAGCAGTCGCAATGTTCGTTCTGCTTACCAAAATTATAAATATGTGAAATAAATAATCTGTAAAACTGTGAACTTTATTGTTATTTATTATTATATAAAGTATAAATTCTATGATTTCTCTCTAAATATAATCAATCCCACAGCCTGAAGGCTATGGGACTTTTTTATCCATTCTTATTTATTTTATAAAGTTATGTACAACTTCATTTGACTGCTCAATTGGCACTGAATTTTCGCATAACAATGTAATTAAATCTAAAGCTACCTGTTTATTTTCAAATAACTTATTAATTTCTAACTCTGTATTTTCATTATTGGTTTCCTCTGAGATTAAAATCTTATATTTATCATAATTATCGTTCAATAAGAAGTATTTAATTACTTCTTCCTTTTGCCAATTTCTAATTTTACTCAGTTTTCTTTCTGAAATTAAATTCCTCATTTTATTTTATTCTCCTCGTTTTTAATAAATCTTCTATAACTTCACTTGATTGCTCTAATGATATTGAATTTTCATACAAGAATTCAATTAAATCTAAAGCTGTCTGCTTATCATCAAATAGCTTATTAATTTCTAGCTCTTTATTTTCATTATTGATTTGCTCTGAGATTAAAATCTTATATTTATCATAATTGTCGTTCAATAAGAAGTATTTAATTACTTCTTCCTTTTGCCAAT
>CAKSSR010000029.1 GCA_934489735.1 uncultured Eubacteriales bacterium | reverse complement strand
CATTGCACTATCTCTGGAATATCGCAATCTTTAAACGCATCCAATGTCCCCTTCAATATATTTGCCGCAAAAGCCTTACACGATAAAACTTTCTTCGAATATGCGTCATATGACATATTCATTTGTTTATCAATTTCTTTCATATCCTCTTTTAATTTCTTTTGTTTTTTTGAATCCATTTGTTCATTTCCTTTCTTAGTTTTTACTTTTTTTATCTAAACTATTGTAGTTATCATATATCAATATTTCAATCTGGTAATAATTATATATAAGCCCACTATTTTTAAGTACTAAGTACTTCAAACTAAAACCATTTTTATACATATATTATATCATATTACATGCAAAAGCTCAATATTCTGCTATATAAAATCAAATGCAAGAAATAAAGTTGTAATAAAATACGATCTCATCCCATAGGCGACCGAACATATTTTTTACTATTTACTTCTTGCCTTCTTATATATCTAATTTTTCTATTTAAAATGTGTGAATTTTGCTTATTCAATATCAATTTTTGTCTTCAGAAAGCTTTTGAATCTTATTAGGCGCTTCTGAACCCGGTTCTATTATTCTATTAGGCCTCATAATTCTATCAGCCAACTGCCAAACTTCATTTCTCTTTATATAGTCATTTAACACGTGTTCGTAGTCTTCTCTATCCAAGAACTTATGATATTTCCTACTACATTCTAATATTTTATTATCAGAATATCCATTGCAGCATAAAAGATTAAATTTTTGCATAGATCTCTTTACATAATCCTCATCTTTTTCAATGAGAAGCAAATTTATATAATTCATAGCCATTTTAGGATTTAATCCTTGACTTACTAACAAATTATATTTGCTTAAAAACTTGTCAATACTTTTATCATCGACGTTATTAATCATTAAAAAAATGTAAATCATTGCCTGATCGCCAGTACATCCTTTTGGCACCTTGTCAATATAAATTTCAAAAAGCTTTTCATCAAATTTATACGGCCTTAAAGATAGTAACATTGAGACATATGCTTCTATTTTTTCCTCATCATGTCCTAATGATTCTCTTGCTGCGAATTCTCTGGCATAACAAAATGCAAACGATTCATTCTTTCCCTTACAAATTTGTTTAGCGAACTCATCAGCTCTTGTATCACTTTCATCTGTTTCTTTATATTTTAAATAAGCCGCCTTATACATACATCCCTTTGAAAAATCTAATCTATTCAAGACAGTTGCATTTGCTATTGCTATAGCCTCGTCTTCGCTTGCTTTATTTCTAAAAATATTTTCCAAGTACGTTTTTACATATTCAACTGCTATTTCTTCAGCTTTGTCTTTAGAATATCCTTTCATGATCTCCTTACTATATATATTAGCATATAGATCCATAAACCTTTCCTTATCTATTGCGCTCCAATCTGGCTTATTAAAATCTCCAGGAGTTTCGATTGAGCCATACAAGATATAGAACAGTTCTTTTTCAGAGCATGGCAATAATTTTTCAAAAACTTCCATATATGCTTCAACATACTTCAAGGCATAGCTTTCTGGTCTTTTCTCCATTACCAACAAATACGAATACAAATCATTATAGGCAGCTCTTTTAAATGCATATACATATATATATTCATCTACTTCTACCCCTGCCTCAAAAGCAATAAACTTAACTTTCTTAATGCGAAAGTAATTCTTTGAAAAAGTTTCAAAATGTTTCTTTATAATTAAGTCAGAGTAACCCTTTGCCTTATATTTTTCCTCTAAGCATTTACGTTTCCCCTGAATCAAATTTTCCTTTGCCTTTTCAATTGCCGCTTGTCTTAACTCTTCATATTCGTCATCGCCGTCTATCTCGCTAGTACTAGGACCAAATCCCGGTTCAAATATTCTATCATCTATGATATCTAAATCCTCATTAAAATTTACACACTCTAAATCTACAAACATATTAATTATTCCTTTCTGATTTTATATTTTACTTTTATTATTATTTTTTATTATGATCCACCATAAATTTTGCATATTTAAGTGATTCCATATGGCTATAACCAATTCTTCTCTTTTCCATATATCTATTTGACAATGCTTCTGAATACCTTTTGCTTTTACCCTCCGAGACAGCCGTAGCAAAAATGTTAGCCTTTCGCTTATCCCAGCCTTCATCATTTAACTTTTTCCAATATTCTTCTGTATAGATTTGAGACTTTTTGCAATCCAAGCCCAATGAAATACATTTCAAATAAGTATCAACCATTTCATTGCTATATCCTTTACGTTTCACTTCCGTACTCAACTCTGCATATTTCTTAGCTTCTGCCTCACTTTTCCCATTAATAACTAAGAACGAATATATATATGCATAGATCTCACTTTGGCCTTCGCAAACCATTTTCGAATACAAATCCGAATACAAGTCTGCCTTATCATCACCATACTCACCTGATAGGTATATACAATATGCACGTGCCTTCAATTGATTATAACCTTTATCTATCAATTTCCTATATATTTCCGTATATTTATTAGCTTCTGCTTCATTTTTTAATCTATCCAGAAACGAGATATAAAATTCTATCTCATAATCTTTATATCCTGCTTCAAGTTTCTCTATATATACCTTTGCAAGTCGTTCTGCTCTTTCTTTACTTATTCCATTAATGATATACATAGCATATATATTAGCTGTTTTAACATCTCCTAGCTTTTCGAAACCTTCCTTATACGTTTCGTAATACTGCGGCAGTTTCTTCTTCATTAAATCTATTGATATTCCATTAGCCATTATGAAAGAAGTACAAACAGATGCGTCCATATAGTCCAATCCTTTTGCCAAAGCCTTAAGGAAAGTATTTGCATACAGTTCAGAATATGTATCAGAATTATATTCAATCTTAGACGACGCATACACATCTGCATATATTAAGTTATACGGCTTATTAACATAACGTTCACTTGACTCAATATCTTTTAAAGTCATTCTACCATATGCCATCCAAGTTGCATAAGTATGTGCCTTAACGTTGCTATATCCTTGAGATTTGTATAAGTAATATACATTTGAATAGCACTCTGCTATTTCTTTACTATTTGATTCTAATAATGTATCAGCATATGCCCCTGCTCTTACTTTATTATGACAAATTTTTAATTTATACAGGTATGCATCGATATATTTTCTAGCCATTTCGTCACTATTTCCATTCAGTCTGCTTATTGCATATATATCTGCTATTTCCTTATTATATCCCGATTCTAATCCATCTGCATAAAATTCTATATACTTTCTTTCCTTTTCATCATCCGGATGATAAATTAAGTAATCGGCATATATATTAATGCTTGTCCTGTTATATAGTTCGCTTAATTTTTTCACATATTCGCTCACATATTCGTCAACGTTTCCATCATCTTTATTAGTCTTTCTTAAAGCATACCCTTGCGCTTCAATATCACTATAACCAAGTTCCTTTGCTTCGTAATATCTATCTGAATATTCTATTGCATATCTATTCGATTTGTTATCAATTATCAATTTAGCATATAAATCTGCCAATAGATTATTACTCTCTCCCGATTTCAATGCATCCAGGTATATGTCTGCATACAGTCTGGCATCTTCTTTAATATAGCCAAAAGCTATACATGATGCATATGCCCTTGCCTCAGACAAGCCAGATCCTTTTTTAATTGAAGACAAATAAGCTTTCATATACTTTTCGACATATTCTTCTCCTTTTCCGCTCATTCTCATTCTAGAATATATATGTGCATTAATTGGCATATAGCCCTCACTTATTTTCTTATTATAAAGCTCTGCATATCTACTCGAGTATAGCTCTGCATATTTTTGATTATATTTCTTCATCATTGCATCAGAATATATATTAGCTCTAGTTTCATCATGATACTTATTGAACATATATACATAATTTCTTGAGTAATTATCAGCATATTCTTCTGATTTTCCATTCTTTATTAATTTTATATACTTATCTATATATTCTTTGTCTTCAATTTTCGATATCCTATTTAATACTGCATCATAATACTTTGGTACATCGCGCTCATTAATTCCATTCATTAAACAAATAGAATATATATTAGCATCTGTACTACTCCTACAATTTATCATAAACATTTCATATATTTCTGAATACTTCTCTGCATACTCATTACTTCTACCTGCGATTATACATGACATATATGAGTCTACTCTATACTGGCTATATCCTTCTATTACTTTATTCTGATACAGTTCAATCAAATTAGAGTTACAATTAATCAATTTCTCTTTAATATCTGAAAATAGTAAGCTACTAAATTCATCATATATAGCTGGTGCTCTACAATTGTCATCATTTTCATAGATTGGTATCAAATCCGGATATTCAGATTCTTGCAATTGACTTGGAGTTGATAATTCTGGCATATCCGAACTCAAATTATCCATTCCATTGCAAATAATAGCACTTCCCAAACATATAGCATATATTTGTAATTTAATAAAATTCTTCATATTTTCCTCCTAAATAATGTTCTTTGCTTATCTTTTTAATTTCCATTGAAACTTCTTTCTAATCTTTGCTTCTTTTTTGGAGGAAGTCTCAAGCATTCCGTTATTACTTTAGCCTCTTTATTACTATGTTCAATAGAAAGTCCTAATTTTTCTCTACATGTGGTATAAGTATTTGCAAACGTTCTAGCATATTCTTCATCATATCCGAGTGCTATACATCTAGCATACGCATCTCTCTGTTCATAATAGCCGTCGCTCTCAATACCTGACATTGCTTCATCATATTTAGTAGCATACCTATCTGCTTCTTCTTCATTATTAGTCATAACATATCTGCAAGCATATGCATGAGAGTATGTAAGTTTGTTTCCTTCTTCTTTCTTTTTTATAAAGACATCTGCATATTTCCCTGCATATTCAAATTCATTTCCTTCGACAATCCAACGTGTGCATAAAAATGATTTATTAATATTATAATGACGAGTCTCAACCCTTTCATATATTTCTAAAAACTTGCTTATGTATGATGGATTAAACTTATTCATAGCTAATTTAGTATAAATAATTGCATATTTACTTTCCAATCCCTTATCCAATGCCCCAGAATAAATATCCATATATTTTCTTACCAGTTCTTTATTCTTTAAATTCATAGTCAAGTCAGCATACATCTTTGCAAGTTCGCATTTAAATCCTTTTGCTATTGCTTTATCGTAGTACTTTAAGTACATTTTTGAAAGCTCTTTGTCAAACGTTTCTGCAAATTTCTTTTTATATAGTGAAGTTCTGTAATCAATTTCAGGAATTTCTTTTTTTATTTCATATTTTATCATTGCCACAGCGTTAGCTCGCTTACGGGCCTTAAAGTCTTCAAGTCCCTTTTTCTTTGCATCGACATACTCACTTGCATAATTATAGCTATATTTGCAGTCAAATCCTTCTAATATCAAATTAGCATAAGTATCTGCATACAAAGCATCCTTTCCCAATCTAATAACATGGCAATATGCATCTGCATAAATTTCTGCTTCTTTTCTATTCTTTCCATCACAAATACATTTTGCATATATAGCTGATTCTTCTCGATTGTAATCCAACAGAACCATATTCGTATATTCTTTTACATATTCATTAATATACTCTTCATCTTTCATTTCAAGATCTAATCTAGTACTTATATCGGCTTGAACTTCATCAAATCCATTCTTCAATCTCATGCAATACTTTCTTATATATTCTTCTTTTTCGTCACCTTTTATCTTGCTCAATTCACTAAATGCGTAAGCCAGTGCTTCTGTTTTATCAAACTTTTCAATAAGCTTAGTAAAATTTGATATATAGCCTTTAGATTCTTCTTTAGAATATCCATAATATCTTAATATCGAATACTTATTTGATTCAAACTCATTATATCCTAATGTTTTTGCTTCCATTTGCATATTTTTAAATACAATTGACTCTTTGTTTACAATTCCAAATGTGCCAGTCATACTTATTGCCCCTGCGAAGATACTACTGCATAATGATATTAAAATTTTTCTTTTCAGATTCATCGAAACTTACAATGCGGAAACTTATTACTGCATTAAAGCAGGAAAAGTATCCCGTCATGCTACGATATAAATAGACATATCTAATTTTTACTTCTTTTTACTTCCCTATAGACATTCTATCAAGTAGCTACTCCTTTCAAGTCTTATTTTTTTCAACCAATACGCCTTCATTTTTTAATAAATGCCTAGAATTTTTTTACATCCATCAATATTTCTTAAATTTTGTCTGTTTTTCTTAATTCATTTCATCAGAAGTAAAGTCCTCTATTTCCTCTGAAATATCAACTACCGATTCTTTTTCAATAGAATCAATCTTAGCCCTATCTACTTTACTACTTTTTGCTTTCCTGCGTACAGAAGGCTTACCAGCTCTGCTATTTGATCTCTTTTTACTTACAAGTCTCTTTGTTCTAGAAACTTTTCTCATATTTCCTTCGCTATTTTCGAAATCCTCATCTGAACTATTGTCTTTATATTCTATCGGCTCGTAATCCACAACTTGAATCTTTCTGACAGGCTGTGGCTCTTTCATTCCATATAGGCCTGCTGTTCCAGATGGTTCATCACTTTTTTGTAACTCTTCTTCAGACTCCTCAGATTGTTCTTCATATTCCGCAACACATAGCTTATATTTATCTCTAAAAATATTCAATTCTTTTAATCGCTGGTTGTCATATCCCTCAAAATACTTATATATATATTCATCTGTTTTATTATCCACCTTCAATTTTGCATAAATATCAGATATATAATAACTCTCGCCATCCAAATACTTTTCCAAATAAAACTCAGTATACTTTTTCAAGTCCTGGAGGTTATGTCCGCCAGCAGCAAATGATGCACGAGCACGAGCACAATTGTCATTGTACCCCCTGATCAAAGAATTTTCATATATATCCTTGTAAATTGCAACATACTGGTCAATATTATATAATATTACTTTATTTTCATTAGCAATAAAGTCAGTATAAGCTTCTACATCTAAGTCCTGTAGTCTCCTTTTCTTTTCAAGACTGTAAGCATCTGCATACTTAATGGCTGATTTTTCTAGATATCCTTTGATTATGCATGAGGCATACATATATGCCCATTCATTAGACTTACCTTCTGCAACTTTCCATCTATAAAGTTTTAACATTTCATCAAAGCCTTCTCTACTTCCTCCATCCATAATCCACCTGGCATATATTTTTGAATAACTCTCGCAATACATATTGCTATAACTTTCATCAAAACACAAGTAATTTGTAGCATATTTCCTATCACGTCCTATCAATATGTATTTTCCATATGAATTTGCATATTTCTCAGACAAGCATTGTTTCATCTTAGTATCATAACGCTCTATGCATTTGATAACAGATAATCTATCTTTTCCCAAAAGATTTCTATAGCCCAAATAGACATTCACATATTTTTTAGCCAATTCTGAAGACAAACTCAATCCTCTTGCAAATAAGTATTCCATTATATATCTTTTTGATTTTCCCTCTTTGCTTATCAAATCAATACACTCTCTTGCCACTTCCCCATTATATCCACATGAAATCACTTTGTTATATAATGCTTTGTAGTCACTTTCTATATCTGTTGCTCCTGGATCTGTTGCAAATGCTTGCATGATCAATCCATTAACTATTGCAAAGCTACAACATGCTATTTTTATTAACTTTCTCATTATTTATCCCTCTATTCTTATAAATTTGTCATTGCAAGTTTAGCCAGACAAGTGGCCTGCTTACCTGCTTCTAAGTCACTTAGATTATCTATTCTAGCCTTTACATATGCACTTATATAAAAATCTGCATATTTATCAGCATATTCTTCAGTTTTTCCATCCAATATCAATGATGCAAAGATATCGGAGTATACATCTGATTTACCTTCTTCTAATTTTTTACGATATATATTGTAATAGTCGTTCACTTTTGATATATCATTTCCTCTTAAAAACCATCTGATACACATTTCTGCTTTTTCTCGATCATTGCTTAAACCACTTATTTTCATATATTCTTCTGTTGCCTGATGGATCCTTGCTTCAGAATTCTCATATCCATACTTCCTAAGCAAATCTATAAATACAATCAGATAGTCATCTTTGTATGAAGTCCCTGTACTTTTGCTATTATTTTCTGAATATTTCTTATACAATTCTGTATATTCCTTAGATTCTTCTAAATTATTTCCCCTTGCATAATATAACGAAAAGGCATTTGTCAAAGTATTTTCATAGCCCAAACCCCTTGCATATTCGTATGCATAAGCATACCTTGCCGAGAACATCTCTGTATTTCCATTTAGCAATGCAGTTGCATACACTCCTGAAGACAAATCCGAATGTCCATTAATAAAATGCCTCATATACGCATTCGAATACTTAAGTGCTTCTGATTTATCATTACATTTCATTAAATACGCTGCATAAATTCTAGCCTTTTTATCATTTCCATCATATATTTCCTTATATGCTGCAATATAACCATTTATATAATTATTATCTTGACCTTTCGTTTTCAATGAGGCAAATACTTTTGATAAATTTTCGTCATAATTTCTCGACCTAGCAAATATATAATACATATCATATACTGGATTTAATAACTTATCGCTACCATTCATCATTGCTATTGTTCCCAAATTACTGAAAATTCCTAAAAATGTAGCCAACATGGATATTTTTATAACCCGATTACTCATTTTCACACCACTTAACTCGTTATAGATTTTTGAATCTTACTTATTTTTTCAATTTTTCCCTTTAGTTGAAGTCACTTCTTTTGTCCCATTTGAATTATTTGTCGCATTACTAGTCGAATTATTCTTACGTTTTCTTGTCTTTCTCCCATTGGTAGTATTAGTCTTACTATCTTGCGCCTGCGGATATAAAACGACACCTGGAGCCGCACTATAACTTCTACTTATGCCGGTATTCATTATTGGTATTCCAATTGGCAAAACTGCTTTTTGATTTAAAGTTTGCTTGAAGTTTGCTCCCTGATTTGTCACTAACGGTACAAAACCCTCACCAGTTACCACTGTATTTATACCAACTGGAGTCTGTTTTTTAATTGCTGGTAATGACGCCGTAGTTTTTGCCTGAAATACGTTACTACTTGCTTGGATAGGCATATTGTCTCCTACACTTTGGCTAGCAATTGCTTGTACTTTTGCTGCAATTAGCTCTGTATTTGCTTCAATTGTGCTGGTCTTCACTTGAGTCGGCATAGGATATCTAGCCTCTTGGTTACTTATTTGTGCATTTTCTCTGACAGGTGCTGAATATTTTATGTCTGTACCAGTATTTGATTGAATCTTTAATGCAGGCGATACTACTATTTGTTCTACTTTATTTATTCCACTTATATTATTCTTTGCCTGAGTCAAGCCCATTGGTTGCACATAGTTATTTGTCGCTACATTCGTATTCTGTTGCATTTCTGTAGTCGCTTGTGGTTCCTTGGGCGCATCAAAAACTTTTATTCTGCTGTCAATATGACTAACTTTTACTGGTGGCATCTGATAACTTGTATCATTACTTAAAGCAGTTCTTACTACTGTAACATTACTTATTGGAATCGCTCCATTATTGATCACTATAGGTTGAATTTGTATCAAATTGCCCTTTAAAACGCTCCTAATATAATAAACCAATTTTTGCTCTGCTATCTCAACCGGATTCAACCTTCCCAATACAATATTTTCAATATATTCTCTAGTATATATGTCACTTAGTTCATCATAGTTTATCAATGGAATTCCAATTAATTCTGCAGACATATAACCAAGCTTAAACCTTTCTCTTACCAATTTGTATTGGCTTAAATAAAAGTCAGCATTTTTAATATCCCCTATATTATTTTCCACCAAATACTTAGCTTTTATATATGCATCGTCAAAGCTATTCCCAAATAATACTAAAAATTCGCATAGGTTCGCACTTCTTTCTAGCATAGATTCACTTTTTAAATGCTTTGAATACTTCGCTATAGCTAAACATTTCAATATGCCTTTCTTTTCTTTAATATATTTATCACATTTCGTCATCAATATGTTAATAGTCATATTGTTTTCGCCATCTAGCTCTAATTTGGTAACAATGATGGCCTTTTGTAAGTCTTTTATGTATCTGCACTTTTCTTCACAGATCTTTACAAATTGGTCAACTAAACCCTGATCACCTCCAATTGCTAACCAATATGCTGCTAGCAAAGCTCTAAAATTATTATATTTCTTCTCTTTCAAATTATTAATATATGCTTTCATAAGCCTGCGTACCATAATATCATTATTGCCATTTGATATTAAACTTGAGTAAACTCTTGATAACTCTTCATCCTGATACTTGTTTCTGCTAATCTCGTCTGCAAAATTTCTTTGTTTAGCCTCCTCCATGCCTTTCGATTCCTTAAAAATCTCAATAAACTTTAATGCTTTCTCTTCTCCGTAGCCTTCCTCCATCTTATCATTGAATAATCTTAAAAGCCTATTAAAAGACTTTTCGTCCTGGGCTATACTTATTATCTTATAATACAACCTTAAATCAATATTGAAGGCACTTGCTTGTATGTCTTTCTCTAAAATTCTCGTAAACTTATTTGCTAAATCTGAATTTTCACAAATATCTGTTAAGTACAAAGCATATAGGTAATTCATTCTGACGTTTCTATATGGCTCATTTTTGTCAAGTATACTTGCAAATTTCTCTGCATTAACTAAATAATTACGTGAATCCTCCTTGTTAAGCTCTTTATAAAATAAGTAAATGACATAATTGAATGCATTTTTTTCATTCTCATGGCTCTCAGCTCTTTTTATTCTATAAATATTATCAAACTTTTCGATTAGTCTTGGAGTCTCTTCGTTTAATTTTCCTATCATTTTGGCTATAACGTATGCATAAGGCTCAAACAATGAGCTCCCTTCCTTATACTTTCCCTTAAAAAGTTCAATATATTTGTCTTTGTCCTCAATGCTCTTGTCTGTGCCAACTATTGCAAAGAAATGCGACAGGGTCTCATTTTCTCCCTTTTCCTTATGGGAATTATATATCTTATTATATAAATCTTCTAACGGGTCTTCCATAACCTTGGGCGACAGCACTTTATCTTGAAAAATCTTGCTACTTGTTACAGTTTGGCTTGGTAAATTGCTATTATTATCACAACCTCTTGAACATATTACAGGACTTGCTAACATTGCGCTAATCATAGTAGCGTAAATCAATCTACTTAATTCCATTTTTATAATACCATTTAAAACCTATATATTGTAAGTTTTCCTTTCTTTAATTTTTCAATAATAAAAACTTAAAAATAAATTATAATAAATTATACCACATATTATTCATCATATCCATATATTTAACATAATTTTAATATAACAGTTATCGTTTTATCATTTTAGCAATAAAGTCGTATTCATTTCTATTTGTTTTTAATATAATTGCATACAAAAAGCACTAAAACCCATCATTGATGAATCTTAGTGCCTATATTTTCAATCTATTTCATTAAAATTGTCTTATGATGACATTTTATATCCCATAATCATCCTTGCGTAGTCTTTCGCCGTTGATATATCCTCGCCATCTTTTATCTTAGCTAAAACTAATTCTACATAGCCTAAACATTTTCTAGGATCATTTCCGTTTGCTGTCCAGTCCGCACAGAGTTCCGACCTCATTCTGTTGTTTCCCATTACCTGACATGAAATAAATACTTCCGTATAAATCTTTGCATATTTGTCCGTATATCCTTTTGCAATCCTACTTGCGTATATATCAGACTTTAACTCTCCCTCTGACATCGACATTCTTTCTGTAAAAGCATTGGCATATCTTAATCCTTGCCTCGGATCGTCATGCGTCATCATCCATCTCGAATACGCCTCTAATTTATCTTCATCCCTTATATCAAATATGGCATTGGTATAGATCTTAGCAAACCTATATGATTGCTTTTCGTCATGTGTCTTTGCCATCCAAGTTGCATAAGCTCTCGCTTCCTTTGGGCTGTGTCCAAGTAAAATTTGCTCCAAATACGTATCAGCATAGTCATCGGATAGTCTAGGATCATTATCTTTTCTTTCCCAATACAACCTTTCGTTTGTCCTGATATATTCTTTCTCTGCATTATCCAATGATCTATAAACTTTTACTCTAAATTCATCCCTTTGATTAACTTCTGTTGACATAACATGACCTTGCATAATAGAAGCGCATCCTACCATGCATGAAGTTATTATAAATAACTTTTTTAATCCAAACATTTAATCACCTCTTATAATTAATATCTGTAAAAGAATAATAACATATCTCCTTTTATTTTTCAACTACAATTTATTTAAATATTCTTACTGCCGTTTATATAATATAGTGCATTTGGTATAATCAGTTGAAATGTTTTATTATAAATATTTTAACTCTTGTATATCTATTATATGTCGGCTTATTAATTTTTTCACTGCTTCCTTTCTAGATTCTCTACCTTTTCTCCGAAAATCAAGTTCTCCCTTTCTCATTTTATCTATCCTGCGTAATGTTTCCTTGAAAATCACTACTTCTTCGTGAAAATTTGCGACCAAACCCTACCCTTTTATAACAAATTCGCTGTCTCTATTATCTTTCCCTAAATGTTTCCCTTCTATTTTTAAAGTATATAAAAAAGCCACAGACTTTCTTAGCCTGCGGTTCTCTTATTATTGTCCAAGTTTAGCTGGATTAATCTTTACTCCAGGTCCCATTGTAGATGTAACAACGCATGACCTGATGTATTGTCCTTTAGATGATGCCGGTTTAGCTTTTATAACCGCATCCAACAATGTATCAAAGTTCTGACAAATCTTTTCTAAATCAAATGAAGCCTTTCCTATCGGGCAGTGAATTATATTAGTTTTGTCTAATCTATATTCTATTTTACCTGCTTTTGCTTCATTTATAGCTTTCGCTACGTCTTGAGTAACTGTTCCTGCTTTAGGATTTGGCATTAATCCTCTCGGTCCTAATACCTTACCTAGTCTTCCAACTAGTCCCATCATGTCTGGAGTCGTTATGATTACGTCAAAATCAAGCCATCCGCCTTGAATCTTCGAAACCATCTCTTCTGCTCCAACAAAATCCGCACCAGCCTCGCTCGCTTTGTCTGCATTCTCACCTTTGCATATTGCTAATACTTTAACTGCTTTTCCTGTTCCGTTAGGTAGAACAATTGCGCCTCTAACTTGTTGATCAGCATGACGTGAGTCTACCCCTAGTTTTATATGAACTTCTATTGTCTCGTCAAATTTAGCTTTTGCTGTCTCTTTGCAAAGCTTTAAAGCTTCTTCTGAATCATAGAGCTTGGACTTCTCTATGAGTTTAGAACTTTCTATATACTTCTTACCATGTTTCATTCTAATATTCCTCCTATTAAGTGGTTTAAACGGATTGTCTCTTCCTCCCACCAATGGGCTCTTAGTGCACTACCTTGACATTAGTCCACTACTTCTACACCCATGCTGCGAGCTGTACCAGCTATCATGCTCATTGCAGTCTCTATGCTGGCTGCATTTAAATCAGGCATTTTCTGCTCTGCTATCTTCTGAACTTGTTCACGAGTTATCTTCGCTACTTTAGTTTTGTTCGGAACCCCTGAGCCACTCTCAATCCCGCATGCCTTCTTTATCAAAATTGCTGCCGGTGGTGTCTTTGTAACAAAAGTAAATGAACGATCTGCATAAATTGTTATTACAACTGGGATGATCATCCCTATATCATTCTTAGTACGTTCATTGAATTCTTTAGTAAAAGACATAATGTTGATACCATGAGGTCCTAATGCTGAACCAACCGGTGGAGCTGGTGTTGCCTTTCCTGCTGGAATCTGTAATTTTACAAATCCTACTACTTTCTGAGCCATTTATTGCACCTCCAATATGCTATTATTTCAAAAATAATGCCCTCATTTTAGAGGACTTTTCTCTTACTAGAAGAGTTTTATCTCGCCCGATAGTACTATTGTACTAAACGTAAGCGAGATAGTCCGTATATTATACGTTTTTTTATAAACCATCAGTTACAAAATCACACTTTTTTACAGTGCAAGCACATAACCTCCGTATAAATACTCTACCAAATGGCTGGCAATGTGTACCTTATTATACCCATGCCGTAAAAATTCTCGACTCTAACTCGACAATTATATAAAAATTTGTCAAGCACATACAAGTTTTCCTTGCACTTACTTAACGTGACATACTTCCCACATCCAAATAGATGTAGGCCTCTGATTTAACAGATATTCCTCATTAAAATATGCTTTCAAATGCATAACCTTTAATAAGTTAACCTCGTGTGTCCCACGGCTATTGATCATATGATATCATATAATTTTTAGTTTGTCAATAGCACTGGGTACAACTTTAATTTTGGTTGAATCAATCTTTTATAGGTGAAACTTGAGATAAATCAAGTGTCGCTGACGTCTCGCGTCCAAACATAGACAACTTGACAGAAACTACTCCGTTGTCTGTATCTATCTTTTCAACTATCCCTACAAAATCTTTCAATGGCCCTGCCATAACCTTGACTGAGTCTCCCTCAGAATAAGAAACCTCTATGTGTTTCTCAGTTTCTATCCCCATGTTTTTAACTTCTTCATCATCAAGTGGTACAGGCTCAGTAGACTCCCCAACAAATCCAGTACAGCCACGGATACTTTTTACTACATGCCAAGAGTCATCTTTTAATACCATCTTTATAAGAACGTATCCAGGGAATATCTTGCGCTCAACTTCTCTTGTCTTGTTGTCGTTAATCTCTATTACTTTCTCTGTAGGAACCCTAATGTCTTGAATAATATCATTCAATTGTCTATAATCAACTTTTTTTCTTAAATCAGATGCAACTTTATTCTCATACCCTGAGTATGTGTGAACTACATACCATTTCGCTTCTTCAGCCATCACTTATTCGCTGCTTAAAATAAATTATATAATTTATCCCTGAAAGCAACTTCTGCTACTCAAAACATGGGCAAAGTATTCAATATCAAAGTACTTCCTTAAAAAACATCAATCAATTTCTAATAAGTTCGTACCTTTTTTCAACCTGTTGGATCATTCTGCAACCTCTAACTGACTTTTTCTTTATCAATTCATTAACCAACCATAGAGGAAGGTGAACTTCTGCTGGCTTCAGTTAAAGATCCGCTTTCGAATATTCTGCCTAGTAGCCTCTCCTTTCCTCTTATTGTTGCGCTCCTTTAATCCTCCGTATTTCCTCGAAAGACAACGCTTACCTCTTTAAAAAATATCATAACTTATTAGGTTAATTTTTGAACCATTTCGCTATATATTTCTTAAATTTTTCACTTTAAAGTGTGCCAAGGAGAAGAAACTTGAAACCAATATCTAAGGCACAGACAAAAACTCCTATTATGAAGATCGTTACCAGAACCACGCCCATATTTCTAAATACCATGCCCTTATCTGGCCATACTATCTTCTTTATCTCACTCTTGAGGTCTCGGAAAAATGCGGCTACCTGCTTAAAAATATTAAATTTTGGTTTTTTCTCAGGATTACTTTTTTTATCAATATTCTTCTTATCTGCCATTCATTCGTACCTGCTACTCAAAACATAGATAAATTAATAAAAAAATATATAATATTCGAGTAGTCTCTCCTTTCTTTTCCTTCTAGAACGCCTCTGCGATCTTAATTTTCTGCAAACTTATCTGAACCTCCCACGACTAAAGTCGCAGGATTCTTGGGAACTCTCTCCTAACGGAAAGATATTTACCAAGCTATCCCCGTAGTTCCTACGGTTCTTCCACTAACTCATGACTAAAGTCACGAGTGTGCGTGGTCGTTTCTATCAAGTAAAATTAAAATAAATTACTTGGTTTCTTTATGCACTTTATGAGCTTTACAAAATCTACAATATTTTTTCATTTCGATTCTATCTGGATCATTCTTCTTATTCTTCATAGTATCGTAATTACGTTGTTTGCATTCTGTACATGCTAATGTAACCTTAACTCTCATTAAAGACACCTCCTAAAACTTTTCGGAATATTCTAGATCTATATCGATCTATTACTTCAATTTTAATACAAGTTCATGACACTTTCTTTCCTTTAAATAACCATACAGGCCTTCTGCTGTATCTTAATGCAGGCAGTTGGTTCTCGTTCAGTAGTACTAATGTACTAGCCATAAACAAATCGCCATCGTATACCCTACGGTTTTTATCTAAAAGTCTATGGATTATGCAAAAACTATCTGCATGATTCCAGAAATGTCAAGTATATCTTCAGCAATCCATCCCCGACCTTTAAAAATCAGAGCGCTCTCGTTGGATTTCCATAAAAATTCTTTACAAATCACTTATCCAACCTTCAAATTTCTAACCTTGTATCAACAACGACAACATTTCCCCCTCATTAATTGTACCACGCACTCGTGCACGAAATTAATATCTCTGCTCGTCACACATCTGTCCTTAGATGATGCTAAGCAAAAAAGAAAAATGACATTCATCTCACATGATCATATGAGCTTTTTGCCACAATATTATAACATGCTTATACTATCCCTGTCAAGCATACATTTCTTACAGTAATGTCCTGCTATGTTATAGAAATAATATTCGAAGTTTTTATAAGATATTTTCTTTATTTTTCAATGCAACTTACATTACATTTACTACAAAAGGATGTAATACACACCCTCAATATCTGTTAAACCAACCGTGTTGTAGGCATTTCTTTGTAATCGTGATACTCTTCGTAGGTTTTTAAAAGCTTGTCCAGTCCTGCATAACGTATTCATCTGATATTATCCTGACTCGTGAAAGCCTGCCTGACAAAATAGTTTGCATGATTGTACAGATTTTTAGATCTGAGGCAAGAATCAATCGGCACAGAAAAGAAAACATTTGAAAATTTTTAATATTATTCTATTTGATACCTAAGAAATGGAAGCCTTATTGATGGATAAAGACAGAGTAAATAAGTATTAATTAGGAAAGTTCCATAGTTTTTTAAGCCATGGGATTGATTGTATTCAGAATATGATCGCATAATTCACGCTTAACACGACTCATTTCACGTACCATCAGGGGGCACTTGACTTTTACGATAATATTATTTATAATTTCGGTAACCAGAGATAAACATCGTAACTGCATCAACAATCATCAAAGCACATTTTCTTATTTAGATGCAGGTATCCGATAACTTGTCTTAAGTATTATGCCACATCCGAGAAAGATTTGCAACGATCGTTACCAATTTTATAACGAACTTTGCAAAAACAGATAAGGACGATATTGCATTTGAAAGGTTACGGAACAAGCCTAAAGTGTATAATGGGAACAAGATTTCACTGCGGCCGTGAGAAAATTAGTGGTACAAAAGAAAAATATTTGCTAGGTCTTAGTCATCCAAAAGGTTGTTCAAAGGCAAAATTTATGGAAATATACTTAGATATTCACAAAATGACTCAAAATTATTCCATCAAAGTGTTCTAACTCTTTGATAGGCAAGATACTTACCAAGAATGAGGTGACGCAATTTGGCATCAGACATACATACAATACAAAGTTAATAAGCAAAGATAAGAAATCTGTTAGCGCAAATTTAATTGCTGTCATACAAATGGATAATAGCATGACGATTTAGGAAGGGAAGTTGAACGATGAAAGAGCTAGATGTAGTAAAATTGATTAAAAAATTCAATGGATTAAAAGCCGGAACAGAAGGTACTATTGTATCGGACTACAATGGTAATTATTTCGAGGTGGAATTCGTTGACTCAAATAACGACACTATAGACATTTTTACAACTCCGGCTGAATTACTTGAAATCGTTAAAGATATTTAGCAACAGTAATTTGCTTTAAACAAAGCATCTTTACGATAGAGGTGGGATAGGTAATCAAACAGAAAGGGGAGTGAATGCATCAATTAAATACCAAGTAATTTTAAAGTACAAAATAAATATAACATAAATGAGATGTTTAAGTTTTTTTGAAGTGCCTCGCAGTGGGTAAAAAGAGATTTAGAGCTAGCCAATAAGATGGAGGAATGCCATGGAAAGAACATGGATATCACAGAGTACATATATGGCTTGAAAGGGATGAGATATATAAACGATTCTGCATATAATGCAAAAGTACAATTTACTATAAGTGATTATAAAGAAAAGGTTCAAATGTGTATCAGAGCGTTTACATAAAGATCCTAATGCATTCAAAAGAGAATTTGTAACAGATGCAATCAAAAAGCAATGCAAAAAGAAAATGTCACTGAGGATTTATAACCCCACAGCAACCAGAGTGCACAATATGTGTCACATAAATATTTCAAACTAGAGCAATCTTACAACGCTAAGTCATCAATGACAATACGTAGAGATCCATATAGAATGCTTTAGTTTAAAGCTTCTTTATTAATACTCAAAACCGAGTGTATCAATTTTTATAATAACTATTATATTTAATTTAAAACAAAACTGATTCTGTTAGAAAAATGAAATCAGTTCTTTGCTTAATTGTTAATTTTCTATTCAAAATGATTTTTATACTGTCCATTTAATTGGAGATTGTATGTGACTTCCTTAACTAATTCTTATTTATTCTTATCAAATTATGTAAAACTTCATTCAATTGCTTAATTGGTACTGAATTTTTGCATAAGAACTCTATTAAATTTAAAGCTATTTGCTTATCATCAAATAACTTATCAATCCCTAGCTTTGCATTTTCGTTACTGCTTTGCTCCAAAATCATAATTTTATATCTGTTACGATTAGCCGTCAGTAAAAAATACTTAACTATTCTTTCATTTTGCCAATCTTCTATTTAACTTAACCTTTTTCAGCCACTAAACTCAAGATCTTTTTCCTATTTTTTTCATATTCTATATTATGTATAACTTTTTCAATGAATATAATTCCTTTGATATTTCTAACATCAAGCCTATTATTAGTTAAACGAAAGATAATTTGTTTAAAGCAAACTACTTGAAAATTAAAATTTCCTACATTAAATATTGTAAATTAATATAAATCTCTGTTATCATAGAGGAAACAAAAATAATCGAGTAGGATACAAATTGAAACGATTATTCACTTCCTACTCGATATTTTTTAAATTCTTTTAGCTATGTAATTACAAAAATCGTAATATTCCTTTGATTGACTATAAATTTTTAAGTCTTTCTGTTTCAAAATCTTCAATCGTAAAACCACCGTCATTGATTTCGTTTAGTCGTTTCTTTATCCGATTAATAAGATCTAACATTTTCCCCTTTTCTGCTTTTTCTTTATCATAATTAAACCAACATGGGACATCGTGAGAGTTAAATTCATAATACGACGAAAACATATTTTCTACTTTATTGCATAAATTCTGTAGAACTTCATCATTTGCAATTATTGGAGGTTCATCAACAATACTATCTTTCCCATATATCCATATTGGACTATGAATAAATTCATTTATTATCCTTACTTTAAACATCGACTATTCAACTCCTTTGATATTTTTAGAATAAGCAGAAATTATAAATCCGTTAGTTCCAATGCCAGTAATGACATAATGTTTCCCTGTTTCCTCGCTTAACTAATCTATTGCTAACATTTTTCTATTGAAAACAATCCTGTTTAAATAATTAGATATTTGGTCTCTTGGTATACCAAAAGCATCTTTAAAATTAGATGAATGTCCGGAAGCTCTCCTATCTCCATTGAAAATACGTTCAAGGCTTGCTGATGAATTACCTTTCTCAAGCCATAATGTTTGCCATGTTCCATCTTTGGTTTATCTTTTTTATTAAGTTCTATTCCATTCTTTGCAAGTTCTTTTCTTGACTCGTCTGTCTCTATACCTTTCTGCTCCTTCGATTTTTCCAAAGCCGCCGTAAAATCCCGTTCCCATTAGACATCTTAGGCTTGTTCCGTAATTATCTATTTTTGCAAAATTAATTATAAAATTGGTAATAATCATTGCAAATCTTTCTCAGATGTGACATAATGCTTAAGACAAATCATCGGATGCCTGCATCCAAATAAAAAAATGCACTTTATAATTGTTGCCGCAATTTCATAGAGTGCCTTTTTCATTTGTGTGATACTTTTATTATTACCATCCTCTCGACTTTGTTTTAAAAAATTCTTAATACGAAGTAAAAAGTCTAATGTACTTATTTAAAAGTAGTTACAATGTTTGTCTCTGCTTGCCGAAATTATAAGTTATGTCATCATAAAAGTCAAGTATTTTTTAGCAGCACGTGAAATTCACAATCATTTCCTAAATAAAATCAATCCCACAGCCTAAAGACTATGGAACTTTCTTAACTAATTCTTATTTATTCTTATCAAATCATGTAAAACTTCGTTCGATTGCTTAAGTGGTACTGAATTTTTGCATAAGAACTCAATCAAATCTAAAGCTATCTCTAAACAACTTGTCAATTTCCACCTCCGTATCTTTATCATCTGTCTGCTTTGAGATCATAATTTTATACCTATCACATTCTTCCTTTATTAAAAAGTATTTAACT
>CAKSSR010000028.1 GCA_934489735.1 uncultured Eubacteriales bacterium | reverse complement strand
CATTGCACTATCTCTGGAATATCGCAATCTTTAAACGCATCCAATGTCCCCTTCAATATATTTGCCGCAAAAGCCTTGCATGATAAAACTTTCTTCGAATACGCATCATATGACATATTCATTTGTTTGTCAATCTCTTTCATATCCTCTTTTAATCTCTTTTGTTTTTTTAATCCATTTGTTCATTCCCTTTCTTAGTTTTTACTTTTTTTATCTAAACTATTGTAGTTATCATATTCAATATTTCAATCTGGTAGTAATTATATATAAGCCCACTATTTTTAAGTACTAAGTGCTTCAAACTAAAACCATTTTTATACATATATTATATCATATTACATGAAAAAGCTCAATATTCAAATGCAATATTAACAATTTTTTGATATTATCCAATTTAGCTTTTAACTTGTAATCCTTTTTTCTTGCTAGACATATTCTTGCCGTGAAATCACCTTATATTTTTTTACCCTTTTCTCATGGCTAATCTTTATTTTTTCTAGATTAGTTCAGATATATCCTTAACTATTTCATTTAAATCTATAAAAAAGGCTCCAAATAAGCTTCAACTAGCCATTTAGAGTCAGCGATAGATTAACTTTTAGTATCACAAATAAACATAACAGACAATAAAATCAACAAAATTGAACCAATATTACCAGCAGACATAGCAAATTCAGAAAAGTAATGAGAATAGCCTATATTGCCAGAGGTCACAGTGATAGGAATCAATAGAAACAAAAAATAGGTTAAAATTGAGGACAATATCCCATGAACAAACCTAAAAGAGATAAATTTAAGCTTAGATATATTAACTCCTTTGAATATAGATAATATTTGCAATTGAACGCAGACACCTCCGAAGCCCAAGAAGAAAGATAGAATGATAGGACTTATTCTAAGACTAGCCGCATTTAAGCATCCGGATGAAATTTCTAAGGCCAATGATATAATTGCATAAACATTATCACGAGACACATTAAAAATTTCAAAAAACGAATAGACTATCGACAATAAATTAAGTTCTTTTATTATTGATAATATGCATGAAAATAGGACGACGAAAGAGCACATATTGATAACGGAATAAGAAGTTCCAGTAGTAGATTCTATCAAAGCCTCAGAGATTTGCAATTCTTCATTAAAATCAGTACTAGAATTCACTTTCAAGTCGTCATTTGAGAACAAAGCGCAACCAATTCCTATCAAAACAGATGATAATATGTGAGAGAGAAGCAATATATAGCCCACCTTAGGATTATTCAGCAAACTCACTCCAAGGACATTTATAATAAAAGCAGGGCCAGCGCAAATACAGAAGCACAACATTCTTTCAGCTTGTTTAATTGAAATCTTATTAGATTCAAGTAGAATTTTTATTCCCTCAGCTGCGCATGGATAGCCTCCTATATAGCTAAGGAACACGCTAGTACCGCAGATCATTGGCAATTTAAACAATTTAGTCAAAGGCATAAATATCAATTCTAATTTACTTGCCAATCTAGATTTAATTGAAAAAGAAGAGACGAATATAAACGGGAACAAGGACGGGACTAGGATATTAATGCAAAAGTGAATACTTGATATAATACTGCCTGACGACAGCTTAGGATAAGACAAGACTTTTGTACAGAAACATAAGAGAAAAGCAAGAAGAATTACAATTTTGACATTATCAATCATCAAATATTTTCTTTGGTATATCATTAAGTCATTTCCTTTCTTAAGACACTCTTTCTATTTCTTGCTTTAGCTGTTCGATTATCTTTTTTTCTAACCTAGATATGTATGACTGTGATATTCCTAATAAGTCTGCTACTTCCTTTTGAGTGTGCTCTTTATATTCAAACAAACCGAATCTCATCCAAATGATTGTCTTTTCTCTTTCTGACAAATGGCATACTGCTTCCAAAAGCATCTTACATTCTGCTTCTTTTTCTAATCCCTGGTTAACTATATCATTATCGCTTCCAAGCACATCTGATAGCAGCAGTTCATTTCCATCCCAGTCGACATTTAATGGTTCATCTATAGAGACTTCATTCTTTAATTGCGAGCTCTTTCTCAGGTACATGAGTATTTCATTTTCTATACATCTGGAAGCATACGTTGCCAATTTTATATTTTTTTCTGGACAAAACGTATTTACTGCTTTAATAAGTCCTATCGTTCCTATTGATACCAAATCCTCTACATTCACGCCAGATGATTCAAACTTCTTTGCTATATAAACTACTAATCTCAGGTTATGAGTTATTAACAATTCTCTAGCTTCATCATCCCCCGACATGATTTTTTCCACAATATCCTGTTCTTTTTCTTTTGATAGTGGTGCTGGCAGTACTTCTGGGCCATTTACGTAATGGATATCAGAATTGAGTTTTAATTTTTTCTGGAGGATAAATAAAAAATACCTAATCTTACTAAAAATCTTTCTCATAATCATAAAATACTCCACCTTTATAAAAAATCTGTACCAATCAATGCACATATTCCACTTGATAAAGTTCTATTTGGACATATGGCAATGTAGCATTCTTTTATATTTTTATCTACAATAACCTTGTCTGGCTTAAATGATGGCAGCACTCCCGTTCCCGAGACTGTACTGAAGCTTACCAATCTATATCCATGTTCAAACAAATCGCTACTGTTAAGATGATCAATTATATTACTTAAGTCCTTTGGTATTATCTTTTCGATGTATCTTTTCTCAACTATCATAACCGGAAGCGTTGAAAATGGTTCCTTTAACACATTCCCTGTATCCAATTTAGATATAAATGACACACTTTTCCCTTTAAATTCTACATAAGTATGATACATCAGCTTTTTAGGCATCTGTCTTCCGATAACAATATTTATACATTTTATTATACAATAGCTAATCAAAGTATATGCTATAAATACAATTGGCGATATGTTTATGTATATACATTCATTATTTACATAAAGATTCTTTGGGAATCCTGAGTACCACAACATAGACATCAATCCAGAAAAGGATATACTTATAAATAAGAAGCACAGCGTAGCTTTTATTACCATTTTTATACTCATGAACTTAAATGCGCATATCACTATCGTGACAGACATCAAAATTTTTATAACAAATGATAGCCATATGTTAATCCGAGGTAACAATATGTAAAATGAATATATAGCACCCACTCCAGCGCCTAAAACAAGTCTTAATCTTCTCAATGGAAGTCCTATAAATCTAGATGTCATTAATAAAAGAAAGTAATTGACGATTAGATTGATGCATATAAGAATATCTATATAAATCACGCGTCTCATAATTTTTTCTCCTTCTCAATAAGGATTAATATATTATAATCTTAATAAATAAAGAATTTTGTCGTAAAATGTTAATCTCTATTTCTTTTTGATAAACTCATTAAGAAACAGAGATTAAGTTAACCTAAGCTTTTTTGATTGCATTCTTCATATTGTCTAGCATACCTTCAGCGATGTTGATTGTCTTGTTCGCTTTCTTTTTAAGGCATCCTTTGTTATTATTCATACAGTAAGCTAATACTATAAGTGCAGCCATTCCCAATACCATTCCACAGAAAAATGATTTAATACTTTTCAAAAGATCACCTCCAAACATATTCAAAACTATAAAATTATTATTTCACAGATAAATTATTAATATCCGTTCTAATCTTTAGTTAAAAAAAATAATAATTTTGTCTTCTTTCCCTTTATATTTCCTTATTATAATCTTGCATTTGCCTTAATTTTGACTTAATTTGTCTCATGTTTGCATTAATTAATTTAAATTTTTCTTAATCTTTATTGGCCATTTACCGTTTTTTCTAGTGCATTTATGTTTATTTCGATGATAAACATATAACTTCTTTCTTATTTTCTTAACATATCACTTATTTATAATCACTATTGATAACTTTGTCGCAAAAATAATTTTAAATTTAACCATTTTAAGGTATTGACATTGATAATTATATATGATAAAATTAATTCGTTGAATAGGGGTATAGCTCAGGTGGTAGAGCAGCGGTCTCCAAAACCGCGTGCCGAGGGTTCAAATCCTTCTGCCCCTGCCAATTGCTGATATAGCTCAGTCGGCAGAGCACATCCTTGGTAAGGATGAGGTCGTGCGTTCGAATCGCATTATCAGCTCCATTCAATACCTGCCTGGTCCAGATCTTAAGAGACGGCAGGATTTTTTAGAAAAAGTTTAAATTTGCTATTGACATTTCCTTTTTTTGATGTATAATAGTAATTGATTCCAAGTCAAGTAAGTGTGGTTACGTTTTTGGGGTTGTTCTTTGATAAGATAATGTTATTGATTAGAAACGACCACGCACACTCGTGACTTTAGTCATGAGTTAGTGGAAGAACCGTAGGAACTACGGGGATAGCTTGGTAAATATCTTTCCGTTAGGAGAGAGTTCCCAAGAACCCTGCGACTTTAGTCGTGGGAGGTTCAGGATGTGGTAAGTATTAAAATTCTTTGACTTTATTGCGAAATTGTGTAATGGTAGCACGGCAGACTCTGACTCTGCTTGTCTAGGTTCAAATCCTAGTTTCGCAGCCATATCGAGGTGTGGCTCAGTTTGGTAGAGCGCTACGTTCGGGACGTAGAAGCCGCAGGTTCAACTCCTGTCACCTCGACCACCTTGTCTAGTTTTTCTAGACAAGGCAGGAATTTTTTTCTGTAAGCTCATCTTATGAGCTTAGCATCTATTTTCCTTTCTTATTTTTATTTTTCCTTTTTCTTTAATTGAAAACATGTTTTTTCATGTTTACACCAAATGCCTGTTTGTGGCTTTTGGTGTTTTTTTATACCCTTTATTAACAATTACAATTCAGATGTAATTTAACTTTCTCTTTTTACTTCCCCTTCTGTTAACCAATGATTAAAATTATCACTTATAATTTAAAGTATATTTAGGCTCGTTTTATAAACTTAAATACAAGAGATAAGTTGCAATAAATTGTGATCATTCAGTATCCAGTGCATGCTTTCAATCTTCAAATGTTCTCTTGAAATAGCAAGTAATTCTTTTTGGCAACGCCTCACATCTGCTGTGATAGTCTTACCTTTTGCTTTCAAGTATCCAGACATTTCTTGAAATACTGGTATCTCATTTGTCATTTCCCTTTTGATTTGTTTTCTTTTTATAATTCCTTTTCTATTTTTTATGAAACGAGCCTGAAAATATATCAAAAATCGATTGACTTTCAGCAAAATATATGTTATACTTATATTGTTATAGAAAATTATCTACACTTTCTCCCTATAGAAATAAAAATTTTACAAATTCGTTAGAGGAAGTGGCAACAATATTAAAAAGGGGATGAAACTTATGAAAAACCAACTGAAGCACTTGCTTATACTAGTATCATTGGGAATAATGCTTATATGTGGTCAATGTTTTGCTGGAGAAAAGGGTGTGGCCAATTTCTTTTGGTGGACAGATATGCAATATAGAGAGAAAATAACTGTAAAGACATTCTTCAAAGGACCTAAAAGTGCAAAAAATTATGCTAAATTAGGCGAAAGACTGGCAAATGAATATAATGCAAAGAACATAGACTACGGCATTTTTACAGGCGACATGATCTGGGAAGCAGATAATAACAAGGGAGTTTACCCGTGGGCAACATGGGGCTGGCCAAATGCAGAATATATATTCAAATGTATAGATTATAAACGACCAAGCATTAAATCAGGTAAAAGAGACATACCATATGGCGTCTTGGCAGGGAATCACGACGTGCTTTCTGATCCTTTAGATGTGGAATCATATTCAGACTTCGAAAAGTCATTCAAGCCATACACATCCAGATTCGGTAAGGATAAGTTTAAAAATAAATCATGTTATAGAGAAGATTTTTTAAATAATGTAGGGCATTGTGACGTAGTGGAAGCAGGCGGTCAAAATTTTGTTATAATTTATATGAGCTATGGCATAAATAAAATGACAGATGCAAAAACAAAGTCAGTATCAGGTAAGGAATGTCCTGTCAACGAGGCATCTAAAGAATGGATGAATCACGTGTTGGATAAATATAAGAACATGAAGGCAATACTTTGTTTCCATGATGCAAAGGACACTTCATCAAATTCATATTCTTATTACAAAGATGTAGTTGAAAAGAATGACAATGTATTCATGGTATTAGGCGGTCACTACTTGGCAAGAATCACTTCTAAGAAATCTGACGGCAACCGTGTAATGGCAGCAGATGGTGGGCATAGCGAAAAAACAGTCCACTTCAGGAAAAGCGATGGAACAAGCAGAAAAGTTCATATCTTATTTCACAACTATCAGGAAATGGAAAACTACGGGGACTGTGGCTACTATCGAAGAATACAATTGGATTTAAATAAAAATTCGATGAAGTTATGGTCAGAAAACGTAGTTAATAAAAATGTAATAGATAGAGTTGAAATTAATAACGTATTTTAAATAAACTGAAGACGAGATTCTAGCACAATGCTAACAAATCTCGCCTTTTTCTTAGCTTAAGTTAGTATGTATCTTACCACTGCCAATCATTTGTTTTTTCGTCTTCTTTCTCTTCATATTCAGAAAATAAAACTTCTTTTAGACTGCGAAGGCAACCAAGATCAAAGTTAAATCCAAATATATTCATAAAACATATCTTTGTTTCTTTTATCTTTTTCTCACTAAGTTCATTCCTTTTAAATAATTCATCACATTCAGTAAACAAATCACCAAAACACTTTTTCGAAAAGACTGAATTAGCATCTTCATATTTATTAGCAAGATTTAATAAGAATTTACCACTGCATTCAATTTTTTGTAATCTTCCAGTGACAAATGTATTATATTCGATCCTTGCAACATCTCTTAAATCAATTTTTTCTATGTACCACAAATCATTCATTGAACCTTCCCTTATTTCAACAACCTGATTGAAATCTATTTCCTTTATTTCACTCTTTGATATCCATAATTTTTCAATAATTTTATCAAATGTTTCTTTATCTAATATAGAAATTCCATCTGGTATGACTAATTTTCCCTCTAAAAACTTAATTTTAACGTCATCTTCATCAATATCAACATTTGAATTTACTTTTTTATCATCAATATAAAATTCAATTTTGCTAAAATTAAATATACCTATAAATTGGCCCATGATAAAATTCATTGTTTTCCTATCTGGTACGCATATTTTATTTATCTTTCTACAATCAATAAAAGCACAATCTTTAATATATTCAATGTTACTTCCAAATCTAATGGTTGATAAATTTTCGCACGATATATAACTAACTATTCCAAATATAGATCCAAAATCAATTTCTTCCACATCATCAGAAATTAATCCCCCTGTATATTTAGCCCATTCAGGAATTCTTAATATTTTTGTTCGTCCTAATTTTGCTAAATCTTTGTTTTTAAATATTGCTCTATTTTTCTCATCTATATCTTTAAATAAACGACTATATATGGCGTTTCTTTCCTCTTTATGGAATGAATCAACTGTGTAAGTTATATCCGGGCTAAATTTTAGTTCGATATTCTTAAATGAATCAAAATCTATGAAGCAATCATCTTCAAGCGATAATAGCTGTTTATTCAATTTGCATTTTTCAATACTATCGATGGAATAAACACTGTCAATTCCATCTTTTAAACATTTGAATAAACGAGTAAATTCATCTGTTTCTGTTTCGGTTACATCCTGTATTTTTCTCGCCAACGATTCAACGTTATTTGCTCGACTTAGCTGAATATAATAATAACGCTTAGCTTCTTCATCATATTTTTTTATAAAATATCCTCGTCCATCAGCCGCCATAACATCACCCTCATAAGTGTAAACATAAATTCCTTGTTCTATCATATCACTTACCATATCGGAAGTTACAACTATATCATTAGGTTTATTAGTTTCTTTAAGATATTCATTTAATATATCCTCATAAACACAAGAACCTCCTTCAGTACATATGCGCCCAGCTCCATCTTTCCTCTTAAAAAAATCTTTAAAATCATACACTTTCCCATTATATCCATATTCGCATATTAAATCAACCAATTTTTCGTCATTCATATCACAAATTTTTTCTGGTCCATCTGCAACTTGCTCATAATTTTTTATTTTTTCCAGTTCTTTCGCAAAAGCAATTTTATTATCTATCTCATACATTGTTGGATACAGAAGAAATTTATTTGTATCTATTCCAATAAGTCTGGCATTTTTATAATCTACTCCATACTTATCACGATCAATCATATAAACTTCTGTTATACTTATTTCTGCTTCTAAACTCAATTTCTTTATTTCAGCAAGCTCCTCATATAATTTTTTACTTACTTTAATTTCCATATAAATTACCGTTACTCAAAACTCACAAAAAGCTATAACAGCTAAATTAAAAACTATAAATATTATAATTTTTATGTTTCATTCCTTTTTCATTGTGTCCGATTTTGCTTAAAAGCTACTTTCGCTTGGTATAACACTTCAAAGGCTTAAATTTCCGACTAATGTATCGGTACATATTAACGACATTTGTTTTTACTATGCTATTAATTCCTTATACATCTTCAGATTAACACTTGCCTGATGGATAATATCTGTCTACTGTTATAAACTCTATATTGTTCCAGTTGCATTTATACTGTATTTGTCTGTAAAATTCATAAAAGCACTGTTCCTGTACAGCTTTGGCTAAGTGTTTATTCTTCATCATTCCCTTTACATTTAAATCTTCCAAAACTATAAACTTTGGTTTTCGGCTTGTAATTTCAGATGTTACATAATGCAAATAGCTATGATGAATATTCGTTAATCGATGATTTATCTTCAAAAGCTGTTTTTCACTCTTTAAGATATTTTTAGTTTTACAGTAACGTCCCCCTTTCTTGTTTTTTATATATTTTTTTGATATTCTGCGTTGTAATCTACGCTTTTTCTTCTTTAGTTTTTTGATTTTTGCGGTCTTATTAATGTTTTTATACGTACTTTTATCTGAACACATATTGCAAGATCTCTTATGCCTATGTCAATCCATTCATTCTCTCTGTGTTTTCTAAACATTCAATACCTACGGATATCCACCAGTTTAAGCCATCAAATGTTACTCTCGGATTTAAATATTTACAACCTATTTGTATTCTGCTATACGCTACAGGCTTTACAGGCATCTTTTACTGCTTGTTTTGTAATGTTATTGCTTTAATAATTGAGCCATTTGAACTTATCTTTATTTGTTTTCAGATAAGTCAGAATTTTTCTTAAATCACAATCAGATAAAAAATCATTACCTATATTATCGTTCATCTGTTGATAGTTTAATGCTAAATTGTATGCAAATCTTGCTGTTCCTGCACATTCAAATAGTTTAATCCTTTGTTTGTTGTTAGGACAGAGCATTACTTTGAATGTTTTAATCATCTTCTTTTTAGTCTTTCCCCTTACAAAGTACAACTAAACACAGTTATAATCTGCACTAAATCTTCCACAAGTTCTTCTTGTTCTGTTTTTCCTTTGCTATCCACAACCTCTATTTCACAATCATATAAATTTGCTAAGTACTCTATCATTTCAAACCTAAATCGTGCTAATCTATCCTTGTTCAGAACTACAACTTTTGATATGCTTCTGTTGGCCATTCCTTTTATTATTTCCTGCAAACCTTTCCGTTCGCAATTTATTCCTGAATCTATATCAGATATTATTTCAAAAGGTTTCCCTTGTGCAAGAAGATATGTCTGCATATTGGCAATTTGTCTTTCCAAGTCTTCTTTTTGCTTATCTGAGCTCACTATTGTCTTGCCTTTCCTTTTTATAGATCTATGTAAAAGTTGATTTAAGTCATCTTTTGAATAATAACGATAACCATTACGACTCGTATGATGTGGTTTTAATTTCCCTGACCTATCCCAATTCCTTAATGTCTGAGCAGTTACTCCTAATATTTCTGTCATTTCATGTATGGTATAATATTTTATGCTTCTATTTTAACTGCTAAAAACCCCCTTAAGATTTTAATCCTTTCTTTAATTCCCTAATACAACTAATACATAACTTTACTAATGTCTTATCTTTATCCTTTTTATGTTTTTCACCTATAATTTTTAAACTATCTATAAGTTCTCTAGTCATTATTTCATCTATTATATTACCGCCTCCCATGAACATATTTTTATCAATGGATAGACTTTTGATAACATTTGATAAACATTCGTTGGCTTCTGTTATATTGCTTATACCGTCTCTTACACCTATAATTCCATTGCCCTGAGAACCTTTCTTTAAACCTTTCTTTTCACCATTGATTATATCATATTTTATTCTAATTTTAAGAGCAACCTGGCGAATATTCTTTCTAATATATTCTTTAACTGCTCCTTTTGCTGCGTCCCTATTTTCCTTATTATTCTTCAATTTTTTACCATTTACTCCTGTGTTTGATAACATTTTCAATACATCTAATATACTTATATTGCCGTTGATTAACTTAACATTAGTAACGCATTCCTCATCTATTGCCATACTGTTACCTTGTATTTTTGCTTTATTTGCATCTACAGTTAATCTAATGTAAAGATTGTTCTTAGCCATTGTATCAAGAACAAAATCAATCATATTCTTATGGTCTTTTTCAAGATTATTCCAAGAATAAAATTCTTTTTCTTCTTCCTGTTTTTTCTCTTTTTTATCCTTAACCAAACTATCTGCTGTTTCTTTTTCCATTATTAATCTTATAAATCTATTATTCAATTTATTAAGTTGGTCTTCTGTCAGATCCTCAGAAGTAAACTTTCCATCTAATAGTTCAAAATTCTTACCGGATGCCTGATAGATCTTGCCATTCTCAATTATTTCTATAATTTTCTTTAACTCTTCTTTTGTCCATTCCCCGTGTAAATATAAATCTACGTCTTCTATTGCCTCCATATTTGTTATGACATTATGGTTTTCGAATGTCTCACTACTCAACATTATTTCTACTTTTTTATTATTTCCTTTCATTGCCCTCAATTTTGAGAAATCACTTCCAAATGCATATGGGTCTAGTTTAATTACCTCATCCGATTCAAAGTAAAATTCTAATTGATCACTCTCAGATTTCAAACTTTCAAATGATTTTGGCTCTATTCTCTTAACTTCATTAAAATTTATAATTTTTGTATTTGTCGTTACACCATCCAAGTCAAATTCATTATCAAATAGGCTACCTCCTGTTATTTCATCATATCCTCCTTGTAATTTATACTTATTACCATCTAATTCAAATAAGCATCCTTTTTCTCCTTCCGTTTGTGCAAATAATTTTCCTGCAAAGCCCTTTAATTTTCCTTTATCAAGTTCAGCCATTTTTCAAACCTCCTTTTATTTTTGTTATTTTATATAAATGACTATCAACATTATATCATATATATATATATATATCAACTAATTTGCGTATAGAATATTTTTGCACGTTTTTGTTAATAATAAACAGTTGGTTTTGCATAATAGTGAACAAGTCCGTAAAATAGGGCAACCGCATGAAAAAAATTGATAGGAGTGGTATAATAGAATGTATTGCTTCTTTTTTTTAATAATTTTCTTTTCTAATTCACCTTTGTATCAGTATTCTGTTGAAATAGTTCGACATAAAAATATCGAGACTCAACTAAAATGTGAATCTCGATATCTTTTTCTTTATATTTTATAAAATTAATGTGAATATTCTTTATTTGCCTTTTGATTCCACAAGAATAACATTAAGATCATTGCTACAACTCCTGATATTATCCAGATATTATATAGGAAGCCGTAACCATATACCTTTGAAAACTTACCTAAGTATGACATTAATATAGCTCCGATGTATCCGATGCCTCCGGTAAAGCCAGTTGTAGCTGCTGCAACACGTTTAGAAGCTGATTCTATTGATGCTACTCCTCCGATCATTACCAATGGTCCATAAGTTGCGATACCTAATAAAGCTAGCATTACTAATTGTACTGGGAAAAGTATGTTATCTGGCAAAACGATAGCTGCCTTATGTCCATCAAGTGCTGATGTAAGTTTTAGTCCTAGGAAACAAATTGTTCCCACCAAGAAGTAAATAAATATAGCCGGTGCTCTTCTGCCTTTAAACAATTTCTTAGACACTACCGGGATTGACAATGTTCCCAATGCCCCACAGAATGGGATTATAGCTGTTTTCAATGCTCCGTTGCTATCTTTTTCGAACATTTTTATCATCCAGTCAACTGGGCCTGTTCTCATGATATAAACGCATATAAAAGCCAAACCTAATAGCCAAATTGTTTTACTACATAGAATTTCCTGTTTAAACACTTGGAAGTAAGTTCTATCGTCTTTTTCTTCCTCTTTATCTTCTTTCTCAACAGTTTTAACTCCGCTAGTATATTCTTCTACATCCGGAAGGCCTATTGTAACCGGCTTATCTCTTAGCAATATCATTCCAACGATAGCCACACTCATTGTAATAATTGCCGGGACTATGAAAACCAATTCCCAATTAATCAATGACATAGATGCTGCCAATGTTACTGAGAACGCACTACCAAGCTCATGTGATGTAGACCAGAACGACCATATTGTAGCCCTATTCTTATTCGAGTACCAGAATGTAAGTGCCTTACCGCACATTGGGAATGAAGCCGCTTGAATAAATCCTGACAATCCCCAAGAGATATACATAAGAGCGATCATTGCGCCTTGATTAGCTGCAAACATATGGCAAGACAATACTATACCAACCGGACACAATGCTGACAATCCAACAGAAAGTGGCAACATATATTTAATATTAGCTCTATCTGCGATAACTCCTCCCAACATTTTTCCAATCAAGTATGTGAAATAGTAGATCATACCTAAAGATGCATAAATAGATATATCCAAATGATACAGATCTTCTATTCCATTATGCATTCCCGATCCCGGTGTTCCAAAGAATCCAACCGAAAGTTGTTTTCTTCCCAAGTAGGAACAAAAGTATAGCAAATAGAGTAAAACAAAGATCAAAGGTTGTAGCATTTTATACTTTTTAGCAACCTTTTCTGGATCTTTGATCCTTGGGGCTGGATCTGGCTCTTGCCAGAAGTGTTTTTTTTGTAATGTTGTCTCACAATTACCCATAGTTTTTCGATATGCCTTGATCCTATAATATAGTCAAGGTCAAAATCTCTCAACTCCTTCATAAAAAAATATTATAATTGTTCTTTTTGGCATTCATCATTCCATACTTAACGCATTATAGAATAATCCTTGCCCTTTCCAGTTAAAATCAAAAACTTTGTATCTTTAACTCAAACACAGATAGTATGATAACACAAAAAGTTTCTAATTTCAATATTTTTTAATAATTTTTGTCGACTAGAAATTATTTCAAAGCACAGGTCAACAAAAATCATATACGACGCAAAGAATTATAATTATAATCTATACATTTTTGCATTCATTTATTACTGACAGATGATAAAAGCAAGCTGTTTCTCATCAAACTGTAGACGAACGTCAACCAAAGTCACTTATTTTCTAACTTTCATTAAAAAACTCTTCCATGCTGCCATAGTTTTGATTGCCTATGCTTAACATTTTCAAATTATCGCAGCCATTGAATGCACTTCTATCAATTTTCAAGTTCTGGATATTAGAAATAATTATCTTTAAGTTACTCAATGCTGGGCAGTTAGCAAAAGCTTCTTCCCCTATTGAAATTTCTTCTGCCTTTATTTCAATTTTTTCTAAATTTCTGCAATTATAAAATGCTTTCTTTTCAATTTTAGCAATTTCCGACACCCTTAAACTTGCAATAGCCGTACCTTCAAATGCACTTTCTCCTATCTCATCTGATAAGTTACAATCAAAACCTTCCTTTTCGCAAACATATTTTAACGATTCACAATTCTCAAATGCAAATCCTTCTACCTCTACATCTGAACACGCAGTCACAGCTTCCAAACTTTTAATTCCTCTGAAAGCGCCCTCCTCTATCAAATTCACTTCTTTAATAGTTATTGATTTCAGCCCTTCGAAATCTTGAAATTCGCTGAATGCATCCTTATAAATTGTACCCACGTCATCTATTTCCAAATTTCCATCACTTATTTGCGATTCAATCATTACTTTATATTTTTTTACATATTCAGCATCAAGAGATGTTGCTCTTATTTTTAAAGTATAATTCCCTTCGATATGTAAATCATCGTTACAATTTTCAAATGCACTCAAATCTATTTCCAAGTCTTCCTTTGCACCTTCTGTATTTAATATTACTCTTTCCAACGACTTGCAATTAGCGAATGCTCTCGAAAACACTTTACCTTCCATTTTTGGTATTTCAATCTCTCTCAATGCTCGACAGTTGCAAAAAGCTTCCTCTCCAATTCCATTAGGAGCATGCTTTGCCTTTATCGATACAATCCCACTATTTTCAAATGCATGTTCTTCTATAGTAATTTCATCAAAACTTTCATCACCAGCCGCCACAACTTTTACTAATTCATTAAAATCCTTAAAGGCACTTGGCTCTATACAAACTGTTTTATTAAGTTCCAGACATCTTAGATGCTTAAGTCTTTTCAATGCCCTTCCTCCAGGTATCGTCTTGACTCCAACGGCCTTAATATTCCTTGTCCTTATAGGAATTATATTAATTTTCTGATGATCAATCTCACTTACTGATGGCAGAAATTCATAGTATCCACCGCTAAGGTCTGGCTGTCTTCCGTCCAGTATCATATCTAAACCTATTTTTTCCCCGTTTAAATATACTTCTATCACATCACCAGTTATATCATCTCGAGAAATCATTTCATTTCTACTTTCAGTCTTTTCAAGATCCAATATAGAATTCTTCAATAGTTCAATCTGATCTAAGACATTCACATAAATTCTTCTCAAATTTCTACATCCTTTAAACACATTGTCACCTATTTGAGATAAAAATCTTCCAAAAGTAATTTCGGTCAATTCCATACAATTCAAGAATGCTTCATTATTTATATCTACGACTCCACTAGTATTTAATTTTACTATCTCAGTGCCTTCAAATGCTTTCTCTTCTATAGAATTATAGCCATTTGGAATTTCCAATTCAACACCTAGCTCTTGAATTAGTTCCTTTGCCTTATCTACATTAATAGAAGGGACTTTAACCGAACTTTCTATCACATCTTCATAGCCCTCTAGGTCATCTTTTTCAACTTCATCCTTCTCTGCAGCATCCCCCTGCTCAACATTTTCTACTATTTCCTCATCTACTCCCAAAAATACTTGTTGGCTAGCATCTTTTTTTATAACAACTCGCTTTTCAATCTTAGAATTTTTTAGAGCTTCCATAACCTCAGATATCAATACAGCAGCCCCTTCAATATCAATAGTTTCTAAATTATCACATCCTTTAAACGCCTCTATTCCTATTGTATGTACATTTGGCATTTTAATGGATTTTAGCATTTTACATCCGTCAAAAGCGTTATTCCCTATGAGTCCTATATTATTAGTATCAATATTTGTTAAGTTTTTGTTAGCAAATGCTCCTTTTTCTATTTCATCCACGTAAAAATCAGGAATTTTTAAATCATCTGTATCAGATAATAATCCATTTGCTATGAAGCTGGTGACATTTTCATACAAGTATTCTGTTTCTTCATTTATTATTATTTGAATTTGTTTTTTAATCTCAGAATTTTTCAATGCTTCCCTAACCGCATCAACTGATATGCAATTATTTTCTATTTCAATCTCTTCCAATTCATAGCAGCCTAAAAACACCCTCTCTCCTATTGATGATACTTTAATTAATTTAACATTTTTTAACTTTGTACAGTCTTGAAATGCCTCATTTTCTATAGCTGTTATACCTCCAGTTTCAACTGTTACTACATTTCCTTTTTTTCTAAAGGCACCTTCCACTATCCTTCCTTTATAATTTTCTCCAATTATTACTTTACTGCTTCCAGCCGCTAGTTCCTGTGCATATTTTTCGTCCACATTACCCATAGCCCAGTTATAAGAATCTTTCACAAAACCAAACACATCCATCGTTTAATTCACCTCTTTCAAAAAATTATTAATCATTTAATCCAATTGCGTTGAAGAATTCTTCCACGCTGCCGTAGTTTTGATTGACTATGCTTAACATTTTCAAATTATCGCAGCCATTGAATGCACTTCTATCTATTTTCAAGTTCTGGATATCAGAAATAATTATCTTTAAGTTACTCAATGCTGGGCAATTAGCAAAAGCTTCTTCCCCTATTGAAATTTTTTCTGCCTCTATTTCAATTTTTTCTAAATTTCTGCAATTATAAAATGCTTTCTTTTCAATTTCAGCAATTTCCGACACCCTTAGACTTGCAATAGCCGTACCTTCAAATGCACTTTCTCCTATCTCATCTGACAAATTACAATCAAAACCTTCCTTCTTGCAAACATATTTTAATGATTCACAATTCTCAAATGCAAATCCTTCTACCTCTACATCTGAACATGCAGTCACAGCTTCCAAACTTTTAACCCCTCTGAAAGCGCCCTCTCTTATCAAGTCCACTTTTGGAATGTTTATCGATTTAAATCCTCCACAATCCTTAAATGCGGCGAATGCATCTTCAAAAATTTCATCCACGTTATCTATTTTTAATTCCCCGTCACCATCTATTCGTTTTTCAATCGCATCTTTATATTTTTCTACATATTCCTTATAAAGCGATTCTACTCTTATTTTCAAAGTATAATTCCCTTCGATATGTACATCATCGTTACAATTTTCAAACGCACTCAAATCTATTTCTAATTCTTCCTTTGACCCTTCTGTATTTAATACTACTCTTTCCAATGAATTGCAATCAGCGAACACTCTCGAACATATTTTGCCTTCCACTTTTGATATTTCAACCTCTCTTAAAGCTTTGCAATTGCAAAAAGCTTCATCCCCTATTCCTTCAGGAGCATAACTTGCCCTTATTGATACAATCCCACTGTTTTCAAATGCATGTGCTCCTATAGTAATTTCGTCAAATTTTTCACCATCAGCTGATGAAATTCTTTCTAAACTCTTACAATCTTTAAAATTATTGCCGCCTATCTTAACATTTTTATTAAGTTCTATATATTTTAAACTTTCAAATTGTTTAAATATATCGGCAGATACCTCAGTAACACCAACAGCTGTCATCCCCTCAATATCTCTAGGAATTTTGTGAAGGTTTGCCCAATCAATCTTATTTACTGAGTTTGAAAACTCATAACAATTAGATATCTTTTCCTTCAATATCTTTTCCAAACTTAATCTTTGTCCATTAACATATATATCTATAGCATGATCCGTAATGTCTTGATAAGGAACTATTTCTTCTCTTTTTTTAGTCTCTTTAAGGTCCAATATAAAATCTATTAACATTACAAGTTGATCCTTATTACATATATGAATTCTCTTTAAATTTCTGCACCATTGAAATACTTCCTTTCCTATTCTCTTTACATTTGGCATTTTAATAGATTCTAACATTTCACAGCTCCAAAAAGCCCTATCCCCTATGAATTCAATATTATTAGTATCAATACTTTTTATATTTTTATCAGCAAATGCTTTTTCTTCTATTCCATTCACGTAAAAATCAGGAATTTTTAAATCATCTGTATCAGATAATAATCCATTTGCTATGAATTTGGTGACATTTTCATACAAATACTCTGTTTCTCCATTTGTTATTATTTGAATTTGTTTTTTAATCTCAGAATTTATCAATGCTTCCTTAACAGCATCAACTGATATACAATTATTTTCTATTTCAATCTCTTCCAGATTATTGCAACCTGAAAACACCTTCTCTCCTATTGATGATACTTCCATTAATTTAACTCTTTCTAAATTTCCACAGTCTTGAAATGCCTCATTTTCTATAGCTGTTATACCTCCAGTTTCAACTGTTACTACATTACCTTTTTTCCTAAAGGCACCTTCCAGTATCTTTCCTCTATAATTTCCTTGAATTTTTACATCACTGCTTCCAGCCGCTAGTTGCCCTGCATAGTTTGCGTCCACATTACCCATAGCCCAGTTACAAGAATCTTTCACAAAACCAAACACGTCCATCGTTTAATTCACCTCTTTCAAAAAAAATTATTAATCATTTAATCCCATTGCATTGAAGAATTCTTCCACGCTGCCATACTCTTGATAACCCATCATTAACTTTCTTAAATTATCGCAACCATTGAATGCACTTTTATCAATATTTAATTGCCCGACATCTGGCACATCAATTCTTATCTCTCTCAAAGACTTACAGTTGGCAAAAGCCTCTTCTTCTATTGAAACTTTATCTGCATCTATTCTAACTTCTTCTAAGTTTTCGCAATTATAAAACGCCTTTTTCTCAATCCTGCCGTTATTTATTACTTTTAGACTGTTAATCGCAGTATTTTCAAAAGCACTTTCTCCTACTCCATTTCGTAAATTACAGGCACCAGTTATCCCTCCGCAAAACATTTCTAACGACTCGCAATTCTTAAATGCACACTTTTCCACTATCGCATCTGGATTTGTAATCACATTGACTAAACTTTTAACTCCTTCGAAAGCTCCAGCCTTCACTTTCTCAACTTTTTCAACAAACATTGATCCAATTCTATCTCTGTATTCAAATTCACTAAATGCGCCCTCTCCAATTTCAATTGCATCAAGCAGTCTTAGTTCTCCTTTATCATTTATTTTCAATGCAATTTCTTCCTTATATCTTTCTACGTAATCCTTTTCAAGTACTTTTGCTGGTATCATATAAGTAAAATGTCCAATAATTTTATTTCTATCTAGATTGTTACAATTCTCAAATGCACTAAGATCTATTTCTACATCTTCATTTTGACCATTTGTATTTATAGACACATCCACCAGTGCCTCACAGTTTGCAAACGATTGTGCACCTATTCTACCTTCAGCCTTTAATATTCTTACCTCTTTTAGTTTTTTACAGTTATAAAAAGCTTTATTACTTATTCCAATTGGCATACAATTTGTCTTTATTGCTTCTATTCCGCTATTTTCAAATGCATCTTCTTTTACAACAATCTGATCAAAATAAGATATTTCTCCATCATTAGTTGGGGAAATTCCTTTTAGATTCTCACAGTCTTTAAAGGCGCCTTTATCTATATAAACTTTTTCATTCAGCACCATAAATTCTAGGTTCTGAAATCCTTCAAATGCATTCTCAGCTATATCAGTAGCATTTCTAGCGACAATTTTTTTAATACTTTTTGCCTTTTCAAAGTAACCTTTGTCAATCAACTTCGTCTTTGTTACAAGCTCATCACTTAATTTCTTATTACATTCCTCTTCCTCTTGCATATCATCTTCAGGATTATATAAAGATAACATTGTATTAAGTTTAATAAGCATCCTACCTAGGTATATTTCTATTAAATCGCCCGTAATATCTTCATAACAAACTAATACCTTCATACGTTTAGATTTCTCAACATCTACAAAACGTCTCACTATCATTTCAAATTGTTCTAAATTTTCCACATGAATTCTCTTCAAATTTATGCACCCTCTAAACGCATTCTCACCTATTTCAATATTATTCCTTGACAATTTTATTTCAGTCAGCTTAGTACAGCTTAAAAATGCCTCATCTTCTATCCGACATTCATTATTAATTTCTAATTTTTCTATATCAGTTGCTTCAAATGCTTTGTTACCTATCTTTTCTATCGCTGGCATATCAATTGATTTCAATGCTTCGCATCCAGCAAAGGCGCCATCTCCTAATTTGGTTACTTCCGGCAAACATACTTTTCGTAAACCAACACATCCTTCAAATGCACCGTTGCCTATAGTTGTTACCTTATTAGTATTAAGTTCTTTTATATCCTTATTATTTTTAAATACATTTCCTTCTATGCTTTTCTGATAATCATCAGGAATGTTTAACACTCCATCACCTTCCAATTTAAATCCTTTAGCTTGTCCTCCGCCGATGCCAAAATATGTAAACACTGTTTTCATACCATTCCAAAGTACATTCATGTAACTCATCTCTCCCTCCAATTAAAATATATTTATATATTAGCACAAAGACCTTCGCTTGTCAATTTCTATATAATATGTTTTTAGTCTTTATTATTTTTAGTATTGCTTATGCATGTGCACTGTTTTTTGATAAAAATTTTCAATTTATACTCATTTATTATTATACAAATAAGACTCTCTGTCTTATTACAACAGAAAGTCTTTTCAATTTTCTTTTAATTTTCAATTTTTAATTATCTTTATCCCATTTATAATCTTATTTACGTCTTCTCTCTCATAAATATCTTTACCAGTCGTAGACTTAAAACGTTCAATAGGTTCTACAGATATTTCAGCTGTTCTTTTCTCATCGATAGGAAGTACTACAATATACTGGTCAGTTGAACTCTTATAGTAGCCAAAACCTTTTAAATCATTTATACTAACGTCATTGATTTCATAATTTTCGCTTCTTCTGTTTCTTATTGCATTAAAATCCCCATTAAAATAGTATCCTATTGTAGTAGCATCTATTTTAAAAGTTATTATAAAGTCACCATTTTCTTTCGTCAGCTCAGAAGTTCTTGCCCGATTGTTCTGATTTGGCGAGTATATATATCCCTGATTGCTTGGATAACTTATATTCAATGAAACCGAATCATCAACTATACTTTCTGTGACCATATCCTTATTACAACTAACGAATAGCAACATGCATAACATGCACCAGATAAAAGTAATCAATCTTTTATTCACATAGGCACTTCCCCTCAACTCAATGTTTATATTCTTCTATATATATATCCAAATCGTTACCGCTAGCTATTTGTTTATTACAAAGTTCTATATATTCCATAGCCGCATAGTCATATCTACTAAACTTTAGTATATCCACAAAGTTTGCTCTTGATTCCTTATACTTCTTATTAATAAATAGTTCTATGCCCTCTTCAAATTTTTCTTTAGTATCCTTCTTTTTCTGTCTTATATTATACATATCGCCATCGAAGACGTCGTATATCTTAATTGCTTCCTTAGTTTTATCACTATAAAAGTATCCCAAGAATCTACTATTATATCTTTGATCAAAATTTGGCACTGCGTTTTTATATTCTTCAGTAACCAATATCCTAGCGTTATATTTTCTTGCCATTCTTTTTAAGAACTCAGCGAATCCGAAATCTTCTGACAAGCTTAAAACTGTTACTCTTGTATCGTCTCCGATCAAGCCAAGGAGTATATTATTATATGACATTCCTATTGAGAAGTCATTATGTTCTCCACCTTTTTCATCTATTTCTGTAATTTCATTAATAGACTCGCACATATTAATAGCACTTGCAATTGCTTTTTCAGGCTCGCACAATGAATCTATAAACAAAGATTTAAAATCCATTTCAGATATGTCATCGATTACTCCCCCAACGTTTTTAATGTGGCAAAAGATTCTTGAAAATATACTATTCAGGAAGTCCATTGCCTCATCTGCGTTAGTCTTTTTAAACAAAGACTCCTTATCAATTACTTTAACGCTCATCATACAGCCCATTACATTTTTTCTTATTCCTATATTAAAGTCAGAGAAATTGCTCACTCCCAATGCACTATATAGAGGTCTTGGCAACAGTCTATCTCTTCCGTCTATAGATTTCTTCAAACTTTCATCTTTTTCATTATAATTATCTACCAGTTTGTTAACAGAATGTACTGTCTTTCCGATTTCGTCATTAATATATATATCTATTTTCTTATCCGTAGCCTTTTCCGGGTCTATATCTTCTATTTTCTTTCTTATATTAAACAATCTAATTGTCCATATAATCATTATTATATCAAACAGAAGCAATGCGCCCGACACCAGATACTTCTCCCAACCAAAGTTATTAATATACAACTTTTCGTAGAACCCAGTAAACATCTGAGTAGTAAGTGCCACTGCTATAATAATTAAAGGGAATAGAAATAAAAATATTTTCTTCATGTTAACAACCCTCCTATACAAATCACTTCTTTATTTCATTATTTGGACCGGTTTTATATTCTTTATCTAAATTGTCGCTTTTAGAATCAGGCTTTTTAATAGTTTCATTCTTTACAACGTCTGCCTTCTTTTCACCTTTCATAGCCGTTGCCGGTAATATCTTTTCATTTAGCATATCTTTATTATCTTTTTCAAGCTTTGGTTTTCCTGCCTTATCATTTTCATCTGCTGCGCTCTCGCCTAATGAACTCTCGTCCTCTACGCTGCTTTCTTCATCGATATCACTTTCTTCGATTTTCTTAGTTTTCTTTGGTTCAGGCTTAACTTTTGCTTCCTCGCTGCTAACATCTGTATCGCTTTCGTCTTCCGAACCGTAATCCGACTCTTCATCCGACGCACTT
>CAKSSR010000027.1 GCA_934489735.1 uncultured Eubacteriales bacterium | reverse complement strand
TTGTTTCTTCAATAGCATTTACTTCTTCCTTTGATGGAATTTTTTTATCCGAATTATCTTTCTGTTTAGCTTTTCTTGGTCTCCTTTTTTTCTTTTTCTTTTCAGACCTGTTCTTTTCTGTTTCTTTACCATCTCCTTGCATTTTTGTTTGGTTTTCTTTTCCTTTCATTTCTTTAATAGCACTTACTTTTTCAGCCTCAATTTCTTTTTTGGTAACGCTTTTTCTCTTTCTCGACGAAGTTTTGCCACCTGTGCCATCACTTTTCCCACCTGTTTTTTCTGCTTCAAGTTGAACATCTGTTTTATTTTTTTCAACCTTACTTCCATCTTCAGTAACATCTTTGGTATTGCTCTCTTCACCACCTGAATTGTTTCCCTCGATCATTGCTACATCTGATCCATTTTCTTTTTGTTGCTTGTCTTCCTTGCCATTTTCGGTAGTACTTTTCCTATCATTTGGTGCAGATTTAATACTTACTTCTTTTTCTTTAGAAATTTCTATCAAGAATTCATCAATAGCCTCTCTGACATCACTAATTTCTATATTTTGATTTTCATCTTCAATTTCTTCTACAATACCTGCCATTACTTTTTCTCTTAACTCTTTTATTTTGATAATCTGCTCTTCTTTCAAGCTTTCCTCATAATCTTTAATTATATTTAATGCTGCATTCACTCTATTCAACACATCTTCTACAGTAATCATAATATTCCCCCTACACTCTTTCTTTTGCCTCATCTTTTTTACCTGATACTTCTTTTGCCATCTTTTCTATTTCCTTAACAATTTCTTTTAAATCATCATCTACTTTAACCTTTAAAAACTGTAATAATATCTTACTTTTAATTTCATTTATAGTACCTTCAGTCATAGTCTTTTCACAATTATTTTCTACTGCATTCATTTGTATTACTACTTCCTTGCCATCTTTTTCTGACTCTATTACTATTTTTTCTATATTTCTTAATAAACCAATATCATCTTTAATATTGATTTTGTTCTTCTTTCGTATTTCCCCCCAACGATTACTATCGCAGTTACTTTCTATACTCTTTTTTTGATCAGAATTAATTATAATCTTATAATTCTTTACTTTATTATTTCTAAAATCTTCTTTTGCTCTTTCACGAATTTTTTCTTCTGATTCAGCAATATTATCTGAATCCAAGCAATGGCCTTTATCTGATTGTAATTGATCCATGTTGAAGTCTTCTATTGTACTTCCTCCCTCCTGAATAATTTCAAAATTATCCTTAATTGCGAAAATATTATTTTTATCAATTTTTATTTCTTTAGCAGGTACTATCATAAATTTCATCATATCTTCTAATTTTTGTTTTTCATTTTCATCAAGTTTGTCATATTTTACGTTGTTTTTAAAATTTATATTACTTTCTTCTTCCCTTGTTGCTAAGTTAATAATTCTTTTCTTATTATCATCTAGTCCTTCTACTTTCCATTCCTCTATATTTCTGCCTAATTTTGAGAAATTCGTACCCTTTTTCACAACTAAAACGTACTGTCCCTTTCCCTTTGTAAACTTATTCTTAGCATCTAAAGAAATTCCTTTTTGTGCATATATCTTACAACCTTCTATTTTTTCTATCACTTTCAAATTCAAATCCAACTCCAGTGAAGCTAATACTTTCTCTTCTTCACAAGCTTTTACTATTCCTTTCTTATATGCTTTGTTATAATAATCTGCATAGTTATTTATTTTAATGCCTCCTTTAAGTTTATCATAAATATATCTTTTATCTGTTTCACATAAATCATCTATACAATTCCCAGTGGATGATATATATATCGCTTTTCCCCCGCAACTCATTACATGTATTTCACCTCTTTTAATTTTGGCAACAATTTTATTCAAATTTCTCTCCTTTCCCTCAACATTTGGCTTTAACTCTAAAACTTTACTTAAGTTGCTACGGAAATTCCCTTCATCTCTATTAACTATTTTGCTATCAATCAAAATCCAACACAACTCTCTATAATCTGCAACTTGCTTAACGTAAATTCTTTCTAAACTTTTTTCATTTAACTTCGGCAATGGTTCATTATTATACTTACCTTTATCATCTATATATATATACTTATCTCCATTATGAAAAATATATTTCACTTTCTTGATACTTACGTCTTCACAAATTGATTGAATTTCTAATAATTCAGCTATTTTATTTACAAAGTATTCCTTTTTCTCTCTATCTCCTAAACCTTTTAATCCTTCACAAATCCCAACATACGATTTTGTCTCTTCTGCCGCATACATTTCATTAAATGAAACACATGGATACTTCGAAATATCTTCCCCATTTAATCTTTCAAAGTCTCTGTTTTCCTCTTGATCCGTATCCAAAACAACCATTCTATTTCCTTTTCCAAAATAAAATACTTTTTCACTACTCATATCAGCATTCATATAAAATTCTTCGTATTCTTTCTCATTTGAAGTATCCTTTCCTTTATCTGTACACTTTTCAAATCCTTTTAATTCCAAACATCTACGAAGTGATTCTTCATTAATCTCTCCTAATTCTAATTTTCGTATTTCACCCTCAATTGCATATTTATTGTTCCCTTCGATATATAAAAATCCTTCGTCGATATTTTCTTGAATTTTTACAACATTTTTATATTCTTCAAAATCAAACTGATTATCACAGCATATTGCTACTATGTTCTTATGCTTAATTACATATAAAATTTTATCATTGTCGCTTTTTAAATTACTATATTTCGTTAACGTCTTGTCCTCAATTGCTCCTCTTGCCTTGTCTATAGACTTTTTTCTCTCCTCTTCTTTATTGACAGATTCTTTACCATCTTTTAACTTGGCCCAAAGCAAATCCACATCCATCATTCCACATCTTGATCTATCGATCTTGGATTTTAAATCTTCAATACTTTCTACATTCAATATCTCAAACTTTGTATTATTTTTTAATAAATTATCAATGTTCATTTTAATTTTTTTAAAAGGCAGTGGATTATTGTAGCACACTGCTTTTTTGCCATTATAATTTACTAAATATACTATTTCCCTCGTCAAAACATTTCCATTAACATATATTTCTTCTACTCCGTTTACTAAATTTTGTTCCTTGCCTTCAAGCCTACTTTCTAATGTCAATATTAAATTTCCTAAAATATCAGCTAAGCCTTCTATATTAAACTTCTTCATTTAAATTCATCCTCCTTATATGCGCAGATTTCTAATATTTTATTTATCTTTTCCAGCATGTTATTTAATTCTTCCTGTTCAGCCTTTTCGACTCTTACTTTTATTCTTCTCAACCTCCTTTTTAAACTTTTGATTCCATATTTTCTACTTAATATAGATTCAATTTCCTTTTTCATTATATCTATTACTCCTTCTTCTTTAATCTTCTCCCCTTCATTTATTAGTCTTTCGATCGCTGGATTCTGCATATTATCAAGAATTATTCTCTTACATTTAAGACTTAAATCTAACTTCTTTATCCTCGCTTTACTTTCTCTAATCTTATCCTTTCTTATCTCTTTAGCAGTATAATTCACCACTTCACCAAATAACTCTTCTCCAATCCTGGCTTTTTTTACTTCTTTTCTAAATCTTTTTCTAAACGCACTTTTGAATTTATTCGATTTCTCAGCAAAAAATAAATCCAAAGCTTTGTTATCATTAAATCCTTGTATATGATTTAATAATCTCTCCATCATTGGAATATTGAGTTGATAATTATCAATATTATCATTAAAACCAGGAATAAATTTAGGCTCTTCTTTCCCTTTCCTAAATTCTATCTTACCTTCATATCTTAATTTTTTGAATATTTCAAGTAACATCTTCTGTTTCAACTTCGATTTAAAGATAATATCCACCACTTCGTCCATATATACCTTTTCTTTTTCTCCTTCACTACCGCTAGCATTAATTCTATCTCTCTCAGCTTTTCTTTCTGCATCTTTAGTTGCTTTATCCTTTTTAGCAGTCTTGATAATTGGTACCTTATTTATTTCTGAATTAGGATTAATCTTCACTGTCCCTTCTTTAATCTTAAACTTTTCCCTATCAATATCAGAAGTTATATTACAAAAACCACTTACTTCTAATTCTAATCTTTTATCTCCAGTTGCATTAAAGTCATTAAACATATAACCTAAGTTACCAATAATTTTAAAGCACTCAGCATTCTCGATATCTTTTCCGTCTGTGTCCTCTTCCCCTTGAAAAGAAAATATCAATCTTTTGATTTGATCGTAAAAGGTTTTTTCAATAACTTCATTCTTTCCTTTTAATTCCTCTTTAGCTTTATCAATTTCATTCATGTCGATATTCTCAAATTTTTCAATCTTATCAACTACATTATCGATCTCATTCTTTTCAATATTCTCATTAATCTTTAATCGATCACAATTTATATCGCTAAATCCTTTCAATTTTAAGATTATTTTATCTGAATCCACATTATATAATTTAAATCTTTCTTGACCATTTACATATATAAAGTAAAAATCACTACTTTCCTTCCCATTTTTTCTTAGATAATATAATATATCCAGTAAAATATTAAACTGTCCTTCATTTAGTTCCATAAAAAAAATCACCTCTTCGTATTTTATTTATCAACACTTTATATAATACATCAAATTTATTTTACCATATACGTACATATATAGTCAATATGCAAGATTATTGTTACCAACTGTCGTTTTCTTACTATTAATTTCTTATTCTTGCTTTCATAATTATTGAAAATCTGCTGCAGTATCGTTAATCAATCCTTGCCTATTTTCACCCCCTCCACTATAATTTCCTTCCCTTCAGCCACCTCCCCCATCCTTTCCTCTTTCTTTGATATAAAAATAGCTAGCTGATTTTACTCAACTAGCTTACTCTTTACTTACTTTTTCTTCCTTTTGAAAGGATTTCTAATCCTATGTCCTTTTTCTTTCTTTCCTTCGGTCTTATCTTTAGATGACTCTTTTACTGTTGATTGTTTGTCTGCCTCTTCATTTGCTTCTTTTTTACTATCTTTTCCACTATCTTTACTTAACTAATCATTACTTTTTTTACCTAATTCACTTTGTAATAATTTGTACATTCCCTCAGTTATTTTACTCTTTGTTTCTCCAATTGCTTTACTCACAGCATCCAAAGTGTCTCCTTTTTCAACCATATTATAAATAGTAACTGCTTCTTCATTTAATATTTTTTGTCCCAATCCTTCCACATAGATATCTTTCTTATACGTGTCTATATCTGAAATCGACCCCATTTTATAAAAACCTAACATTGCTTCTTTAACTTCTTTAGTAACTATATATTCTTGTTCAGGTTTAAACGCAATTCTTTTTTTAATAGCTTCTATACGCTCTTTGTGACTACTTTCTTTAGAAGCAGCTTTATAGAACAAAAACTTGAATGGAGATACTATAATGCATTTAATCGTCTTCCCTATGTCATCCTTATTAATTTCTTCATCACATAATTTGTAAAAAGTTGATTTTTCATTAAATAAAGCATCAATAAGTCCTACACCTTTTCCTTGATCTATATATGAAAGAATATAAGCAAAGAGTACTTCATCAATTCCATTTTCTTTATTACAACAAGATTTCTTTAAGTCTTCTATACTTTTGCTTTCATTTTTATATTCATTATAAACAGTTACTAACTGTCCAATAGTGAATCTCTTGTCAAGATATCTATCAGCATATTTCTTTTTAAATGTTTCTTTTGTTTCTACATTACAATTTTTCAGTTTTGGAAAGCATAAAATATTAAATTTAGCATTAATATTTCCTTCTAACTTTTCATAATTTTCCTCATTTAGAATATTATCCACACTTTCTGCCAACGGAATACCTGGTTTTACTTTCCCTATACTATTATATACTAAATAGCTATTTCCACCTAAATTTAGCCCTCTAACATTATTAACATCTATACTTTCGCCACTAATATAACTAAATTTGATTTTATTATCAACAATATCATAAAGAACTCCGATATCTTCATTTTTCTTAAACTCCTCTAAAGTAATAACATTATCATGGTTTTTATTTATATAATTTAGCACCACTGTTCCTTCTCTTCCATCAATACGTTTAGCGCAGTTTTCAATACTTTCCCCTCTTAATATATCTGAAAACTTACTAATTCTTTTAAATATTACATTACAGTCCTGTCCTTGACCAGTCCCATAATACTTAGTTACTAAAAATTTATTTTCTGCTATTTTAATAATAATAGCAGAATCAACATCTTTGAAAAACTCGCCTTTACATTTATAAAACATTTTCCCTTTTTTCACTAATCCTTTAAATTTTTCTCTTATAATTTTTTTTCTTATCGAATTCATCTTTTTCTTAATAAATCCAGATTCATCACCAAAAATCGTATTCATATTATCTGTATTTATCACATCAAAAGACACCAATTTTTCTAATATAACAACCTGATTATGCGATAACGCAATCTTTTTCTTTATAAATTCAACCTTTTTATCATCTGTGATTTCTTTTTTCAAAATTTCCACAATTGTCGATATCCAATTTTCATCAAAAAGGCTAATACGACCTTTCCTTAAAAATTTATTCTCATTTTCTACTTCAATCCTATTTTCATCCGTTGCATTTACATCAAAAAATTTCAAAAATTCATCCTTATCTTTAACATCAGCATAAGGTTTTGTTATTAGCATGTCATTATATCCTAAGTCATACACTTCAAAATCTGTAAGCTCATCTACGTTTACGTCTTTACCTGCATAAAACTTATACTTGCTTTCTTTTGCTTCAGGTACTGCCTCCCCAGATTGATTAACTTGTTTTTCTTCAGGTTTATGAGGCTGCTCTGTTTTCCCTTCGACTTCCTCTACTTTAGCTTCCTCTACCTTAGCTTCTGTAACCGCAGCACTTTCTCCTCCTTCAGGTGCTGCCTCAGGTATTTCATTAAATGTACTATAATCATCATCTCCTTCCATTGAATCAACTGTGCCTTCAGGCGGCTTATCTTCAATCAATTCACATAACTTAGCAAGGGTAGCATTTTCTATACCTAATTGTTTTCCAAGACCAGCTACTATTTCTCCTTTTAAGTCTTTTATTCCTTTTTTATCACTCAGGTTTAGTTCTTCTGCTCTGTCTGACAATTTTTTTGTTTCCTTTATCGCTTCTCCAACATTCATCATTTTTCCCCTTCTTTCTTACTTTCATTTTCGCCTATTAACTCTCCTAATTCACCAAGTTTAACTTGAACTTCCTGATCAGCTTCTTGTTTCAGTTGTTCCGGATCTAATATTTCCTTTTCACCTTCACCAATACCATCATTGCTTCCATTTGGGTCGTCTGCTTCTGTCATTTGTTGTTGCTTTCCAGCATCTTCAGGTAAAACATCTGCCTCTGCACCTATTTCCCCTTCACCGTCTTGTCCAGCTTCGATACCTTGGCCATCATTCCCTTCAGCTTCTTTTTCCTCCAATATTTCTTTTTCAACATCTTCATCTATTGCTTCCAATGATACTAATTTATCTAATATAAACTTTATTTTACTTTTATTAAATTTGAAATCTTTAAATTTTCTTTTTAAATCTTCCTTATCTTTAATTTCTTCTCCTAAAATATCTACTATTGTCCTTATCAAGAACATTCGATTGCCAATTTTCTTTCCATTCAAAAACTTATCTTTGTTCTTTTCAGTAAGTTCAATTTCCTTTTTCCCTTCTACATTAAAAAACTTTAAAAATTCAACACTATCTGTAATATCATTATAGGGTTTTGTTATTAAAATTCCGTTACTTCCCAAATCATATAATTCAAAATTACTAATTTCATCCACATTTACATCTTTACAGGAATAAAATTTATATTTAATATCAAATGGCAAATTGCTTCCTGTTCCAAAAGGTTTAGGGTTTCCTTCTTCATCGGCTGTACTTTTAAACTTTATATGATTATTCGCTATAAATTTATTGTATTCCTTACTTTCTTTTATATTACTCTCAATCTCTTGTCCCTGCCTTTTATTTAACTCAATATTATAATTAAATAAATCTCTATTTTCATTAAATTTGTCTTTTACATATAATTCAAATTCTTTTTTTATTTCTTCATAACTGCTGGGAGATCGTTCTAAATAGCAATCTTCATATTTCTTATTAAAATCATATACAAACACTCTTACATCAGCATCACTTACTTTTAATTCAAAATTATCAAAATTTAATAAATTTTGACAAATACTTAATTTACTTGTAGGTTCTACAATAAAATTTATGTTTTCTCTAGCAATTTTATCGTAATTTTCGTTGTCTTTTTTATATGTAATCTTTTTCCTAGTTAAAATTAATGGATCAAATACCTCAACATTGTCTACACAATTAATAATATTAAAAAATTTAGTTTCACATCCATCTGTTGTTTTGAGATTACCTTTTACAGCTTCAATTTCTGAACTACTCTTTATTATACAGACAATTCTTTCATCTTTATCTTTAGGCATATATAATCTATTATCTTTACTAATTTCTATATCTTCTTCATAATAAATTTTATATCTTTCTATTTCTTTCTTTTTTATATTCACTTGAACGTCTAATTTTTCAAGTACTTTGTCTATATCTTTACTTCTTATGATTCCTTCTTTTATAACTTTCTCGTAAAATGTGCTATATCGATCCAACCCTTCGAGCTCTTTAATTTCAATATTTTCAATTTTACTATCTTCTAGAGTATTAATAAATACTTCTTTTTTTTCATTCACATATAATTTTACTTTACTTTTACTAATTAACTTATAAAGTTTCTCCCCAATCACTTCCGAATAATTAAATTCAATTTTTAATTCCCTTGAAATTAACTCAGTAAGTTTTAAATCATGGACCTGTCTAAAAATATCTTTATTTGAGTCGGTCTCTTCTAGTTTTAAAATAGTATCCAAATTTACTTTTTTATAGCTTAAAATTTCATTCTCTTTTTTCAATTTAAAACCAAATTTACCATTGAGAAAAGCTAAAACAATTTTGTTCCCTTTTTTAAAGTATCTTAATTTTTCACTACAATTCCTTTCTTCACTATTTACATAAAACTCGTATTGACTAATTCCACTCGATTTTATTTCTTGATTACTTGTCCCTTCAACTTTTTTTCTTGTACAATCTATTAAATTTCCTTCTAATCCTAATTGCTCACAAAGTGATGCTATATTGATGTCAGGCAAATTCTTCTCTTCTGGCAGTTTGCAAATTTTATTCTTTAAGTCTAGCGAATTTTTTATTTCATCAATAATTTTAATGCTATTCAAATCCAGCTTTCGTCTGCCAACACCTTTTAACTTCAATTTTCCACCTGAAATACTTGCATTTCTTGTTTTTTGAAATTCTTCACTATTTTTAAAACATATTGCAACTTTTTCACCGTATTTAACCAAACATTTAATTTCTTCATGTGAACAGCCATTACTATATATTTCTTCTTTGCCACTCAAATTGATAGGTTTATATTCTTCTATATTAGCTTTTAATTTTAATATCGACTTTCCTAAAAATTCAGATAAATTTTCTATACTAAATTTCCCCATTTAAATTCACCATCCTTACTCCTTAATAATTTTGAATAAATTTAAAACGTTTACTATTGCTTTTAGCTTTTTTTCAAAAACTCCCTTTTTTTCTGCATTATTAATTTTTTCTATTCCCTTTTTAATATGTTTTACCTCTCTATCAATACTTTTAATTTCATAATCAGATTTCAGTTTTTCTTTAATCTTTTTGTAAATTTTCTCTTTTATTTCTTTCTCATTCTTATTTTCCGTATCAATCATAGCTTTTATATCTTTATCATCTTTGTTATCAAACATTAATCTTTTACATTCTTTGCTTAAGCCCTTTAAACCTTTTATTTCATTTTTTATATTCTCTTCTTTTTTATATTCCCACTCTTTACCAAATAACTCGTATTTTCCACCTTCTTTATAAGCTCTTTTAATTTCCTTTCTAAACCTTTTTCTAAACCCACTCTTAAGCTGCTCTCTGAATGTTATAATAAACGAATTCATTTCTTGATATTCGCCATAACCTTCTAAAAAATTTCTTCTATTATTTTCAAAATATATATTAACAATATCATTAAACCCAGGAATAATTTTAGGTTCTTTTCCTTCCCTAAGTTCTACCTTATTTTCTCTTCTTAGTTCATCAAACAAACCCGTTAGCAGATCGTTCTTCTTCTCAAAAATATAATCCATTGCATCATCAACATTCAGTTCTTCTCCTTTCTGACTGTCCTCTGTTTTCTTGTCTTTCTTATCCTTTTTAGTAATTATACCAATCGGATTGTCATTCATTTGAGAATTGGGATTAAACTTTCCTTTAATTTTAAAATTACTTTTATCAATATCAGATTTTATTTTGCAAAATCCACTTAATTCTAGCTCCAATCGCTTATCCCCAGCTGCATCAAAATCCGAAAATATGTCTCCTAAAGAACCATTTACTTCAAAATATTCAGCTTCTTTAATATCTGTACCTGTCATATCTTCTTTCCCTTTAAAAGAAAATATCAATCTTTTAATCTTACTATAAAAATTATCATCGCTAAGCCTTTTAACTTTATTCTTAACTTTATCTTTAATTTCATCAATAGCTGATCTGTTAATTGCTCCTTCAATAATTCCTATTCCGTCAATTACATTGTCGACATCACCTTCGGTCACTTCATTAATATCTAACTGACTGCAGTCTATATCTTTAAATCCTTTAAATTCCAGACTTATCTTATCTGAATCTACGTTATACAATTTTAATCTTTCTTGACCAACACTTCCATATGTAAAATAAAAATCGCTATCCCTTAGTTGGCCTCCATCTTTTTCCCTCAAAAAGTATAATATATCCAGTAAAATATTAAACTGCCCTTCATTTAATTCCATAAAAAATCACCCCTCCATATTATTTGTTGTTACTTTATGCAATATATCAAGTTTATTTTACCATATATATATATATATAGTCAATATATAAAACCAACGAATCTTTTGGTAATTAGTTGTGCTTTTTACTATTAATTTGTTAATTTAATAATACTTTTTATCTGTATTTTCGTAATTGTTGAAAATTCTTCGCAATATTGTTAATCAATCCTTGCATATTCTGAACAAATTCTTAATTTTTTCACCCCTCCACTATAATTTCTCTCCCTTTAGCCACCTCCTCCATCCTCTCCTCTTTCTTGATATAAAAATAGCTAGCTGATTTTACTCAACTAGCTTAACTTATTCTTTACTTCTTCTCCTTTTTCTAAACCAATGCCTTTTACTTTTCTCCTCTTTTGGTTTATCTGTTTCATCTTGAGATAATTCTTTTACAGGTTGTCTATCCGTCTCTTGTCCATCAGTCTTATTTAATGATAGTTTTTCTACTATCTTTTTAGCTATTTCTTCACTTTCTCCCTGTCTTATTAACCCCTTTATATCTTCGTCCTTTATTCTTTGATATCCATTTTCATTCATTTCTCTAAAAATTTTTAATGCCGTCTCATTAGATAATGTACCTTCTAAACCTTCTGGAAAATAAAACTCCCAGTTTTTAAATCAAGACTTGATGTATGCCTCTTTTTTACTTTTGATATTTTTGCTAACTCAAATTTATATTTATTTTTTTCAAAATCTAACACTTTATCTAACACTTCTAGATCTTCTTTAATTTCTTTTTCCATACCCATATCCAGAATTTCTTTACTTAGAACGACATACCATCAGCCTCCTCTATAAATTCTTCTGTAAATTTTATTCCATAGTCTTTCTCTAACTTCTCTTTTGTCTCTTGATTTAAACCATTTAGTGGAATCTCTTTAAATAATGAATATAGCAACCCTGTTATCTTTTCATTACTCTTATTCTTCCCTATTTTTATCATTACCAATGTCATCAAATCATATTTATGCGGGTAGTCTGGATGATCTCCTACTAAATGTTCTGGTTTAAAGCTATATCTTGTAATTGTATTAGCTTCATTAATTTTTATATTTTTCTGCTGATCATATCAATAGGTTGGCTACAAAGTCCTTCGACGACAGAACCTTTTTTGTAAATCTGTCAAACAATTTCTTAATTTTTTTCATAATTTTCTTGCCTATGTCTTCACTATATCATAAATCAATATAAAGGTCAAATCACTTTCCTTAAATCTTATTATACTATTATTGCATTTGCCTGTATTATTTAATATTTTCTCAATTATTTTTTCTATCTGCTCAATTCATTCTATCCTTTGTCTGTATAAAGTTAAAGCATCAAGACATGATTTTTAAGTCCTGATGCTCTTTTGTACTATTTGTTGTTCATAGCACCTTCTAATGTTTCTTTGTCTATTCCAACAATCTCAGCTATTTTATCCTCCGGCATGCCGATTTCTCTCAATTTCTCTGCTATATTTAGCGCTCTTTTAATTTCCCCTTTTTCAATTCCTTTTTCCATGCCTTTTTCCATACCTTTTTCCATGCCCATATCCAGAATTTCTTTACTTAGAACGCACATACTATCAGCCTCCTCTATAAATTCTTCTGTAAATTTTATTCCATAGTCTTTCTCTAGCTTCTCTTTTGTCTCTTGATTTAGACCATTTAGTGGAATCTCTTTAAATAATGAATATAGCAACCCTGTTATCTTTTCATTACTCTTATTCTTCCCTATCTTTATCATTACCAATGTCATCAAATCATATTTATGCGGATAGTCCGGATGATCCCCTACTAAATGTTCTGGTTTAAAGCTATATCTTGTAATTGTATTAGCTTCATTGTCTGGTACGTTCATGCATATCCAATACGAATAGGCTTTCAATATCTTACCAAATTCTGATTTGCTGAACTCTACATTAAATTGCGATGATATTAATCTACTCAAGTAATAGATTCCCCTGGCTTCCATTGGATATCCAACATTACTACTTTTCTGTGATTCCATGTTTACCATCACACTTACTCTTTCGTCTTGCTTATGTTTCTCCTTATAACTCTGTGGCAGTTTGACTTTAAATTTTGTATCAAAGCTTCGGAGTCCATCGTTAACGGATACCGTTTCGCCTCCCGAATTGTCCATCATTATAAACGAATCGTCAACTGGTTCTTCTCCTACTTTCGGATCCGTATCCAGGCATGACATCACCTCTGCAAAGCTACAATCTTTATATTCCTCTGCTGATCCCATTAGCAGATTAGCCACAACGCTCTTCAACGACAGAACCTTTTTTGTAAATCTGTCAAACGACACCTTCATTTTTTCTTCTAATTCTTTATTTTTTTCCATAATCTTTTCTTCATCACTCATAATAATCCTCCTTTTCATAGTTTTCCCGGGTACATTTTTATTATATAACAAATCAGCACAAAAATCAAGTCACTTTTTCTTAAATTTTCTCATTTAATCATTACATTTGTCTGAATTATTTAATAGTTTTCTCAATCATTTCTTTTATATGCCCAACTTATCTTTTATACTTCTGTTTGCATTCTATGAGATACTTTTAAATATTTCTCCAACACTTTCTTATTTAACAACAGTTTCCTTGCTACTTTGTTATACGATCTTCTAATTTTTATCTCTCTGTTTTATTATAATCCTTTTTAAATTTATACTTTCCTTTCCCGTTGCCCAACACTGGTTCAATAATGTCTGCCTGCACTAAATTTGAAAGTAATTTTGAAGCACCTGAGCCTTTTAGCTTCAAAAGTTCCATAACTACGTTCCTTCCAAATATTTCGTCAAAGCCAAATTTTTTATAAAGCTTACGGATATGAATGATTGTCTTTTGAGAAAAACTTTTACTTTTTTCAGCAAGTACATCTTCAATGTCCACTTTTTTATTCTGAATATCCACTTTTACATTTTCAATGTCCACTTTTACATGTAAATTCCGGTTAAGAAGTTTATTTTTCTCACCCAGAAGCAGATTTTTCAAAAATATTTCAAGATATTCCGTTGTCTCATTAATACCATTCTTTAAATTAGTATAATTTGCTCTAACAAGTGCATTTCTAAAATACCAAGCATTTTGCGAAAATATATCATTAGTTGCAGAAAATCCAAGCTTTTTTAAATATTTGATAAAAAATACTGCTGTTGTTCTAGTATTACCTTCCCCGAAGATGTGAATCTGCCAAAGTCTTGAAACAAAAACAGCCAAATGGTGAATAATCTCATCCATTGAAAGCCCTTTATAATTAAACTCCCTCTCTTGCGAGAAGTCGTATTCGAGTGTTGCTTTTAATTCTGAAGCGCTGCCATACATTACTGTCGCTCCATCAAGTACCCACTCTTTTTTCGTAATGTTATAGTTTCTAATCTTTCCTGCATGCTTGTAAATTCCTTGAAAAAGTTTATAATGAATCGAAATATACTCATTTATTGTAAACGAAAATGCTGTCTCTGAAAGAAGTTTTGCAATACGTGATGACACTTTATCAGCCTCTTCAGTACGTTTATCATCAAACAAATGCGCTGGTCTTTCTTCGTAATAGCTTTCAATAATTTCTTGCACTTCACTTATAGTAATTTTGCCTTCAACATTCTGAATAGCCGTATCAATTAAATACTTAGATGGCTTAAGTTTATCTACCGCTTGAAGTCCTATTGCTGTGCTCCAAATATAACTTCTACTAACTCTATCCGGTTCAGACTCTTTCAAATATTCCTCAAATGGATCTCTTTCCATATCTATTACCTCTCTTCAGCGTCATCAATTTATTCTTCTCCCCACATTTTATAAAGCGGGCAATTCTAATCTGAACTGCCCACTAATTCTATCTAGTCATTAATAAATTATTAATAAAGCTTTGCCCCTGCTGGAATATGTCTATCTATCATCAAAAGATTTAACTTTTCTTCTCCATCTTCTTTATGGATCGCACTCAATAGCATCCCGCAGGATTCTATTCCCATCATAGCTCTTGGCGGCAAGTTAACAATTGCCACTAAAGTCTTACCTATTAGTTCCTCTGGTTCATAATAAGGATGGATTCCGCTTAAAATAGTTCTATCTGTGCCTGTTCCATCGTCCAAAGTAAATTGTAAGAGTTTCTTACTCTTTGGAACTGCTTGACATTCTTTAACTTTTACTGCCCTAAAGTCACTTTTACTAAATGTTTCAAAATCTACGTAGTCTTTAAACAATGGCTCAACTTCTACTTTAGAAAAATCTATTACTTCGTTAACTTCCTCTTCATTATTTTCTACTCCTGCCACATCAATTTTTTTAGAGATCTCTGATCCTGCAATAGGTTTCATAGTTGGGAATAATATAACGTCTCTAATTGATGCACTGTTTGTAAGGAACATAACCAATCTATCTATTCCCATGCCCATTCCGCCTGTTGGAGCCATTCCATATTCTAATGCAGTTATAAAGTCTTCATCAATCATATTAGCTTCATCATTGCCAGACTCTCTCAATTGCATTTGATGGTCAAATCTTTCCCTCTGATCGATTGGATCATTGAGTTCTGAATATGCATTTGCTAATTCTCTTCTGCATATAAACAATTCAAATCTTTCTACTAGTTGTGGGATTTCTTTCTTTCTCTTAGTCAATGGTGAAATTTCTACTGGATAGTCATAAATAAATGTCGGTTGTACTAAATTTTCTTCAACTTTTTCTTCAAAAGCCTTATTCAAAATATCTCCCCAAGTGTCTGTTTCTGATACTTCTAGCTTTAATTTCTTAGCCACTTCTTTAGCTTTTTCTGTATCTCCTATAAATGATGAAAAATCAATATCAGTATATTTCTTTACTGCATCAATCATGCTTATTCTCTCAAATGGTTTTTCTAGGTCGATATTTTCTCCTTGATAGTCTATCAATAAAGAATCGCATACTTCTTTAGCGCATTCTCTTATGATAGCTTCTGTTATATCCATCATGTCATTATAATCTTTATATGCTTGATACAATTCAATTGTAGTAAACTCTGGATTATGCTTGATTGACATACCTTCATTTCTAAATAGTCTACCTATTTCATAAACTTTGTCAAGTCCTCCAACTATTAGCCTCTTTAAATATAATTCTGGGGCTATCCTTAAATACATGTCTAAGCCTAATGTATTATGATGAGTTATAAATGGTCTAGCCGCTGCTCCTCCTGCTATATTATTTAATACAGGTGTCTCAACTTCTATAAATCCTAAATCATCTAAATACTTCCTTATTGTCTTTATAATCTTACTTCTTTTTATAAAAGTGTCTTTTACTTCAGGATTTACTATTAAATCTACATATCTTTGACGATACCTTAGATCAGTATCCTTAAGTCCGTGGAATTTCTCAGGCAATGGAAGTAATGACTTTGATAAAAGTTTAATTTCCTTTGCATGAATAGAGATTTCTCCTCTTTTCGTCTTGAATACAAATCCAAAGACACTTATAATGTCCCCAATGTCCCATTTCGATAAATGATTATATACTTCTTCTCCTACGTCATCTATCTTTACATATACTTGTATTTTTCCGCCTTCGTCATGTATATCCATAAACGAAGCTTTTCCCATGTCTCTCCAACTTATGATCCTTCCTGCAATAGTTACCTCTTTATTCTCATAAGCTTCAAAGTTATCTCTTATTGTTTTGGAATTCGTATCTATATTACATTTAGTTATTGCAAATGGATCCATGTCCATCTCTTGTAAGTCTGCTAACTTATTTCTTCTTATCTTTAACAATTCATTTAAATCTAGATCTTTTTCTTGATCTCGTTTATTATTTGCCATAAAAAGTTCCCTCCTATTTACATTTTCACCTGCTGATCTCTAAAATTTCATACTTGGCTGTTCCTGCAGGTACTTCTATTTCAACTATATCCCCTACTTCATGCTTGAGTAAGCCAGCCCCTACTGGAGATTCGTCAGAAATCTTGCCTTCTAATGGATCTGCTTCATTCGATCCTACAATTTTATATTCCAATATCTCATTATAAGTAAGGTCGTTCACCTTTACTTTAGAACCTACATTTACAATCTTGGTATTTATCTTGCCTTCATCAATCACTTTCACGTTTTTGAGCATTGCCTCTATACTTATTATCCTTGCTTCAACAATAGCTTGCTCATTCTTAGCTTCATCATATTCGCTGTTCTCTGATAAGTCACCAAATGATAAAGCTACCTTTATCTTCTCTGATATTTCTTTTCTTCTTTTAGTTTTTAATTCTTCTAATTCATTTTCTAAGTTCTTTAGGCCTTCCTTTGTAAGTAAGACTTGCTTTTCCATTTATGGATTTCCACCTTTCTTATACATATCTCTAATAATTCATATTAGATACAATATGTTTTATATTATAAATCAAAAACCTCTTCCTCGCAAGACCCATATTAAAAAATTTTTAATCCAAATCGTTATTTTTATAAAAATTATAGCATATTATATAATTAAAAAGTGGAAAGGATAGATTTTGATAATGTTTTTCTTAAAGAAACATATGAAAAAGAAAATAACTAATACAAATTGTATACCGTCATGTGCCATAAGTGGATGTTTTCATCTAGAAATGAACGGAAATAGAGAAATAATTATCGACGGATGTAAGGGAATCTTAGAATATGATGAAAATGTAATAAAAATTAATACTTCGGACATAATACTGTCATTCTTGGGCAGGAATCTGACTATAAAATGCATGACATCTGAATCCCTGATCATAAAAGGTTACGTTACTTCAATAGAATTTATAAAATAAAGGTGTGATTGACTTGATAAAATTAATTAGATTTATATTAGGATATGTGACATTTATTATAAAAAGCCCTTTCCCTGAAAGATTTTTTAATTTGATCGCTAAGAACGACATAAGATTTTGGAATGTGCAAAAAAGTAATAATGAAATCAAAGCAGCCGTAATATTGAGCGAATATAAGGATATTAAAAAAATAGCTAAAAGAACTAATACCAAAACTCGAGTAATATATAGAAATGGATTACCATTTTTAATTAGTAAATATAGAAATCGGGCAGGTTTAATCATAGGATTACTTATTTCTGTCATAATAATCAATATAATGTCATCATACATATGGATTGTAGAAATAAACGGGAACAATAAGATAAATGAAAGTACTATTAATAAATATGTGTCAGAATGTGAAATATATCAAGGAGCACGTATAAAAAATATAGACGTCTCATTGGCTGAGCATAATATAATGTCAAAAATTAAAGACATCTCTTGGATATCTATTAATATTAACGGTAGTGTGGCAAGAATCTCTATTAACGAACGTGTGGCACCACCTGACATAAAAGAAGAAGAACCTTGTAATATTGTAGCGTCAGATGATGGACAAATAATAGGTATCGAAGTCCTAAATGGAAAAACTGAAATCCAATTGGGCGATGCAGTGGTAAAAGGACAAATGCTGGTCAACGGAATTGTACCAGACGTCTTCGGAGAAAATAGATTCTGCCATTCAGATGGGAATATATATGCAATCGTTCATAAGAATATAATGCATAAAATAAGCTTGGATAAAAAAGTCTACATAAAGACAGGAAAAAAATCTAAACGATCTAGAATTGAAATATTTGACATGGCAATCCCTACAACTATCCAACCAATCCCTAAAAAGAATCAATACTTGAAATATAAAACAGTGGATCTGTTTAAAGAAGAATGTAACACCCTTGATATTCCAATATTCGGAGACAATAACGGTACAAAAATAGAAAAACATCATATCAATACGTTGGGATATAGACTCCCTATAAGATTTGTAAGCGAAGAGTTCGAAGAACAAATAGAAAAAGTAATACATCTAAACGAAGAAGAAGCAAAAAGTGAAATAAATAATAAAATAAGTGAGTTCGAGAACAATTTCTTTAAAAAAGATATAGAAATGATAAGTAAAGACATAAATATGACAACCAAAAACAATGAATATATTGCAAATATAGACTACACTTGTAAAAAGAATATCGCATTGAAAGAAAAACTTAAACTCGAATAATACCTGTCATTAATATTCAAAAAAGCAATGAAGTCAAACTAGTTAGTCATAACTTCACTGCTTCCTTAACTTTGTTTTTATCCTTAAATAAAAACAAATCTTTCCTTTCACCAAATCTAGTCCTTTTTAATCCTTTATCTAAATAACCCACATCCTCTTGTATATAAACATTTCCTCTAATTGGACCTACAACTTTTAATCTCAAATTATTTCTTGCCTTTAATAGCCTATTTCTTATCACTATATCTTTATCATAACGTAGATCTCCTCCTACTTTTTCATAAAATTCTCTATATGTCTTACATTTTTCAAGACTCATATTAAATTTATTTAATTCCTCGTCTATATTCCCTATAGCAGGTACTAAATTTATAAGTTCGAGTAATCCTTCTTTACTTATATCGTTAATTACTTTAAAATTTCCACATTCATCACCGCTAAGCATATCTGCATATGCATAAAGTTTATTTGTATTTTTAAACAAATATAAACTCCCTGTTTTGTTACTCCAAGATAGTTTTAGTTCTTCATCGAAATAATCCAAACCGTTCTCTATATAAACATTCCCGTCAATTGAATCGAACACTTCAAATCCTAGTTCATTTGCTATTTTTAGTCTATTTCTTATAACATCGTCTTTGTCTCCAAGTAGATTGCCTTTCACTTTTTCGTAAAAATCTCTATATGTTATACATTCATCTAAATTTATACTATCCCCTCTCAACATAGTCACTGAATGCGTGATAAACCATTTTATCTTCAACAATTGATTTTCCATCAAAATATACAGTCCATCCATTTCTACAATATTCAGTTAACTTAATTTCTTTTGACATATTGTCACCAATTTTAAATGCCTGATTTACTGCTGTTTTCGCATAAGTTCCAGCATGGAAGCCATCTCTAAATTTCAAATTTCCTTCCCTTCCTTCCAAAAATCCATTTGATACTATTTCATTATTTCTTCCAAATCCAAGCTTTTCTTTCACCTTTTGTCTAAATCCATTTGATTTTGCTTTTTCATGCCTATCTTTCGCAGAACTACTTTTTTCAAATTTAAATGCTTGGTTCAACCCTTCCTTTAAACTAGATGTTCCATTTGATATTTCGCTAAACTCTTCCTCTATTTTTGTCATCAATATCTTATTTTTGTAATCGTCCTTATCTACGTTAATTTTTCTACTAAAGAAGTCTCCACGTCTCTGTGATGAACTTTCTATATATTTTGCTGTTTCTTTTCTAACCTCAATACCTGCAAATTTTACTTCTTTAATACCATCACTTATTTGTTTTATTTCTTTCAATTCCCTCGCAATATTTTCTAAATCACTCTCGTCTATACCATATGTCCTTTTATTATTAATAGGTTTAGCTAAGATATATTTGTCAATTCCTCTCTTTATAATCTCAAACCTATTAATATTTTGCTCAATATCTTCATATTTCATATTATCATAAATTAAATAAACATTTAATTCTTTTTTATCACTGGTAATTCCTGCTCGAATTATATCTATTCCCAATTGACTTTTTAAACTTTTCTTTATTATTGAAGGTAATTTAGTCTTATCTACTATAGGATATGTATTTATTGCTTCAAATCTTTTATCTATTTCTTCTTCACCATAATCTTATAAACCATTTTCCTCCGCTGCTACTGAATAATCATCTCCATAGAAAACAATCACCTTTTCTTCTTCAAGTATACAAGCCTTATTCGTTTTAGGTCCAGCTCCATAATTATAAAATTTATAATCACCTATTCTTTCAAATGGTACATTAAGTTTAATCCCTAGTAGTCTCGCAATTTCACGTTTAACTTTTATATCCAAATCACAGTCCTCTTCAGGAAAGCCATTATATCCCTTTTCACTTAAATTTACTTTTTTATAATATCTAGGGAGATACCTCACTATATTCTTACCATTTTCATCTGCAATTATCTTGTTAAACTGTTTACTTACGTACACTCTTTTGTTTAAATATACATTTATATTTTCTAAGTTATTTTCTAAATTTAATCCCTTCTCTTTCAAGAATAAAATATTGTTACGAGAATCAATTAAATTCAAATCCAAGTAAGTTGCTATACATTCCCTTAAGTATGAATCTTTCTCAAAAGCATCAAGTTCTTTATATTCTTTTATTTCAATATCTGTTACATTATATTTTTTTCATCTATATTACCTTTTAATAATGTTCCATCGCAAGAATATACAGCTTTATTTCCACAAGTATATTTATGTATAGTAGCAACATTGCCTCCTTCTTCAGCAACAGCAATTGCCACATCTGATGGCAAATCTGATTTCGTTTCTAATATTATATCCTTCATGTAATAGTAAAATCCTTTCCTAACACTATCATCAATTTCAAATCTATAAAATTCTTTATCTTTTTCCTTTCCCTTACTATTCATCATACCAAACTTACTATTCATATCAAATAAATAAAAAACTTTTCTTTCTTTGTTTATATATATTCTAATATTAATATCACGGTTATCTTGTAATTTGCTATACCCACCATAAACAAGATGTCTATCATATAATTCTTTTTTAATATAAATATTACTGTAAAAATATTTATATTGCTCAAAATCATCTATACTAACTTCATGTTTAAAACGTGGTTCTACACAATCACTTCTATATGCAAAACTTTTTCCAGCTTTTTCAAAATAGTTCTCTTGAACATTTCTGCATTCCTTAATAAGTTTTGATACCAATTTAGCCAATTCTTCTAATCCTGCTTCCTTTAATTCTACTTCTTTTGCTCCTGTTACTTCTATTTTTTGTGTGCTTTATCCCTTCATCGTACATTTAAATCACCTCCTTGCTATCCGTCATTTCCAAGCCTGTTAATTCCAATATCCTTTTTATTTTTTTATATTGACTACTGTCTTTAGCTACCAATTCTATCTGATCGGAATAGTCTTCGCCAACATATTTTTTCAAAAATTCATCCATCTTGTCTTTTACAATTTCCTTTATTTCACCAAGTCCTTTTATATTCCCTTCATCATCATAAATATCAATAATATTTTCATCCTTTAAATAAGTATTAATAATTACTTTCCTTAAACCTCTGTCTAACTTATTTTCTTTAGTTCCAATGCTATCTAGATCTCTTTTTATCTTGCTTACATTTTCTTCTGCATCTGATAACTTAAGTGCCTTTCCAAATAATGAACCTTTTGCTATTTCTGCTTTCTTTCTAAATCTAGTTCTAACTTCCATTTTTATTTTTTCAAGATCAATTCCTTCAGCTATATTAAATTTTTCTACTCTACTTTCCCATGCTTCACTGAATGCATCATTAAATCCTGCTATAATCTTATTATTTTTGTCAGTTCGAACCTTTATCTTACCTTTTCCCCTTATTTCTTCAAATATTCTTTCTATTTCTGTATTAATGTCAACCGGTTTAGCTTCTGCTTCTTCACCTTCTGCTTCTCCACCTTTTGCTTTTCCTCCTGAACCATTAGTCCCTGCACTTTCATTGGTTTTTTCTTCATATGGCTTGCCTGCAAATTCAGACTCATCTGAAGGTCTCCCTTCAAATTCAAATTTATTTTGTTCAATAGTAGTCGTTACGCTATACTCTTTTACACATCTTAATGATAAAGATGCTTCAGAAAACTTTCCTTGACAAGTTCCATCCATTGTCAAATCATTTCTTCTTGCTGAAAAGACTAGCTCTACTTTTATACTATCAAACAAACTACACAAATTTGAAAATTTTTCTTCTTTTTTACCCTTAAAATTGTCATCAATATTAATTACATTTAAATCGTTTTCCACTCTTTTTATGTCTTGATATTCTACTTTATTAAATTTTCCTATTACTGGTTCCATTAGATCTGGTAATGTTCTTATATAATCATATGCACACCCATTCTCTATTAAATTAATATCTTCCAAGTTAATATATTCAAACCCATCAAATTCAAATTTTGCTGCATTTGAACCTATATTGGAGATCTTCACAACTTCATCGCCATCGAATTTACATGCAAAAGAAAAGTCATCATCCGGATTTTTTTCTCTTAGCTTCATCAAAAGCAATGATAAAGCTGTAATATATTCAGCTTCTATATTCATAAACAAATCACCTCTTCATATTTTTTATCATTCATCAGCAAAATAAATAACTATATTATATCATATTGATTAAATTTAGCCAAGTATTTTAAATATTTTTATCAGGGCAACCGCATGAAAAAGTTAGCTGAATTTGTTGTAAATGATGTCACATAGAAAATTATCGTCAAAAGAACAT
>CAKSSR010000026.1 GCA_934489735.1 uncultured Eubacteriales bacterium | reverse complement strand
TCAGCTTCACTTTTATTACAAACGACTCTGAACCTCCCACGACTAAAGTCGCAGGGTTCTTGGGAACTCTCTCCTAATGGAAAGATATTTACCAAGCTATCCCCGTAGTTCCTACGGTTCTTATATATGTTATATCGCTAATATTCTCATTCCTTCATTCAAAATATTTATACTGGCATTTATATCTCTGTCGTGATGTGTGTTACAAGAAGGGCAGACCCATTCTCTGACATCAAATTTGCATATTTCCTTGCATCTTGCTCACTTTTTGTTCTTTCTATCATCTCTTTTTCAAAAATTTCTGCCATTCTCTTAATCTTTTCTGGATTTTTCTCTTTGCCAGGCATTACTGTAAGTCTTGCATATTCTGATGCATAGAAGCGACCCTTCCCTGCTTTAACATTTTCTAAATAAATTTCAGCTATTCTCTTTGCCGCTTCTTTATCAGCGAAGTATTGAACTATTGCTTTTGCATATTCTCTAGCATACTCTTCTCCCTTTTCTATATTTTTTTCAAATATTCTTGCCAATCTATGTGCTGTCCCGCTTTCAATATTATGATTTAAAACTAAATATATATATTCTCTGGCAGATACGTCACTGTTTTTATATATAAATCTTTCCTGATAATACATCTTTGCCATTAGGTCCGCTTCTGAATCGTTATGATTTTTAATTTTTAGCACAACATACTCATGGGCATATATTTCGCTTCTACCTGATTTCAACATTTTCATAAACAATTCTAAATATGTCCAAAATTCTCTTTCGCTTAAGTTTCTGATCTTCCCATCTGCAATAAGTATTTGTAATCTCACCCCTTCATTAATTTCTACTTCTGACTGATCAATATCAATATCAAACATTTCTGAATATGTCCTTGCGCCTATTTCCGCTTGTTTATCACTACAGCCATCGACTACTTTTAACATTGCATATTTATTTGCATAGTTTGCATCACAAATTTCCTTCATCTTTTGTTCATATATCGTTGATATTCTTTCTATCTTTTCATCACTTAGTTCATCAAGCGCTTTCAATGCTGCATATCTGATAGCATAATCCTTACTTTTGCCTTCTGCCTGCTTTCTCATATATATTGCCAAGCTCTTTTTGGTTTGGTCATCATTAAATTTATTAAACACTTTCAAAAATATGTACGCATGCTTAATATTTGCATCTTTCATATTGCTTAATTTTTTATGTACAGATATATAATCATATGCCTGTGTCATATTAAGTCCATCAGCTATTTTTAACAGCGCACACATATGCGCATGTTCGTCGCATCCCCATTCACTGAACATATGGTCAAACAATTCTGCTCCCTCTATTACCTTTTCCTCGCTAAAGTTGTAAGCCAGCTTCAAAACTATGTACTCAGCAGTATAACGTTCTACTATTGGTTCCTTTGTCTTTACACTTTCTTCATATAGTCTTGCCGCTTTCTCAGCCAGTTCATCATCCAATCCTCTTATTACTTTGAAATATGCATATCCCACAACATAATTTTCTGATTTTTCTTCTTTAGCCTTCTCTTCACATACTTTTGCAAGCCTATCCATGTACTTATTGTTAAAAGAATCAAGCACTTTCAAGTTTGCATAAACATTTGCATAGACTTTGCCTTTACCTTTTCTTATATTTTTTTCATATTCCCTTGCAATTTCCTTCCCTATGTCATCATATCTTTGCTCATTAACAACCATCACCTTTGCATATTCAAGAGCGTAGTCTATATTTTTCCCTCTTTTTATTTCGCCTTTAAATCTTTTTATCAATTCCTCGGAATCTCTCTCATTCAAATGGTAAGTTGATATCAAACTATTGCATTCTGCGATATCGATGTCATCATCATTTACATCAATTCCCCCAACATCACTTCCTTCAATATCACTCGCGTCAGAGCTACTGCTACTATCATCTGAAGAACAGGAGTCATTTTCATGGTCACTATTGTCGTCACATGCAGCATTTCTAGCGAAATCATAGCAACTTTTATCCATTGCCATCATAGACCCAGTAACTGCTGTTCCTAAACATAAAACACATGTTGATATTTTAATCAATTTACTTAACAACATTATTTTCTCTTCTTTCTAAAGAATTATTTCAATTTATTTTTAGTAATATCGTAACTAAATCCTTAATAATTTCACATTCAATATCCATAGCCTATCATTTTTTCTTTTTAATTGGTGGCTCCCCGAACATATATCTATTATTGCATCTAACAGTTAAAAGAACTTTTATTCTAGCTGCATCCGGTTTCATTCCTTCTTGAATGTATCTTTCAAATACTCTTGCCATTATACTAGAATCCATTTCGCTTTTCCCTTCAATCATCATTAATCTTACATACTCTCTTGCATATTCTCTACTTTGTCCATTAATAAGTTTTTGTTCAAATAAATTAGCCATTTTAGTTATCTTCTCAATGTTTTCTGGCTTATTATCTATGTCATAGATTATTGCAAGTCTAGCATATTCTTTTGCATACTCTTGACTTTTTCCTGCCCTAAACTCTCTATCACATATTTCTGCTCGTCTTACTGCTAAATTTATACTTAGCTTGTCAATAACTATTGCCCTTGCATATTCTTCAGCATAGACTTCTCCTCTTTCTATTTTCTTTTCAAAGTTATCTAACAATCCATGTGCAAGTTCTTCTTTCATTCTATGATTTAATATTAAATCCACACATCTTCTAGCACAGTCTTCATTTCTTCCAAATATCTTTATCTCTCTAGTATATATTCTTGCCATTAATCTTGCTTTTTCTTCGTCATAGCCTTTAATTCTAAGAAAGATATACTCACTTTCATATATCTTATTTCTACCTAAAGCCACTTCTTTTTCAAATAGCTCTGCCCATTCTTCCAATTCTATATCACTCAATGTCCTAATCAATCCCTTTTTCATAAGCATAACCAAGTTTGTATATTCATAGATATAATATTTAGTTTCCGTATACTTATCTTGATATACTGACGCATATGCATCTGCTTGATCATCGCTAAAATTTTCAATTACTTTCAACATTGCATACTTATGGGCATAATTTGCATTATAACATTCATAGATTTTTTGTTCATACATCGTTGAAATCTTATCCAATATCTCTTCGCTAAAAAGCCTTTCAGTAATTTTTAATGATGCATATTCAATAGCATAGTTTTCTTTTTTACCTTCGCCTATTTTTTTCTTATATATTTCTAAACATTCAGTCAATTGTTCCTCACTGAATCCAAGTCTATTATTTAATCCCTTCAATATTGCATATCCATTTAAAACCTTTTTATCACGAATTTTATTAGTTTTATTTCTATATGCTTTCAAATACTTAACTGATTGTTCTAAATCAAGTCCATTCATCACCTTTACCCATGCATATTCATAAGCATTGTCAGGATTTCCTTCCCAATATTCATCTCTATACGTTTCTGCTACTTTTCTTGCTTGCTTTTCAGTAAGTCTATCAATTACTTTTAGTCGTGCATATTTATCCGCATATAGATCTTGAAATACAAATTTATCCTTAACATTTGCTGCATATATTGTTGCCATTTCATCTGCTTGTTCACGACATACTCTGTCTATCACTCTCAATATTGCATACTCAGTAGAGTACCACTCGCCTTTACCCTCTTCCATTTTTCTTTCATATATCTTTATACATTTCTTTTTCTGTTCGCCTTTTATGCAAGAAAGCGTATCAATCCTTGCACAGATATCCGCATATAGTTTAGTCTTTCCATCTTCAATTTGTTTTTCATATACAGTTGCATATTCATCGCATGGTAAATGACCCCGTCCATTAACTACTACTATCTTTGTATATCCGTAAGCATATGCTGAACTTTTTCCTTTTTCTATCTGATCTTTAAAAATTTTCATTGCCCTTTCTGCATCTTTTTTATTTAAGTTGTAATGTGCTATCAATTTTTCGCATTCTTTGATACAATCTTCCTCGGATTCGCTTTCTTCCGATCCACTCCATTCAGATTCGCTCTCTTCTAAGCCACTATATTCGGGTTCACTCTCTTCTGAGCCACTATATTCGGGTTCACTTTCTTCTGACTCACTATATTCGGCTTCGCTTCCTTCTGAACTACTACTTTCCGATTCGCTACTTTCCGATTCGCTACTTATTCTCGCACTTTGTATAACGTTTCCAGAAGCATTATTGCCATTATCTATTGCCATAATGGACCCTGAAATTATTGTTCCCAAGCACAATATACATGTTGACATTTTTATAAATTTATCAAATATTATCATTATTATTATTCCTTTCTGATATTTAATTATTTTTTTTCTTGCATGGAGGCTCAATACATATACTTTTTCTATTTCCACTCTTAACAATTGAAATAGTTTGCTTCCTAGCATTATCGATTGTCATTCCCTCGTTAACATATTCTTCAAATATCTCTGCCATCAGTCTAGCTTTATCTTCTTTTTTATGACATAAGACTACTAATCTCGCATATTCTCGTGAATAAAGTTGACTTTTGCCATTAGTCATCTCTTTTTCGTACAAGCTTGCCATTCTTTCTACTCTACTCATGTTTAACGGCTTGCCATTTATATCATATATCATTGCAAGTCTAGCATATTCCGACGCATATGATTCTTTCTTATCTGCCTCAATCTTTTCCAAATATATACTGGTTTCTTTCAAGGAATCTCCGTAACCTTTATTAGACTTTACAATCAATTGAGCCATCTTTCTCGATTTACATTCGCAAGGGTAACTTTTCATTTCTTGATCAAAAATTGATGCCATCTTCCTTGCATCTTTTACATTTTCTTTGCAAATCACTATCAATCTTGCATATTCTGATGCATAAACGTAACTTTCTCCTAAACTAATTTCTTTTTCGCAGATCTCTGCCTGTCTCGTTGCATCAGCTTCATTTAAACCATATATAACTTTAGCTTTCGCATACTCTCTTGAATATGCACAACTTCTTCCCAATCCAATACTTTTTTCAAATATGCCCGTACACAATTCGGCTATTCCCTTATTTTTGTAAACACGCAGCAAATTTATATATTCCATTCTTTTAATCCTATCAATAGAATACGTCGGCAAGTAAAACCTATCTCTTGACCTTAGATATCTGAAGTCTAATTTTGCATAATCTTCTTCAAAATTACTATCTTTTATCAAAGCTTTTGTCTCTGCTTCTTTTGCAAGTCTTTCCGCTTCTTGCTTTTCCATTTTATTTTCCACCACAAGTCTTGCATATTCCCTAGCATATATACAAGATTTCCCGTCATTTATCTCCAGCTCGTATACTTTTGCTCGTTCTTCTATATTTTTATTTGATCCATTATATTCATTTTTAAACAATCTTGCATATTCTCTAGCATAAATATAACTTCTCCCTTTTTTTATTTCATTTAAATAAATATAGAATTCCCCTCTTCGTTTTCTACTTCTGTTTAATAAATATAACCTATCTCTATGTGGTCCTCCGACTCTGCTCATTCTTTCCTTTATGCTTTCTTCGTCCAGTTTATATAGAGCCACTGACTCAGCATACCTATCAGCATAGCCTATGCCTTTGCAAATAATATTTTCTTCAAATATTCTTGCCTGCTCCCTTGCAATTGATTCTTTTATTCTAGATTTCACTAATAAACTTGCATATTTTCTTGCATAAATAGCACTTTTCCCGCTTTGGATTTCCCGGATACATATTTCTGTCATCAATCTTACTATTGAATCTTCACAATCTGTATCATTAGTAACAGAGTCTTTTGCTAAAGCATACTCATGGGCATACAATTCATTACTACCATTTTTAATTTCATTCTCATATATTTCTGCTACTTTGTCTCGATCCTTAATTTTTACTTCTCCTTTTCTCGAAAGTTCTGCTAATTTCAAATATTCATTAGCATAGCAGATACTTTTTCCTTCCTGGATACTACTTTCATATATTGCTGCTCTAAAAGCTGCTTCATTACTACTTAACCCTTCCAGTACTATTGAACGTGCATACTTATCTGCAAAGACGTCATCGAAGCCGTCCTCAACGATCTTCTTACTATATATCTTTGCAATTTCATCTGCCTCTCTGTCATTTAGTTCATCAACTACTTTCAATATTGCATATTTATAAGCATAAGTCTTGCATATGCATGATTTTTTTTCATATATTTTCATACATTTATCTACTGTTGCTTTATCAAGCTTTTCAATTGTTACAAAATCTGCATATGCTTCAGAATAGACTTTGCTTTTTCCCTTGTTTAGCATTTCATCATATATCTCTGCTGCTTTGTTTGCGGTCTCTTTGTCTACATGTTTTTTTGCAATCAAGTATACATATTTATAAGCTTTTCTTAGATTATTACCTTCTGATATATATTTATCATACAAATCTGCGCATTCACATGCTTCCTGACGTGAAAAACCGTGACAAAATCCAAATATGACATAGGCATAAGCATAATTTATATTATGTCCTTTCTTTATTGCATCTACAAATAGTTCTGCTCCCTTACTTGCTGCTTTATCATCTTTTTCATAATTCATTTTAAGGAGTGCGTATATGCGAAAATATTCTCTCTCATGTTCCCGCAATGTATCCAAATATGTCCTTGCGCATTCTTCTGCCTGTCCGTTTGTTGCCGATTCATATAGTTTTGCCAATACGAATTCATGTGCATAATCCTTGCTTCTTCCACGATCTCTAACATCTTCATATATTTTTGCTCCCTTATCCAGATCTTTCTCATTCAATTTGTTATTTTCTTTTAAGAGAGCATATTCATATGCATAATCTTCCGTCTTTCCTTCTTTTCGTTTCCAGTCATATACATCTACTACTCTTGCCACCATATCATCATCCAAATGATCATATACTTTTAGCATTGCAATTACGTATGAAATTTCTTCTTTATTACCACTTACTATATTCTCTTTATATATCTTTGCAAATTCATTCAATACCTCATCATCGGATCCCTCTTGCACTTTCAATAAAGAATACATATAGGAATACGAAATTCCTTTCCCTTTTCTCATATTTTCTTCATAGAGTCTTGCTCCTATATCGAGTGTCATTTCTCCGATGTTATGAAGCCTTGCCAAACATGAATAAGCGTCAGCATATATTAAGCTTTTCCCTCCAATAATCTGCTGCTCATATGCTCTTGCGCATGCATCTGACTTCTCTCTGTCTAATCCATCAAGCATTCTCGATACCAAATACTGATAAACGTAGTTGGGATTTGCACCTTTTCTTATTCTTTTTGCATACAAATTCAAAAATCTATTTGCCAATTTATCATCAACATCATAATGCGTCTTTAATATTGCATATATAGCGCCATATATTCTGCTCATTCCTTCTTTAAATTTCTCTTCGCATATTACTCCCGCCTTATCTGCCAGTACGTCATCGGTCATAAAGTAGTACATTTTTGCTGTCGCACAGCCATAAGCATATGCCTCACTTTTACCTTTGTTTAGTTCTTGCTCATAAATTGCTGCATATTCGTCTGACACGGCTTCTCCTAATCCACTAATTATTCTCGCAATCACGTAAGCCCTGCCATATTTCAGACTTTTTCCTTCTTTCAGCTTATAGTAAAGCATCGTAACTCCTCTATTTGCATCCGATTTACTCAATCCCATATGTACTTTCAAATATGCATATTCCTCAGCATAAATTTTATCCAAGCCCTTGTTAATTTGTTTATCATAAGTTCTTGCATATTTATCAGCGCTATCACGATCATACTTATTAAATACAATTAATTTCGCATATTCACTAGCATAATGAAAACTTTTTCCATCCGTGATCTTGTCTTCATATATCATTGCTCCGTCGTTTGCTTCTTCATCGCTAACTCCCTTAAACAATTTCAATTCTGAGTAAAAGTAAGCATAATCTGTATTCATAGACTCTTCAAGTTTTCTCTCATACAGTCTTGCATTTCTGCTAATTTTCTTTCCACTATAATCAGTTGTCACAGCCAGCATTGCAAATCTAAGGGAGTATGCTTGACTATTTCCTTCTTCTGCTTTTTTTCTGTATAACCTAACTATCCTCATGGCAGTCTTTTCGTCGAATTTATAAAACGAGATCAATCTTTTATATTCCTGGAAGTAGATATCATCGTCCCCAGGTCTTTTGATTGTATTCGACCTTTCACTTTTCACAACATCTTCGTGAACATTTTCATCATTTTCCATTGCTACCGCAGATAAACTTGAAATTATCGTTCCCAAGCATAATGCACAAGTAGATATTCTTATTATTTTGCTTAACATTTCCTTCTTCCTTTCGAACTTTTAATTATTACTGCCTCTTAGTTCTCTTACAAGGTGGTTTTTTATAGGTTTCTGCACATTCTCTAGCTTCTTCAGGGCTCATTCCTTCTCCTATAAGTTGCTCAAATCTTTCCGCTATTTTTCTTGCATTACTTTCCTGCCTACGAGTCATAACTTTTAATCTTGCATACTCTCTTGCATATATCTGACTCTTCCCTGCATCAAGTTCCTTTTCGATTATTTCTGCCATTCTTCTAACTTTTTTCTCGATAGATTTACCTTCCACTCCATAAATCGTTACAAGCTTAGCATATTCTGATGCATAAATTTCGCTACTGCCATGCATGAGTTCTGTTTCAAAGCAAAGTGCTTCTTTAGAAGCTGCTTCAGCATCTATACCTTCTTTCAATGTAAGTTCTGTAAGTTTTCTAGCAAAGCATTCACTTTTACCTGATTCAAGTTCTCTATCAAACATTGCTACCTGTTCCCTTGCATCAGTTAAATTTTCTTTGCATGTTACTAACAATCTTGCATATTCTGATGCATAAATATAACTTTCTCCTGATTTAACTTCCATACTGCAAATTTCCGCTTGTCTCTTTGCTGATCTTTCATCTAATTTATAAATAACTTTTGCTTTCGCATACTCTTTTGCATAAGCAAGGTCCTTCCCTTCTGAAAGGCTTTTTCTTATTATCTTTTTAAGGCTTGTTATTAATTCCTCTCTTTCCTTTGACTTAATTCCACTAAATTCTTCTGAGCCTATACGTTCCAAGTATGAAGTCAAGCTCTTTTCTAATCTCCAGCTACCCATTTCATTTATGCGCGACATAGATAGATGGCATAGTTGCATAAGAGCTCCTGGCGAATATAGTTTCCTATATTCTTCTTCCGTATTAGCATTAGTTGCTGTCTTAACACTTTGTTCAACTTCTTCTGCCATTCTTCTTGCTATGTCTTCATGTAAGCAATTTTTGACTATAAGTCTTGCATATTCTCTTGCATATAGAGCAGTTCTTCCTTTTTTAACTTCAATCTCATATATCCTTGCCATTTTAGATATATCAATACTTCCCGCTCTATTTGCCATTTGTTCTAATATTCGCACATATTCTCTAGCATAGGTATGGCTTCCCTCTTTAAGTTTTTCTTGATAAGTATCATAGAGTTCTCTTCCTTCCTTACCAATATAATTCTTTCTATATCCCGTTCCTGAGAAATACGTATAACCATATGGCATACGTTGATGAGCATTATATCCTCTCCTTGTCAATACGTCATTTGTTGCTTTCCTGTCCAAGCCATAACTTACTACTGCTTCTGCAAATCTTCTAGCACCTTGCACACCTTTGCTTAAATTTCTCTCAAACACTTCAGCTCTTTGCCTTGCAACTGATTCTTCTAGTCTAAATTCTATCAATAGATATGTATATTCTCTTGCATATTCAATACTTTTACCACTCTTTATTTCCTGATCAAAGATTTCTGCGTACATTCTTGCTGATGATTCTTTTAGTCCACTAAAATATTTAAACATTAAGTATTCGATTGCATAAAGGGCGCTTCTGCCTGCTGTCACTTCGTCTTCAATCATAGTCATATACAGTTCCATTTCCTCATCGCTCACGTCAAAAGCCTTCATACAGACATTACTTCCAAAGGTATCGATAAACACTCTCAGTCTTGCGAACTTATATGCATAAGAATTGCCATGTCCTTCATCAATTTTCTGTTTGTAAATTTCTATTGCTTCATATGCTTCTCTATTACTCATTCTTTCAAACACTTTATACTTAACGCACTCATTAGCAAGGTCTACGTTTCCATATCTTTCAATGCATTGTTCATACATTGCTGCCCCTCTATTTGCTATTTCTTCACTTAATTTATGAAGTATAGATAATTCTAAATATTTATTAATATAGTTAGCACTTTTATCTTGCCAAATATCCTTTTCATATATCTTTGCACCTCTATCTGCTTGTTCATCCGTAAACTTGTAAACCACTTTTAATACCGAATACTCATGGGCATATTCTGCACTTTTACGTTCGCTAATCTTTTGTCTATATATTTCCATACATTCATTTGCTTGAGTCTCATTTATCATATTAACTATCGTCAACATTAAATATTCTCTTTCGCACATCTTATACATTTTTCTGTCGTCATCATCTTTTCCCTTATATTTATCGACTCTTTCCGCATAATCCTTTGCAATTATATCTGCTCGTCTAGCGTCCAGCTTAACATTTATCATTAATTCCACATATTCGTCTACATAATCTTCATATTTTCTATTTCTATATTCATATTTCTTTCCATCTGATTCAACCTTCTCAGAATATGCCTGTGCAATCTTATCTGCCTTTATAGCGCTTAATCCACAATAAAGTATTTGTAAACTCGAATACTTTCTGGCATAAGCCGTTGAATACCTTTCTGCTAATTTTGTCTCATATGACGAAGCCATCATTCTCGCAAATGGTTCATTTAGTCTATCAAACATTAATGCTCTCACATATCTATTGGCATAATTCACACTTTTGCCGCTATTAATTTCTCTTTCATAAATTTTTGCAATTCTATCTATCTCTTCATCATTCAAATCTTCGGTTACCTTTAATTCTGCATACTTACCCGCATAGCTTTCACTAAGGCCCTTCTTAATTTTGCTCTTATACGATCTCATAAACTTATTCATTTCAGATTTTTCTTTTATTTCATATATTACTTGTGACCTGGCATATACATCAGCATACTTTATATCTGTACGTCCTCTTTCAACTTTATCTGCATATATATTTGCTGCTTCATCTGCTTGACGTTCACTTAATTTATAAATAACTATTAGTCTTGCATATTCATCGCTATATAGCTCGCACTTACCATCTGCTAATAACTTTTCATACAGCTCCGCTACTTTTTCTACAATACTAATATCCTTTACTCCATCGACCAATAATAATTTTACATATTCATAAGCATAGTCTTCAGTTCTATTCTTTTTCGTTGCCTCTCTACGTTTTTTTACTATATCTTCAAACAAGTCCATTGCCTCTTCAGACTTTTCCTCATTCAAGCCATAGGTTTCTATCAAGTCCATACATTCATCAAAATTGATCTCATCACTTTCTCTTTCTTGCTCGCCATTTGTATTAACATAACCACTTCCTAGAGCATCATTATTATTATTCTTTTCCATTGCTATAGTAGATAAACCTGAGATCATTGTTCCCAAGCACAATATACACGTTGACATTTTTATAAATTTACTTAACATATTAATTCATATTCCTTTCAGATTATAATTTTATTTTTTTAAAAGGTGGTTCTTTTGCCTCGCCTTTTTCCATTATTGATATGACATACTCACTGGCCGCTTCAGGTTTCATACCTTTTTCAATGCATTCAGTAAATATTTCTGACTTTTTCTGCGCTTTCTCATCAGTTTCTTTGCAAATCACTTTTAATCTTGCATATTCTCTTGCATAAAGCTCACTCTTGCCTTCCAATATCTTTTGCTCAAATAGACTTGCCATTTCATGTAGCTTCTCCATATCTAGTCCATTTCCTCCATTGTAATGCAGCACGTTGTAATAAAATGAAACTCTCGCATATTCTGATGCATAGATCTCACTTTTTCCTTGATTAATTTGTTCTTCATATTCAAGGACCTCAGATGTAGCTCTCACATTTCCTTCATATCCTTTATATGACTTTGTAATCAGCTCTGCATACTTTCTAGAAAAGCATTCTCTTCTAAAAAATTTCATCTCTTGATCAAATATTGCTGCCATTTTTCTTGCATTGATTATATTTTCTTTGCAAATCACTATCAATCTCGCGTATTCTGATGCATAAACGTAACTTTCTCCTCGCTTGACTTCCATTTCGCAAATCTTTGCTTGTCTTTTGGCTGTATTTTCATCCAAATTATAAATAATTTTAGCTTTTGCATGTTCTCTAGCATAAGCATAGCTTTTCCCTAGTTTAATATCTCTATCAAATATAGTTGCCAATAGATTTACTAGGCATTTGTCTTCATAAATTTTCAATAGATTCTTGCATTCATCTTTATAAAAGTCTTGAGTGATGTAGTCGTTCGGTAAAAAAATATTACTTCTACTCTTCTTATCATATTTTAAATCAAGTCTTGCATAATCTTCTTCAAAATAAGTATCTTTTTCCTCAGCTTTTAATTCGATTTCTTTAGCTAGTCCTTGAGCTTTGCTTCCTTCTAGCTCATCTTCCACTATCAGTCTTGCATATTCTCTAGCATATAGAGGCGTCTGGCCATTGTTTATCTCCGATTCATATATTTTCGCTCTTGTATTTGCTTTTTCCTCCGTTATTCCTTCATCAATCAGCAATCTTGCATATTCAATTGCATATATGTGCTCTTCGCCTTTCTTGATTTTCCTTTTGTAAATACAAAGCTTTTCATCATTTCTTTCGATTTCAGCAGATAGACCTTCGTTTTTTCTATTATATATATAGCCATCTGTTATTTTCTTTGCTATGTCCTCATTCAAATTATATATTGCTATTAATTCTGCATACTTCCTAGCATAAGCTCTCCCATTGCATATATTCTTTTCAAATATTTCTGCTTGCTTCCTTGCGGTTGCCTCTTCTATTCTATATTTGATTAATAAACATGCATATTCCATGGCATAATCGTTACTTCTGCCTGCTAGAATTTCTTGAATACATATTTCTGTTGCCAATCTTATCTCAGATTCTTCTTTAAAATTATAATGCGTCAATAAAGCATATTCATGGGCATACAATCCGCTTTTGCCCTTTTCTATCTCGTCCCTGAATATTATTGAACATTCGTCTAACATTTCTTCATCAAACTGTTCCAGTTCATCAAATTCGACAAGCATTTTCAATTTTGCATATTCATAAGCATAATAGTAATTCTCATCATTACTTATCTCTCGCTCATAAATCTCTGCAAATCTTCTCGCCTTTTCATCATCTAGTCGCTCGAGCGTCTTAAACATTGCATACCCGCTGGCATAATCGTGACTTTTTTCATCTTTTAGTTCCCTTTCAAATAATGCCAATGCTTTTTCATAAGACTCTTCATCCAGATAATATAACGATACAAAACCCTCATGTCCTTTTGCTTGTTCTTTTCTTCCCTCAGGGCTTTCATTGTTTTCCATTGCAATTACGTTTGAATTCGAAATCGCTGTCCCCAGGCATAACATGCTAAATGTTGCTACCATAACAATTCTATTCAATATCATAATATAATCCCTCAGAAAGCAACCCTCTGCCATCTGCAGCTCAGAGAAAACTTTCTATTATCCTTTCTATTACATTTCCTTTAAATTGCATTAATTATCGTAGTTTTAAACAAAATTCTAATTAAATTAATCACAATCATACCATTTATTTTATCATAGAATATCATAAAAGTCTATAAATATATGTATAATTATCTAATAACCGATAACCCTCTGCAGTCGCTCTATTAAAAAAAATCAATTAATTTCAATTATTTCTCATTCATTTTCTAAAATATTTCTGTCAAATTCTTAATTTTTTTCACTTTTTTCTAAACCAAAGCTTCCATTTACATATCATCATCGCCCTTTTCACTACCTTTTTTGTCTATTTTCCAAAATTTTAGTTGTCCTGTACCCACCTTTTTCTTTCAAAATCCTTCACTGTTTTATAATTTTATCATATTAATATTTAAAATTGCTTTATTTAACAAAATATTAATAAAATTAAGCATCTTGCTGCCTTTTATTCAACTCTATCTTGAATTTATTGATAATCTATATAGAAAAATCATCAATTTATCAAAAAATATAAGAAAATAATTGAAATTCAACTTGCACCGGTTTGAAAAAATTATTAAAAAATCGTGAAATGTAAACCTACGTATTGTAATTTCCTTTTGGATATGATATAATGACTTATATTTATTTAATCTTTGGAAAGGAGGAATAGATAATGAAAAAAGATCTACATCCAGAATATAAAAAAACAACTATAAAATGTGCCTGCGGTAACGAAATCGAAACTAGTTCAACAAAAGACAACCTAACAGTTGAAATATGTTCAAAATGTCATCCTTTCTTCACTGGAAAACAAAAATTAGTAGATACCGGCGGACGAGTTGATAGATTTAACAGACGTCTAGGTAAATCTCAATAATATTGGTTTTCGGTTTGGATGCCAGAATTAATAGTTTTTTCTAATTTGCGATGCTCTTGCATCGCTTTTTTAGTATCTGTCAAGGAAATGTCAAGCAAATGTTAAGAAACCACTTAAAAAATTAAAAAAATTCCCCATCCCTATTGACAAAGTGTAGGCATGGGAATATGTTATAAACAAAAAACTGGGGGTTTTTCTCTTGAATACAGTTGTAAAAAACGAAGTCACTTGTAAATTAACAGAAAAAAGATCAATATTTATATCTTACTTGAAAAAAATTAATAGCGAAGAAGAAGCAATTGAATTTATTAATCATATCAAAAGCAAAAATCACGACGCAAAGCACAATGTCTATGCCTATTCAGTAAACGATTCAAAAATTTTGAAATATTCTGACGATGGAGAACCAGCAAAGACAGCAGGAGCTCCAATATTAGACCTTCTGACTAAGAACGAGTTGACAGACGTAGTAATAGTTGTAACAAGGTACTTCGGAGGAATTCTACTTGGCACCGGAGGACTTGTGAGAGCTTACTCTGGGTGTGCAAAACTTGCATTGGATGAAGCAGGTATAGAAAAAAGAGAGCCATGTATTAGAGCTGATATATCATGCCTTTACGAAAATTACGAAAAAATAAGGAATTTGATATACTGTTGCGAAGGTAAAGTAATAGATACAACATTTGCAGAAAACGTTAGGGTTAGCTTCTGTATACATGAAGACAATTGGGATAAATTTATATCTCAATTAAATAATATTACTCTCGGTAACAACTGTATAGAAAATGTTTGCAATTCATTCTTCAATATTTAATTCCCCATCAAATTATCTTTCCCCAGCTTAGCATTCCCTAGATATTATTTGTTCCTGCTTATCATAAATCTCTCTTAATATTCCTTAGTCTGTCATTTTGTATCCCATAGCCTTGTATTTGACTATCAATTCCCGCTTAACTCGTGAAACCTCTCGTCTTTTTATCAATTCTTCGCTTGTATTTTTCACTTTTTCTATATCCTGCTCTATTCGTTGCAAGCCAATTAATAAAAATAGTCCCACCTACGTTTATTTATAGGTGAGACATTCCTTGATTAAAATAATTCTATAATGCTGATGCTAATTCTTTGCATCTAAAGCCACATGAAATCGCTACGAATGGAGCTAACAAACATTTAGCAAAGTTAGGTCTTTGAATTTTTTGAGTATCACTACCAAGTGCTTTAACAATTCCTTTGGTACATGCATAATAGGTGCCCATAAATATCAAGCCATCGCCAAACAAATCTATACTTTCTTTCATTACTTTCCTTAAATTTTCTTTGTTCATGATATCAATTCCTTTCAAATGCATTACACATTCAAAGTCGAAGCTAAAGCTTTGAAACCTATTCCCAACACTCCTGCAGTCAATGGAGCCACTATACCAGCTTCAACCTCAAAGCCTTCACCAGTTACTGGCTTATAAATAGCATTTCGACCAACGTAGCAAGCCGAAAACAACATAAAGGTACTTCCAATTACGTCCAAGCTACTTTTTGTTATAGATTTTGTCTTTTTTAAAAAAGAATTCTTATCCATCATAATACCTATTCCTTTCCAAGTATATCTAAAGACGCTAAAGTCTTACAACCTACTCCTAAAAGCAACATTGCCGCAGGAGCAATTACTCCTTTTCCAACACTTAGTACTCCATTAGCTTTATCTTGTATAACAGGATAAATACAGTAGTCACATACTTGAAATACTGCCATCCCAAGAAAACCATTTCCAAATGTATTTAAAGCTTTTTTAATCATAATCTTATCTTCCTCTTCTTCAAAATATTATTTCCTGATCAACTCTATACCAAATTGCATTGTAAATGTTGATGGCTGACAATATTTTTAATACCATCCTCTTTACAATTATAATTATATCATATTTTTTTATACTTGTATATTGATTTTTTGTAACAACTTTAACATCATTGAAATGCTGTTTCTATATTTTTTCTACATAAGATTTACGTCAACTTAACAAAAACTTAACATTTTAAAAAAATTGCGGCATATCCAAGCCATTTGCTTTAGACATGCCTAATTATAATTAATATTCCAATCCAAAACGATAAAATATATCAAATATCGGTAAATTAATTAAACATATTATTAAAGGATCGATGCTATTCCCTTACAAACGATACCGGAAGCAATTCCAACTGCTGGACATAATATACCGTCTTTATAATTAAAGCTTTCTCCATTAATAGGATCTTTAATATCGCCGTTATATATCTCTGTTCCCGTCCATATTAGAAGACCTGTACCTGTCCAATCAAGTCCCTCTTTTAAACCTTTTTTAAGTGAATTTAAACTTTCTTTAATCATAATTTTCTTTCCTTTCTGTCTCATTAATTTTTTAATTTCAATATTTTTTTGACACTCTCACTAGCAAGTCCGTGAGGTCCCCATGTAATACATAAGGCTTTTATTATAAATTGGCTCGTGCCCAAACCATATCTTTCTATTACTCTTGCTCTTGCTGTACTTTTTATATATAATACCATATCATATTGCTAAAATCAAGCCATTTGTTATAAAAATTATTTATCATATCTTACTTTTACCTTACCAATTGGTTCTTTTTTCTGAACCTCCCACGACTAAAGTCGCAGGGTTCTTGGGAACTCTCTCCTAACGGAAAGATATTTATCAATTGGCTCGTGCCCAAACCACATCTTTCTATTACTCTTGCTCTTGCTATACTTTTTATATATAATACCATATCATATTGGTAAAATCAAGCCATTTATTATAAAAATTATTTATCATATCTTACTTTTACCTTACCAATTGGTTCTTTTTTTATCAAAATTCCTTAAAGCACTTCTGCAATTTCTTCCCTTACTGCGCCCGTGCCGTAATTATTTCTACTAGTTCTCAGCCACTTGCCAATCAATCTTCACATTATGTTTCCAATTCTTTAAACTTATATCTAAAAATCATTATTTTTACATTCTATCTGCAACTCTAAGCAATGCAATTCCTGAAGCCAGCCCTAGTATTGGAGATATATAAAACGATTTACCAACCCTTGTATGACCAGTAGCCTTACCAAATTCATCCCAACCATCAGGAGCATATCCATCTTTAGCTACGTAAATACTAACTGGTGCAGCCGCAACCAAGGCCCATCCCATCTTTTCAATGCTATTCTTTAATATATTTGCCATTTCTCATTCCCCTTTTACTTCAAATAAGTTCTGATATTGCTTTACAAGCGACTCCACCTGTAATAAGCACCAATGGCTTTACTCTTGGCTTTCTACAAAAACCTTCTGAGATCATTGCCCCTACATCAATTTCTGCATAAAACGCACCTACACCCATAAGAGCATTCCCAAATGCATCTATACTTTTCTTCCCTATACTTCTTACTACCTCTAACTTGCTCACTGACTCTTCCATTTTACTTATTTCCTCTCTAGCTATACTAAATTTCATTAAAGCTACCACGCTTGCGCAATAGCTATTTCTATTCATTTGTTAATTAACCTATATATACACTTCTAATTTCCTAGGCTGATATTAAAAAAATTATAGTTTTTACATTTTGCTTGCTAACTTTTTCAATGCAGCACCTGAAACTATTCCCAATATAGGAGCTGCATAAAACCATTTATCAACTTCTATTTTCTTGATAATTTCACCAGACTTACTGGACTTAGTAACGCCACCATTGAAAGCAATGCTAAGATTAATTGGTGCAAACATAATCAACCCATTTCCCATCCAGTTAATGCTGCTCTTTAATACATTTGTCATTTTTATCCCCTCTACTTTAAATAAGTTCTGACGCTGCTTTAAAAGCAATTCCACATACAATCAACCCTGATGTTTGTAAAATCAAATTATTCATATCCACTGGTTCCTCCCTTGAAATTGCGAAACCAAAACCCATTTCTCCAAGACCTACGCCCATACAAAGCATTGCATTTCCAAACACATTTAAACTTTTTTTAGCCAAACTCCTCGTTCCACTCAAAATGCCCATTGACTTGTTCACTCCTTGCCTATATCCTTTTTATTTTTTACAAGATCGTTCTTTCTTGTCCCGACTGTTTTAGTATATCATATGTACATATTCAAGTCAATATTTTTTGCAAAACTTAACAAAAGTTTAACACTCGTAACTTTTTCTCACATATTTTCTCCCTAGATCATTCCAATTGGTGGCATTTTGAACAAAAACGAAGCTCTCTTAGTAAACAAATCCTAAGAGAACTCATCATTTGATCAGGCTAGTTTCATAAATTCAAATACAAAAATAAGTCAATATCCAGTGCCATGTTTTCAATCTTCCTATATTCTCTAAATATAGTAGCTAGCCTCTTCAATTTTTTGTCTTTATTTTTCACTATCATTGTACAGACTCTTCTGATTTTCTTTTAATCTGAACATGTCCCATCCTTTCTCTATTATCCTTTTACAAATCTCTTTTTTGCAATGTATTGCATCTGCCGTGATAGTCATGCCTTTTATTTTCAAGTATCCAAACATTCCTCGAAATACTGGTATCTCATCGTTGTTTTTTGCTTGGTTTACCTCTCTTTTTAATTATCTTTCCTGCCTCTATCATTCGATCTCTTTTGTCCTCCCCGTTGAAAAAGTTTCGAATTTGTTCATAATTCATCCCTTCAACCTCTATGCTATTTGTCTATGCGTTAATTTTCGTCTTTTCATCTCTATTATTTCATTTTCATATGGTTCTACGCATCTGTAATTTCTTGGCATAATTTTACCCTTTTGATATATATTCTATATCAAGAGGGGTTTCTTTTAATTGCTTTTTTTACGAGCTTGTTCACACCAGTATATCAGAGAAAACACCTTCTAATTGATGACATTCTCCGTCCATTTCGATATGCAGAACAATCTCATTCTCGTCCTCATGTCCTTCATAAAAAGTATAGTTGCTTTCTAGGCTTCCAATGTCCACTATTTAACATTTCCTTTGTGGTCGTGAGCGAGATAGTCAAGCGTTGACTCAATCCATTCTTCTTTACTAATACTCTTAAAAGCTTTGGTAATAACATCATTATGTAAGGAATTTATGTAATTCAAAGCTTTATCATAACTATTTTCGACAGTTACAGGTTCGTTAATATAAGAAGCAAAATTATCATAAATTTCCGGAACTGCTGAACTCAAACTGTCAAATAAGAATGGATTTGCAGAACTGAGAAATTCTCCGAGAGCATGATTTTTACTTTCGTCCCATTCTGCATCGAGTACATAAAATATCATACAAAACAATTCAAACTTATTCATTTGCTCTTTTTCCTCCGTTTTACAGGATTATTATTTAAGCCTGTTTCATTATCCCATTTTCGAGGCGTTTGATTTTGACCGCCTTCATTAATAGTACCATTTTGGTATCTAACCCAGTTTTGAGCACCTGAGTCCGTTGTTTCGATGTTCCATGAATTACCATACTTATCTTTGCCTACATATTTACTTTTATTATTAGCTAATTTTACTAATAGTTTGCGATTTTCTGGAGTATCTTTTAGATGCCCAGGTTTATCTTTGAAAATGTGTTTAAGCTGAGATTCGTCTTTTGGCAAACGCTGTTTTGAGTTTGCCTGATTATACTCTTTTTGGTAACCTTGAGTATTACCAAATCCACCGTGAAATCCTGTTCCCATTAGGCACTCCCTTCCTTTCGTAAGTTAACTTTGCTTCTGTATAAACAGTATCTAGCGTCTTTATCCCAAAGCTAAAAAGATAAGCATTAAGAGAAATATGTTTAACTGTTCATTGAATGATCGCACCTTATTGCAACTTATTTCTTGTATTTGAGTTTATGAAACGAGCCTGGTTATCTGATATTAAAGAAGTGTTGCAATTCCTTTACAAACTACACCCGTTAAGTATCCAACTGCAGAAACTATTAATGAATTCTTGTTGGCAACAAGCAATGTGACCTTTCCAGTAAAGTTACTTGCCGTATTCAAAATCAAGCCGGTAGATCCAATAATCAATCCATTTCCTGTCCAATCTAAATTATTCTTCAAAATTTCTTTACTAGTCGCTAAAAATCCTTCTTTTGACATACTGCTTCCTCTTTTCGATTTAATTTGTTTAAGAAAATCGCAACAATCTTAAGGCCATTAGATCATTGATGCTAAAATTTTGCATCCTACTCCTACAGATGCTCCAATTATTGTTGCCAAACCTGGATCAAAACCAATAAAATCATTAGAATCTGATGCAGACGAAAGCGAATCTTCTTTTTGTCCTTGACTAACGCCTGCAATCAAACACATCGAAGACATAACTAACGCACCTGTTCCAAAACAATCTATGCTCTTTTTCATCGATTTTCTTAATATTTTTAACCCTTCGTTTCCAAATTCTTTACCCATTTATAATCTTTCCTTTCAAATATATCTAAAATTCATTTTTTATCTCTCTCATAAATAATCCATATAACTCGCTTACTGGATCTTTTGAATGATTTATTATTTTATCAATAGAATTACATATTGGTAAATCAACTTTATATTGATGCCCTAACTTGACTAATGCTTTGGTCGTTGAAACTCCTTCAGCCAATTTGTCATATTTTCTGTCCGTGACAAACATTTCTCCAAATAGCCTGTTATGACTGTGGCTCGAAAACAATGTCGCTTGGTAGTCCCCTAAATGGCAAAGTCCATAAACCGTTATCTCATTTCCGCCCATTGCTTTTATTAAGTTTGATATCTCTCTGGTTCCCCTTGACATAAGCGCACCTTTCAATGACGTGTAGTTGAGTCCGTCTAACATCCCAGCAGCTATCCCTATAACATTCTTGGAAGCTGCCCCTATCTCGTTGCCTATTAAGTCAGTCCCATAATAAAACCTTATCAGTTCACTTGTAAATTCGTCTATTAAAAACTTCTTTATGTCTTCATTCTCTGAATCTATGACCATGCAGTTCGGTATTCCTTTTGTAAAATCCTCTACATGCCCTGGCCCAACCCATATCGCAACATTTAAATCTGGTTTAATCTCTTTTACCACTTCTGTCAGTCTGTATCCCGTCGACTCCTCTATCCCTTTCATGCATAATACTATCGTTTTGCCGTTCAAATCTTCTTCCCTTAAATTATGCATCAATGCCCTTAAATTCTGTGCACTTATTGATATTACAATTATGTCTGATCTGATCGCTTTATGTAAGTCCGTCCCAAGTTCAATCGACTGTGGCAAAGTTAAGAATTCATTTGCTCTCTCTTCTTTAAGTCTCTTTAAATTTTTAGACTCCGGCCTTCCCCATAGTAAAACTTTGTGACCTATCTTGTCCAAATACCAAGCTATAAATGTCCCCCATCTACCACATCCTAATACCGATATAGTAAGATTCCTTCTTGATGCCATATAAATTCCTCACCTTGCCTTAACATATCTTAAAATAAATTAACATATTTCATAATACTGCATATAAATAATATATAGAATCTTATTTCTTCTTACTTGAAGTAAATAATTGGATAAGCCCTATGATAAGCAAAAATGATCCAAAGATCTTCCTTAATACAATTCCATTTAAAAATCTTAAAAAATACCAACCTATGAAAGCCCCTACCATACCTATTAGACTGTATAATATAATTGCTTTGTTGTCTATCAGTCCTTTTTTGTAATTAATTATACAAGTTACTATCCCCATCGGTATAAAAAATATAAGGTTGATTCCCTGAGCCATCACTTGGTCAATATTTTCTAATGCTAGGAATATAATTAGTACTCCTCCACCTCCTAATCCCATCGAACCTATTACGCCCGAAAGAATTCCGATGACAGGAGTCATAAAATTCATGCAGAAAGCAGCCTATACGCTGCCCAAATTACAAATAAAGAAAAAATTTTCTTCAACCAGGTTGGTTTTATCTTACATAGTACATAAGTTCCAATAAAAGACCCTAAAACTCCCCATATTAAATAAGGAAATGCCATCGAAATTGTAACTTTTCCGGAAATTAAATATAAAATTGCACTAAAAATGCACATGGGTAGTATTATGCACACAGATGCTGCATGCGATTTCTTTACGTCAAAGCCAATACTACTTAAAGTCGGAACCAAAATCATTCCGCCTCCTGCCCCGAGTATGCCATTTATTAAACCGGCTAATAGGCAGGCAATGTACGACCAAACTTTCTTTAGCAATAAATACATCTCCCTGAATCAAAGTAATAAAGATATAAACCAATTCAATCCTTTTTTTAAGCAAAACAAAAACCCCGCATAGCCGTATTGCTTTTTCTATAACCTGCCTACGAATTAAGCAGGTGGGTATCAGCCCTTTAGGTTCACGCTCCCTTCATCTGTCAAAGACCAGCCGTAAACCGGTCGTAAAAAGTCGTGAAATACATAGGAAAATATCGACAGGAGGTCTGCAATCCGCTAAAGGAGCATGGTTCCCTTTTATAAAGGTGTAGGGTTATATAAAGCAGTCCACGCACTACGCAGGAATTATCTTATTTAATTTTTATTATTTGCTAAATTTTTTCAATTATTCTCCATCCGAATAATATTGATCGTACATTTGTTCAAACCGAGCTTCAAATTTTTCTGACAATTCTTTTAAAAGTTCTTCATCTTCAACTTCAGCCATTTGAGGTCCATCTTCATTTTCTATTGCCTCGAATATAAAGTAACAACTTTCCCATTCTTCAAACCCTTCTGAGTCCTCATCTAAAACAGGCAAAAGTGCGTAGAAGCAACCTCTATCATTATCAATCATATCTAAAATTTCAAACTCATGTTCTTTACCCTCGTCATCAAGCAAAGATATCAAGTCAGGCGAATCCTCGTTAAAAAACTCATTAATTATCTCGTTATCCATCAACTTCAGTCCTTTCAAATCATTACCGTTACATTTTAAACCATTTTCATACATTAGTCAATAGAAAAATTAAAAAATCTATAAATTTATTAAAATGAGGTGATAATATGATTAATTATATATATAATTTAAACTGGAGTGGCTTCTTTAAGATATTCTACAAAGCCATATTCAAACTATTTGATATCGATATCTGACTTGTTCATTATCATCTTCCCACATTTGTATACGTCCCCTGCGCCAATTGTTAAAATTAGATCATTTGGTCTTGAATTTTCTAAAACAAAGTCAACTATGTCTTTAAAATTCTCTAAATATATAGCCCCATCTATTCTATCTGCTAGTTTTTTTGAAGATATTTCACCTTTATCGATCTCCCTGGAAGCATATATAGGCGCTATGATTACTTTATCTGGTAGCGACAATATTTTTATAAAGTCATCAAATAAAGCAATCGTCCTTGAGAATGTATGCGGTTGAAAAATCGTAACAACTCTATCATATCCCAACTTCAATGCAGTAGTTATTGTTGCTTCTATTTCAGTCGGAGTATGAGCAAAGTCATCTATTATTGTCATCCCGTTGATTTTTCCAACATATTCAAACCTTCTATGAACGCCTTTAAACTCTTTTATAGACTTTTTCACATCATTTATGTCCACTCCTAAACATATCGAAGCAACTATAGCAGCTAATGCATTATATATATTATGCTTTCCAGGGACATTAAGTTCAATATCAGCTATTTTCTTCCCTTTGCAAATCAAATCAAACCTTTGATACATTTTATCATTAATAATATTGTCTGCGTAGTAATCGTTTCCATGTCCAAATCCAAACGAGATTATTTCTTTATTCTCTATTCCCTTCAATGCATCAATAATATTTTCATCATCGCCATTTACTATAATAACTTTTTCAGACTTGTTCATAAAATTATGAAATGATTTCTTTATATTCTCTAAATTTTTAAAATAATCTAAATGATCTATATCTATATTCAATACAACTGCTATACTTGGATCTAATTTTAGAAACGAATCCACATACTCGCATGCCTCGCAGACAACTATATCTGAACTTCCATTTATTCCGTTCCCATCTATCAAAGGCAGCCTTCCCCCAATGACAGCTGTTGGATCTTTCCCGGATGCCACAAGTATCTGAGTTATCATTCCAGTGGTCGTAGTCTTACCATGAGTCCCACTGACTGTAACTTTTTCTTTATAAAGAGAAATCAACATTCCTAACATTTCAGCTCTGTCTATTGTCTTAATGTTACTCTTCCTTGCCTGCATTAACTCTGGGTTGTCTTCCTTTATCGCTGCGCTATATACTACTAAATCAATGTCATCCTGTATATTCTCGACATCTTGCCCTATATAAATATTTATTCCTAATTCTCTCAATTTATCTGTATTTTCAGACTCATTGGCATCCGATCCCGATATCGTATAACCTTTTTCTTTCAATATCTTAGCCATCGGGTACATTCCTGCACCCCCTATGCCTATAAAATGTATCTTTTTTATATTATCCATAAATAAGGCCTCCTCATTCTTCTACTGATATATCTATATTAGTTTTAGAATTAGATTTTGTTTCCTTACTTTTTACTTCTTTCTCCTCTTTAGTTTCTTTAGCTTCTTTGGTTTCTTTAGTTTCCTCTGCCTTTTTTGCAACTTTTGATAAATTTTTAGAAAATAATTTGTCAGTATTTTCTATTACTTTCTTCTCTATCTCTGACGCTAGTTCAGTATCTCTTTTCAATAGTTCCTTAACGTTGTCTCGGCCTTGCCCTAGCCTTGTCTGACCATAATAAAACCATGCTCCACTCTTCTGAACTATCTCTAATTTCACTGCCAAATCTAAAAGTTCTCCATTCCTCGATATTCCTTCTCCGTACATGACGTCAAATTCTGCCTCTTTGAATGGGGGCGCTATCTTGTTCTTGACAACTTTCGCCCTTGTCCTAGATCCTATCATCTCTCCATTAGATTTCAATGTCTCTGTTCTCCTTATCTCTACTCTGACAGAAGAGTAAAACTTAAGTGCCCTGCCTCCTGGCGTCACTTCCGGATTGCCATATATAACTCCTACTTTTTCTCTTAATTGATTTATAAAAATCGCTACACAGTTTGACTTCGAAATTGCTCCTGCTAACTTTCTCAATGCCTGCGACATTAGTCGAGCTTGCAATCCCACATGAGAGTCTCCCATCTCTCCTTCTATTTCTGCCCTTGGTACTAAAGCTGCAACCGAGTCTATAACTATAACATCAATTGCACCAGATCTTACTAACGATTCGGTTATTTCTAAAGCTTGTTCCCCTGTGTCTGGCTGAGATACCAATAAAGAATCCACATCCACTCCCAAAGCTCTTGCATATACTGGATCAAGTGCATGTTCTACGTCAATAAATGCTGCATTGCCACCATTCTTTTGCCCTTCTGCGATGCAATGTAATGCTAAAGTTGTCTTACCTGATGACTCAGGTCCGTATATTTCTATTATTCTTCCTCTTGGAAATCCACCTATCCCTAAAGCCAAGTCAAGCGATAACGAACCAGTAGATATTTTGTCAACCTGCATAGTCTCACTTTGCCCTAATCTCATTACTGCCCCTTTACCAAATTGCTTTTCAATCTGTCCTAATGCTGTTTCCAATGCCTTATTTTTATCAAAGCTCATTTTAAATTTTGCTACTAAAAATATACCTAATCAAATTTTCTTAAAATTTACAAACATTTCTTAAGTCTATACAAGTGATGAGTACAGATTTCTTCTCTACCCACCACTATCATTTAAAATTTATAAATCATTCCCTGTAAATTCTTTAAAAAAACGTAAGATATTCAGCCTCTGTTCTACCAAATAACAGGAATTTCTTATCTTATTAAACACTCGCTCTGTTCTCTTTCAATAATTTCAATGCATATCAAGTAATAATTCATTACATCAGTAAGCATCGCTTAAATATTCCAGCAAGTTATTCACAGAGTCTTAAAAAAATCTGCATAATATTTGGCCACTTATCCGTCCGTCAGGAATATTTTATCTCGTAGCATCCTCCTTTATATTTACTATATATCTTATCTTAATATACCATTATATTATATCATTTTTCATTCTACGTATCAATGTTTATCTTTTTAATATGTTTGGAAATATACTAAACAATTATTAAATTTATCAATCCACTGCCAATAAATTATAATAAAAGACACCGCCTCCGATAAGAGACGATGCCAAATATTAAAAAGGAGATGATTTTTACGTATGAAAACTCAATTTCTCGTAAGCTAAATAAAATTAATTCTTAATTTATCAAACTGAAATCGACTTTATAATAACAAAAGCAAATGCTAAGTGAACTCCCCCATGATCAATCCTTAAAAATCGATCCAATTTGATAAATTTTTTCAATGTAGCTTTAAATAACCCTAACACCCAGTTAAATGAATCTCGATCCTCACAATATCTTCTTCATTTAACTTACTTATATTATAACATACTCCAATCCAATTATCTCCGATTTAACAAAATCTTAACATAATCTTAATCAAATCTTAACATAAATCAATTTTTCTCTCTATTTTTCAATTCAAGCCTTTACTTTTTAATTTTTGACTTAGATT
>CAKSSR010000025.1 GCA_934489735.1 uncultured Eubacteriales bacterium | reverse complement strand
GAAAATATTAAAGTGGTTAACACATCATGTTTTAGCTCGAAACGATGCGATATAAAAACAGTTATAATTAAATCTGATACATTGAAATTAGAAAATGAATTTGCAAGTGGAGGGCAGCCATTCGGTGGATATGGTGGGGCTTATTCTAATAATGTAGAAAAAATCTGTGCAAAGACTATGGATATATGTATGAAAATATACCAGTGTTTAGAATTCCATAATAAAATTTTAAAAGGAGAAACGCACTTGTTTTTAGAAGAGAAGGAACTTACATTAAAGGATCTAGATCCCGAACTGGCTGCTCACCTTAATTTTGATACAGCAACAACAATTGATTCGAGGAACGAACAAGTATTTTTAGACAGGGTTGAAGGAGGAGTTTTAGTTATTCCAGAAAATATTAAAGTGATTAACACATCATGTTTTAGCTCGAAACGATGCGATATAAAAACAGTTATAATTAAATCTGACACTTTGAAGTTGGAGTATGGATTTGCAAATGGACAGCAGCCATTCGGTGGATATGAAGGGTTAAATGAAATTTATGCAAAAAATATTGGAGTGCTAAAAGAATTACTTGATGACAATTGGACGTTGCGTGATATTTTGATGTACGAAAAAAGGTTGCATTTATTTGTAGATGGAAAAGAGATTACATGGCAGGAATTAAAATTAAAGGATGATCAACCACAAATTGATTATAAAGCACAGTACGGTCTACGAGTTAGAACTATTATTGAGCCACAGGATGAGTTTATTAAATCAGAAACAATTAGTCTTGATACAGAGCAATTGTATTTAAAAGACATGGAGAACGGAGTTTTAACAATTCCAGAAAATATTTCTTCAATTTTTAAAGGATGTTTTACAGACAATCAGGAAATAAAAAAAGTTATAATCAAGTCTAAAAAACTCGGAATCTTTGGCTATACAGATGGAAGTAAAAGTCTATCAGCAAGATGGGCAGCAGACGGACCAAAAAGGGATTATAAAGTGTTTGCGAATTGTAATAATTTGACAGAAATCTGTATGGAAGATTACTCTGTATGCAAAGAAATACTTGATAAATGCTTTACTTTAAAAAGGAGATTTGTAAAAGGAGATTTGCATTTATATGTAGGTGGAGAAGAGGCTAAAGTAGAACAAATTGATCCTGAATTGATGAAAATAATAGATCCAAAAACTGCAGAAATAATTGATGATGACAATGAGTATATGTATTTAAATGAAGGAACTTTAACCATTCCAGAAAATATAACAATGATTCGTAATCGTAGTTTGATTTTTAGTAACAATGAAGAAATAAAGAAAGTTATAATTAATTCTAATCGACTGGAAATTTCATGGCTTATGTTTTTTAATTGTAATAATTTAGAAGAAATTCATATAAGGAATTTTGATGTATGGAAAGAGGTATACGAACACTGCGAAAAATCACAATTAGTAGGGAAAATCGCAAGTGGCAAGTTGTCTTTATTTATAGGAAATACAAGGATTTCATTGCAACAATTGGTCCCTAAAATGATTGGAATAGATCCTAGGACTATAACAAAAATTGATCCTGAAAACGAATGGATATATTTATGTAATATGAAAGATGGGATTTTAACTATCCCGGAAAACGTCAGGAGTATTGCTCAGAATGCCTTTAGTACGAATTATGAGATAAAGCAAATTATGATTGAGTCTGATGAACCTGAATTTGAGTTTGGGGGATTTTGTGGGTGCGAAAGAATAGAAAAAATTTATACAAAAAGTATAAGTGTATGTAAAGCGGTATATAAAAAAATACGTGATAATACATTTTTATTTAGAAAATTTATGAAAGGAGAATTACATTTATTTAATGAAGGGAAAGAAGTTACATTAAGCAAAATAGATTCCGAAATGGTAAAGAAAGTTAATTTTGATACTGCAACGGAAATTGATATATATAACGAATTTATATTTTTAGACAAAATGAAAAATGGAGTTCTAGTTATTCCAGAAAACATTAAAAAAATTAACAGCGACATCTGCTTTAGTAATAATGCGAGCATAAAAAAAGTTGTAATTGAATCTAGTGAATTGGAGGTTAATTTTAGTCAGACAAAGGAGATATTCAATTCTTGTGATAGGTTAAAAGAGATCCATGTAAAAAGTATTAGTGTGATAAAAGCATTAATTACAAAAAATCATCTATTGATAGATGAATTAAATTTTGGATGGAAATTGCATTTATTTGTAGGGGAACAAGAAATTCCGTTGGAAGCATTGAATAGAATATATAGTTCAATGCCAATGTAGTACGATATAACAGAGAAATAAAGTGATTAGTTTTTTTTAATTAACCTTAAAGTAATTAAATCCTAATTCTGAATGGCTGCACGCAAGTAGGAAAAGTGGCTTGAGAAATATTTCTAAAAGAATGAACCAATTTAAAATAATGAAAAACTATTTTTAAAGGATGTGAATGCAGAGCTTATAGTTACCCCCAGAAGATATTATAAGAATTTGTGAGGCGTGTTTCAGAAATAAAAAAGTTAAAAATAAAAAACTGAAATTTGTTATAAGAAAAATACATAAGGGAAGCCCAGGAAAATATATTGAAATGTTTAAAGACAGAAATAAGTTGGAAATATTTAAAATTTGTAATGAATTGTATGTTGTTTTAAGGATCAAAAGATAATTTGATTAAATGCTATTAAAAATATAGTTTAGATTATAAGAAATATGTAAGTATCTGAAGAAAGTATTAATATAAATTGATGAAAAAGATCACTTAATTTTGCTACGGATAGAATAATTTATAAGAATTAATTAAAATAAGGGAAGTGAAACCAATGATGCATAATTATAATGGTAGAGTTGTATTTGTTCCAATACAAGGAGTAAATGATGCAAATGATGCTTTAAGACAATGTATGATGTATGATCAACAAGGATATAACTCTAATCAGTTTAACGTTCAACCAGGACAACAGCAAGGATCTATTCCATCTGGGATACCTGGAAATCAGCAAGGGACTGGACCATTCGGGATGCCTGGACAACAGCAAAGATTTGATCCATTCGAGATGCCTGGAAATCAGCAAGGATCTGTTCCATCTGGGATGCCTGGAAATCAGCAAGGATCTGTTCCATCTGGGATGCCTGGACAACAGCAAAGATTTGATCCATTCGGGATGCCTGGAAATCAGCAAGGATCTGTTCCATCTGGGATACCTGGACAACAGCAAAGATTTGATCCATTTGGAATGCATGGACAACAGCAAGGATCTGTTCCATCTGGGATACCTAGACAACAGCAAGGATCTGTTCCATCTGGGATGCCTGGACAGCAGCAAGGACCTGGATTATTCGGGATGCCTGGACAGCAGCAAAGATTTGATCCATTCGGGATGCCTGGACAACAGCAAGGATCTATTCCATCTGGGATGCCTGGAAATCAGCAAGGACCTGGATTATTCGGGATGCCTGGACAGCAGCAAAGATTTGATCCATTCGGGATGCATGGAAATCAGCAAGGATCTGTTCCATCTGGGATGCCTGGACAACAGCAAAGATTTGATCCATTCGGGATGCATGGACAGCAGCAAGGATCTATTCCATCTGGGATACCTGGAAATCAGCAAGGACCTGGACCATTCAGGATGCCTGGACAACAAAATAGGTATTACAATCGGCAAACAAATATAAATCCAGCTTGCAGAAATACTACAGAAATTAATAAAAGCAATATAAAATTGTTCTTAGAAACTGCAAAAAATAGCGGGGTCTTAATTATTCCAGAAAACATTAGTAAAATTTATCCTTCTCGTCTTGTAGACGCAAATTATATAGTTGAAGTTATATTCGAAACCAGTAATTTTGATATAATACAGCCTTTGAATGGTGTAGGTATATTCCGTAACTGCGATAATATACAAAGGATTCATGTAGAAAATATTGAATCATGTCAGAAAATATTTAGTTGCATGGATGAATACTTGCGAAAAAAAGTTATAGAACAGAAAATGAATTTTTATAAAAACGGTAATAAAATTGAACTTAGAGAGATAGACCCGGAATTAGATTATGACACTGCTACAGAAATTAATGAATATAATGATAGTTTGTTCTTAAAAACCGTAGAAGGAGGCGTCTTAACTATTCCAAAAAATATTGGGAAAATTAATGATGCATGTCTTGAACACGCAAAAAATATACATGAAGTCAGATTTGATACCAACGATCTTGAAATAATGAATAAAAGTATGTTCTTTGGCTGCGATAACATAAAAAAGATTTGTGTAATGAATCTTGAATTGTGCCGAAAAATATTCAATAATCTATGCCTAGACTTAAAAGCAGAAGTTGCGGGACAGAGACTTAATTTTTATGAAAATGGCAAAAAAGTTGAACTTAGAGATATAAATTCGGAGTTAGATTGCAACACTGCTACAGAAGTTAATTTCTACAATACATATTTGTTCCTAAAAACTGTAGACGATAATGGGGTCTTAACTATTCCTAAAAATATTAATAAAATCTCTTCTTTCTCTATAAGAGGGGATCATATAAATGAAATAAATTTTAAAACCAATGATTTTGATATGGTAGAGGTTGAGGATTTTGAGAATTTAGGTTTATTCGGTACCTGCGATAACCTAAAAAAAATTCGTACAAATAATATTGAATTATGCAGGAAAATATTCAATTGCATGATGCGGTGGATGTCAAAGGAACAAGTTATAAGACAGGAAATTAATTTTTATGTAAATGGCAGGAAAGTTGAACTTAGAGAGCTAGATCCAAATCTAGATTACAATACTGTTAAAGAAATTAATAGTGGTAATGTGATATTATTCTTAAAAAGTACAAAAGGGAGAGAACATATGCTCTTAACTGTTCCAAAAAACATTGAAAAAATTGACGTTTCTTGTCTTATTTCATATGCAGATTGTATAAATGAAATCAAATTTGAAAACAGTAAATTTGAAATATTATATTATATACTCAGTGAATGCACAAACGTAGAAAAGATTCACGCAAATGATATTGAATTTTGCAAAGAAATATTTAATAGAATAAGATTCGGAGGACGCCTTCCAACTAGAGGCTTTGATATTGATATAAAATTCTTTGATCTTTATGTAAATGGCAGGAAAGTTGAAGTTGAAGAAGTAGATCCAGAGCTAAATTTTAACACTGCTACAACAATTAATACGCTTAATGCGAAATTGTTTATAGAAACTGTAGAAAAAGGAGTCTTAACTATTCCAAAAAATATTAAAGCAATTGAAGCTGATGCTTTTAGTAACCTAAATAATATAAAGGAAGTAAAAATTGAAACTAGTAATTTTACTATTGTAACGAAAAATTATATTGATTGTTTTAAAGGCTGCAACAATCTAAGAAAGATTTATGCAAATGATACTGAATCGTGTCGGAAAATAATACATCACATGGACTTACCATTAAGAGAAACGCTTCTATTAGAAAATAAACTTCATTGTTATGTAAATGGTAAGGAAGTTGGAATTGAAGAAATAGATCCAAATTTAAATTGTAAAACTGCTACAGAAGTCAGCTTTACGAATGCAAGATTCTTCTCAAAAACTGCAAAAAATGGAGTTTTAACTATTCCAGAAAAGGTTAACAAAATTAATTGTAATTTTTTTGGTTGCATAGATAATAGTATACATGAAGTTAGAATTGAAGCCAGCGACTTTGAAATGACAGGTGATTCTCCTGGCTCATGTAGCTTCGGTAGGAACATAGAAAGGATTTATACAAAGAATATCGAATCATGCCGGGAAATATTCTATTACCTGTATCAAGAAGTGAAAGAAAGATTTATACTTAATAACGAACTTCATTTTTATATAGATGGTGAAAAAATTACCCCTGGAGATATAGATCCAAATCTAGTTTATGAAACTGCTACAGAAATTAACAGTGTTAATAAATGCTTGTTTTTTAGAGAAGCATGGGATAGTGGAATCTTAATCATTCCAGCAAATATTAAGAAAATTCATGATTCCTGTCTTGCAAACCTATACCGTATAAAAGAAGTTAAATTTGAAAACGATGATTTTGAAGCAATAGAAAATATTTATAGAGGTCCACGGGAAAATAAGTTTATATTCTTCAAATACTGTAGCGAAGTAGAAAAAATTCATGTAAAGAATACTGAATTATGCCGCAAAATATTCCGTAACATAGAAAGCAAATTATTAAAATCAGAACTCGAAAGAGGTAGAGCTAATTTTTATGTAGATGGTAAGGAAGTTGAAATGGTAGAAGTATATGAAGAAATTAATGAAGATAATGAATCAATGTTCTTAAAAAAGGCAGAAAAAAATAATGGAGTTTTAATTATTCCAGAAAATATCCAGAAAATTTATTATGATACTTTCAAAGGTGCAAAGGATATAAAAGCAATTAAGTTTGAAGGCAGTGTGCCTGAAATAGGTTATAAAGTTCTTTCTAACTTTTCAAATCTAGAAAGCATTTATACAAAGGATATTGAAATATGCAGATATTTATGTGAAAATTATCGAGAGATTGATAATCTTGTTGTGAAAGGTAAACTTCATTTCTATGTAGATGATAAAGAAGTTGAAACAATATATTTATTTAAAAACATTGAGGACTATAATAAATCATGGTTCTTAAAAAAGGCAAAAGAAAATGATGGAGTTTTAATTATTCCAGAAAATATCGAAAAAATTGATGATTTTGTTTTCACAAATAAAAAGGGTATAAGAACAATTAAGTTTGAAGGCAGAACGTCTGAAGGAATAGGTCATAATATTTTTTATGGCAGTTTGAACATAAAAGAAATTTATACAAAGGATATTGAAACATGCATAAAGCTATATCGAAATGATGAAATGATTGAAAAGCTTGCTTTGGAAAATAAACTTCATTTCTATGTAAATGATGAGGAATTTGACATTAGTAAATTAAATCATTGAGACCAATAATAAATTATTATCCTTAAAAAAGCAAAGGGGAATAAGGCAATTCTAATTATTCTAGAAAATATCCAAGAAATTGGTGATGGATGTTTTTGTAGTAAAAGAGCAAAGACAATCAAAATTGAGTCAAATTGTCTTGAGGTGGGTAGGAATATATTTGAAAGTAGCAAGGAAATCAGGAGAGATGATAATAGATGTTTCCTTGACTTTTACGTGAATAGTGAAAAAACTCATCAACTGTATAGAAATAATGGACATTAAGAGAATTTGTAAAGTGTGTTTTGGATATAAAAAATTAAAAATGAAGAGAAAAAATTTGCCGTGATAGAAACTTGTAAGAATAGCACAGAAAATATATTGAAATGGTTAGAAATAAAAATAAATACAGAATGATCGTTTTTAGTGATAGTTAGGAATGGGTGAAGAAACATTTGAAGACTTTGCAAAATTAAATTATATTGCATTACAAATAGAAAAGAAAATTAAGTGAATTACTTAAGAAAAGTGAAAATATATTTAGAAGTTTTGGTATGGGTCTTTAATAATGTATATAGAATCGAAGGACGACTATCGCAGATTTAATTTTAATGGAATCAAACTTTATAAATATTGCATGGATTTTTATTATAATAATTACTTAGATGATTCTTCATCATTATCTTGAGGGAATCTTATGCAAGTATCTAGAAGAGAGTATTACTATAAATTGATGAAAAAGATCACTTAATTTTGCTACGGATAGAATAATTTATAAAGAATTAATTAAAATATAAGGAGTTGAATTAATTATGGGTAAGGAGAATAATGGAATAAATAATATAGCGAATAGCAAAGTAGTGGTATACCCTAATGGAATGGTTGGAGTTTCAAAAGAATTTTTAAATTTTATACGTGCTACAATTGGAAAGGCCTATCAGCAGATGCCAGCAACCAATTTTAATCAGTTTAATGGACAACAAATGGGATATAACCAACAATCAGGGGCATACAATCAACAACCAGGATATAATTATAATCAGCCTAACGGACAGCAAATGGGATATAATCAGCAATCAGGGGCATACAATCAACAACAAGCTAATTACAATACAGGATACAACCAACAACAGGAATATAATTATAATCAGTCTGACGGACAGCAAATGGGATATAACCAACAACCAGGGGTAGATAATCAGAAACCAAGGGTTAATCCTGAAAGAAGAATAATTACTCCAGATGATGTAAAAACGATTACTCCGAATCATGTAAGCTTATTTTTAAAGGATGGAGTTCTAGTTATTCCGGAACGTATTGAGAAGATTTGCTCTGATAGTTTGTTGAGAGAAAAAGACATAAGAGAAATTAAAATTGAATCTAAAAAAATAGAAATAGAAGATTGGGCACTTAGCTCTCCTAGTAACATAGAAAGAATTTATGCAGAAACTAAAGAAATATGTGCAAAAATATATCATTCAGAACTCCATGATAGAATCTTACAAGGAAAAACAAATTTGTTTTTAGAAGGGAATAAACTTACATTAAAGGATCTAGATCCCGAACTGGCGGAACAACTTAATTTTGATACAGCAACAACAATTGATTCGAGAAACGAACAAGTGTTTTTAGACAGGGTTGAAGAAGGAGTTTTAGTTATTCCAGAAAACATTAAAAAAATTTTTGGCAATTGTTTTAGACACTTGAATAACATAAAGAGTGTTTCAATTAAATCTAGTATATTGAAAATTGAAAAAGATTGCCGAGGGGAAAATTATATATTCAATTCTTGTGGCATGTTAAGAGAAATTCATGCGGAGAATGTGGATGTGCTATCAGCGTTACTTAATGAGAATGAAAATTTAATTAATAAATTGGAGTCTGGAGAGGAATTGCATTTGTTTTTAGGAGGAAATGAAGTTACATGGCAAGAATTAAAAGCAATGGTCAATCAACAAAAGGAGTCTAATTTTGATACAGCAACAAAAATTGATTCAAGTAACGAACACGTGTTTTTAGACAGGATTGAAGAAGGAGTTTTAGTTATTCCAGAAAACATTAAAAAAATTTATGACCGTTTTTGTTACGAAAACGGAGATATAGAAGAAGTTGTAATCAAATCTAGTGCACTGGAATTTGGAGAAGATTGCCAAGATGAGAATTTTGTGTTCGGCCTTTGTCAAAGGTTAAGAAAGATTAATGTAGAAAATATGGAAGTACTATTAGCATTGATTAAAGGTAATTATAAATTAAAAAGTGAATTGAGTTCTGGAGGGAAGTTGCATTTGTTTGTAAGAGGGAGAGAATTTACATGGCAGGAACTAGAAGCAATTGATAACCAACAACCGAAATATACGCAACAACCATGGGGATATCAACCGGGAGATAATTCTAATCAACCTAACGCTCAGCAAATGGGAATGCCGGGACAGCAATTAGGATATAACCAGCAACCATGGGCATATAATCAACAACAGGCTAATTACGATACAGAATACAACCAACAACCGGGATATAATTCTGATTAGTCTGACGGACAGCAAATGGAAATGCTAGCACAACAAGTGAAATATGACCAGGAACCATGGGCAAATTATCAACAACAAGTATTTATTAATAAACAGGAGGATATTACTAAATTAAGAGAAGTTAATCTTGATGTAGAACAATTGTATCTACAAAATATAGAAGGATAGACTATCTTGAAGCACAGGCTTTAGAGAATAGCATTCATCTTTATGTAAATAATAAAAAGGTTGAAGCGGAAAATTTAATTGTATGTATTTGGCCATATTTAGGATTATTGTTATCAGAAAAAGCGAAAGGAAATGGCGGAGTTCTAATTATTCCAGAAAATATCAAAGAAATTAGAGATGATTGTTTTCAAGATAAAGAATATATAAAAGAAGTTAGGATTGAAACCAGTGAGGTTAAAATAGGTAATGATATTTTTAAAGGGAGTCCGAGTATAAAAGCGATTTATACAAAGGATATTAAAATATGCAACGATATATGTAAAAAAAGTGAATATGTTTATAAGCGTGCTTTGGAAAATAAACTTGATTTTTATGTAGATGGAGAGAAAATTGAAGAAGATCAAATTAAAATTATTTAGAAGTTTTGATATGGGACTTTAATAATGTATATAGAATCGGAACGCAACTATCGCAGATTTAATTTTAATGGAATCAAACTTTATAAATATTGCATGGATTTTTATTATAATAATTGCTTAGATGGTTCTTCATCATTATATTGAGGAAATCTTATGCAAGTATCTAGAAGAGAGTATTAACATAAATTGATGGAAAAGATCACTTAATTTTGCTACGGATAGAATAATTTATAAAAAATTAATTAATAATATAAGGAGTTGAGTTAATTATGATGAATAATGGAATGACAAACAATAATGGTATGATGAATAACAATGGGATAGGAAATGGCAATGGAACTGCAGGTAATAGTCAATGTGATAAAGTTGTGATAACAATGCAAGAATATGAAGACTTAATAAAAGCGTTTATAGGGGCAATGTTGTACATGGACAATATGCAAGATAATCCATCTTATATGCAATCAATGACAGGAGGGTATAATCAACAGCAGGGATATAATTATAGTCAACCTAACGGACAGCAAATGGGATATAATCAGCAACAAATGGCATACAATCAACAACCTGTGACAATAAAGGTCCCAGAAGCAAATGATAGCAAACCTGATGAAAAATCTAAAATAAAAGTAATTACTAAGGATAACGCACATTTATTCTTAGATGGTATGAAGAATGGAGTTCTAGTTATTCCAGAGCAAATTGAAAAGATTTGTAGTCATAGCTTTAATTCTACAGAAATAAAAGAAATTAAAATTGAACCAGAAAAACTCGAAGTAGAAAGGAATTCGTTTGATTGTTTAGAGCATGTAAAGAAAATTTATGTAAAAAATTATATTGTGTGCCTAAGTCTTTGTGAAAGTAGTTGGAAGTATCAAAATCTCATACAAAAATCGCAGCTTGAGATTTTTATAAATGGGGAAAAGTTTACACCAGACGAATATGAGAAGAAGAAAAAAGCTGAAGGACCGTATACATATTATATACGTGACGGGATTCTAACTATTCCTGAACAAGGATTGAAAATTATTAATGAACAAGTGTTCCAAGGTTGTGATAGTACAAATGTAAATGGTATAGATCATATAAATAATATAGACTTAGCATTATGTAAGTATGTATATCAGATTGATAAGGGAACATTTAAAAATTGCAAAAAATTAAAGAAAATTGTTCTTGACAGTATAGGCATGACTAACACTAACGCATTTGCAGGTTGCGACAATTTAGAAGAAATTCATACAAAGACTGTAGAACAATGTAGAATTATTTATTCAGGATTTGACGAGGCCGCTAGAAATAGATTTAAAGAAGGGAAATTAAGCATATTTTATGAAAATAATAAGGCAAAATTAGAAGATGTGGATATGGCAGCATATGCTGCAGTAGAAGGGAATATAGCAGCAGATGGACGTCTGACTATTCCAGACGGAACAATAGAAATTTCATCTAAGGCTTTTGAAAATAATAGTAAGGTAAAAGTTATTGAGGGAAGTTCAGTTATTGAAATACATGAAGAAGCATTTTGTAATTGCGAAAATTTAACTGAAGTTATATTTAAGTCTGCGTCTTGTATTGGAAAAAATGCATTTGTAGGTTGCAATAATTTAGAAAAAATCTATTTGAAAGATATTAATGCATGCAAACAATTATATGATAATTGCCCTGAAATGAAAAGGCTGGCAACAATGGGAAAGTTAAAACTGTTTGCAGGAATAAATGAAGTCTCGTATACGGATCTTGCATACACTCAGGAGGAAAAAGCAAAACTGAGTAACCTTATTTCAATACAAAACGGGATAATCGGAAATTATGAAAATGATGATCTTAGATCGTTTCTTGTACAACATGCAATAAACAATAACCGTGTTTTAATTATTCCAAAGGGTATTAATGAAATCTCTTTCGCTGCTTTTAGTCGCGAACCTCATTGTGATTTCTATAAAATTATTATTGAACCTGATTGCCTTTATATAGGTCCTAATGCTTTTTATTACGATGAGACTACAGAAGAAGTTTATACAAAGAATATTGAAATGTGCATTAAATTGTATCGCGAGTGTGCAAATTTAAGAAATAGATTTATAAACGGGGAAGCTGATTTTTATGTGAATAATAGGAAAATTGATATCGGGGATTTATATCCATATGTAAGTTATAACAATGCTACAGAAATTAATAAGTGGAATGAATTATTATTCTTAAGAAAGATGAATAATAGAGTTTTGATTATTCCAAAAAATATCAAAAAAATTGCTAATGATCTTTTTCAAAATAAAGAAGATATAAAAGAAGTTAGGATTGAAACCAGTAAGATTGAAATAGGTAATAATATTTTTAATAGGAGTTCGAATATAGAAAAAATTTATACGAAGGATATTGAAATATGCAGAGATATATGTAGAAAAAATAAAGATATTTATAAGCGTAATTGGGAAAATGAACTTAATTTTTATGTAAATGATAAAGAAGTTAAAGCGGAAAATTTATTTGTACACATTTGGTCCGATAATGAATCATTTTTCTTAGAAAGGGCGAGAAAAAATGGCGGAGTTCTAATTATTCCAGAAAATATCCAAAAAATTGATGATGATCTTTTTCAAGGTAAAAAAGATATAAAAGTAGTTAAGTTTGAAACCAGTAATGTTGAAATAGGTAGCAATATTTTTTATGACAGTTCAGATATAAAAGAAATTTATACGAAGGATGTTGAAATATGCAAAGCGGTGTGTGAAATAAATAAAGAATTAAAAAAGAAATTTATAAAAGGTGAGGTTCAGTTTTATGTGGGTGATAAAAAAATTGATATTTGGGAGATGTATCCAATTTTAAAATATGACACTGCTACAGTTACAGAGATAAATAAAGATAATGAATTATTGTTCTTAGAAGAGATGCAAGATGGAGTTTTAACTATTCCAGAAAATATCCAAAAAATTGATGATGATCTTTTTCGAAATAACGAAGATATAGAAGAAGTTAGGATTGAAACCAGTAATGTTAAAATAGGTTTTGATGTTTTTTATAATAGTTGTAGTATAAGTAAAATTTATACGAAGAATATTGAAATGTGCAGACATCTATTTACTCAATGTGGCACGGTTCAGTTTTTGGCTTCGGAAAATAAACTTCATCTTTATGTAAATGATGAAGAAGTTAAAGTGGAAGATGTATTTGTATTCATTGTGTTCGATTTTAATGAATCATTTTTCTTAAAAAAGGCGATGGAAAATGACGGAGTTCTAACTATTCCAGAAAATATCAAAAAAATTTATAGTAATCGTTTTCAAAATAACGAAGATATAAAAGAAGTTAGGATTGAAAGCAGTGATATTTTCATAGGTAATAATGTTTTTGACGGGAGCTCGAGTATAAGTAAAATCTATACAAAGGATATTAAAATATGCAGAGATCTATGTAGAAAGTGTTCCATGGTTGGGGGTTTGGCTTCGGAAAATGAACTTCATTTTTATGTAAATGATAAAGAAGTTGAAGAAGAGAATGTAGTTCCATGGATTTGGAACGAGAATGAACCATCTTTCTTAAAAAAGGCGAAAGAAAATAGCGGAGTTCTAATTATTCCAGAAAATATCCGAGTAATTTATGATAATCTTTTACAATATAACGAAGATATAAAAGAAGTTAGGATTGAAAACAGTAATATTACAATACATAAAGATGTTTTTGAAGGGAGCCCGAATATAAGTAAAATCTATACAAAGGATATTAAAGTATGCAAAGCGTTGTGTGAAAATACTGAAGAATTAAAATGGAAATTTATAGAAGGAAAAATTGATTTTTATGTGAATGAGAGGAAAATTGACATTGGGGAGATATATCCAAACTTAAATTATGGCACTGTTGAAGAAATTAATAGAGATAATGAACTATTATTCTTAAAGAAGATGAATAATGGAGTTTTAACTATTCCAGAAAATATCAAAAAAATTAATGATAATCTTTTTCAAAAAAAAGAAGATATAAGCGTAGTCATAATTAAAAACAGTGAGGTTGAAATAGGTAATCATATTTTTGAAGGGAGCGAGAATATAAGTAAAATCTATACGAATAATATTGAGATATGCAGACATCTATATAGAAGATGTAAAAAGGTTCAGCATTTGGCTTTGGAAAATAAACTTCATTTTTATGTAAATAATGCAAAAGTTGAAGTGGAAGATGTGATGGTATGCATTCAGGAAGATTATGAAGAATATTTTTTCATAAACAAGGCGATGAAAAATAACGGAGTTCTAATTATTCCAAAAAGTATCCAAAAAATTGGTGATTATCGTTTTGTACATATTGGTTCTGTAAGAGAAGTTAGGATTGAAAACAGTGATATTGTAATAATAAATAAAGATTTTTTGGCAGGTCGTTCGGGTACTGTAAAAAAAATTTATACAGCGAATATTGAAACATGCAAAAATATATGTCAAAATAGCTATGTTCGGAAGTCGGCTTTTAGAGATCAATTTCATTTTTATGTAAATGATAAGAAAATTGACATTAATGATATTTATGATGATGATCGCTCCCCTGTTCATGATGATGATGATTCTTCTTATTAGTTGATTATTAAAAGAAAAGGACACTGAAAGCTAGCATTGTTTAGCCTCAGTGTCTATATTATTATCAATTATTAAACATATTGGCGTTCCCGCCCAAGGAATTGTAATCTTTGAAGAAAGAAGGATAAGACTTATCGATGCTATTGGCATGACTTATTATAGTTTCATCAGAAGAATTTAGAGCGGCAATTGACAAAGCCATGACAATTCTATGATCATTGAAACCACTAACATAGCCACCTGATAGTTGATCTTTACCTATTATATGCAAACTGTCAGCATTTTGAGTAATATTAGCACCCAGCTTAGACAAACCAGAACAGATTGCATTTAAACGATCACTTTCTTTTATTCTCAAACGGGATGCATTGCCAATGATTGACTCACCATTAGAAAAGGCGCCAATGACAGACAGAATTGGGACAAGGTCAGGAATTTGAGAGGCATCGATATTAAAACTGTTAAGGTTTTTATGAGAAATGATTAACCGATCGTTATTCCAATGGACATCTGCCCCTATTTGTTTTATTATATCAATTATCTTTTTATCTGACTGTTTAGAGTCAATATTAAGCCCACTGAGAGCGATATTACTATTAATTGCTCCTGCTGCCATAAAGAATGCTGCCTGTGACCAATCTGATTCAATCTTATAGTTACAAGGTGCATATGACTGGTTAGCTGGGACATGCCAGCCGTACTTAGTTCTTTCAATTTTTATTCCGAAGTCTTCCATTACGGATATAGTCAGGTTAACATATGCAGCCGATTCCAAAGGTGTAGTCAATTCTATGGTCACTTCTCCATTCAGTATTGGTGCAGCTAGAAGAATTCCGGAAATAAATTGTGAACTGATGTTACCAGGTACTAAAAATTTACCTGGTTTCATCAAACCAGATATTTTCAATGGCAGATTATAATTACTCATACATTGTTTAAATTCAATACCTTTGCTTGACAGGCAATCGTAATAGATATCTAGTGGTCTCTTAGGGAGCAGACCCTTCCCTGTAAATTTCCCTTCAATTCCTTTAGCTGCGATGATTGGGATTAAAAATCTTAAAGTAGACGCAGACTCTTCGCAATCTATCGTCACTTTTTTCTTATTCATCATACAAGTGCTGTCAACTATTAAAGAATTTCCGTATACAGACACTTTTGCTCCCAAATTAGATATAGCCCGTATGGTTGCGCACACGTCCGATGACATAAATATAGGGCTGATATTACTTATACCATTTGCTAAAGCTGCGCAAATTATAGCTCTATGGGTGATACTTTTTGAAGGGGGGATTGATATATTACCGTGCAAGACGGATGAAGAAATTCTAACTAAACTCACAAAAAAGCCTCCATAACAAAATCGTAATTCGCATTTTATTAAAATTTATGAGAAAATTTCAAAAATTATAACCTCTCCGTAAAATATTTAATATACTAATGTATAAATTTCAATATATTTTTAATGCTTTTACAAGTTTCTTTCAATTCTGTCCTAGCGTTGATAACTATATCTGCATTATTTAAGTAGATTTCAAATCTTTCTTCATACAGTTTATCTATATTACCACGTGCCAGAGGTCTAGGATTGGAGTCGTTATCATTTGCTAATCTTTCTTTGATTATCTCAAGTGGTACATCCAGCATTATCATTATTCCATTTTTCTTAAGAAACTCTAAATTTTCTTTATATAAGACAGATCCGCCTCCAACAGATATTACTTTATACGGAGGGGCGACTATGTTATGTATTATATTTGATTCCAATTTTCTGAAGTAATTCTCACCTTGTTCTTCAAATATCTTACAAATTTCTTGATGATATGTTTTTTCTATTTCTTTGTCGGTATCCAAGAATGGCATATTCATAGATTCAGATATTATTTTCCCGACAGTTGTCTTACCACTGGCCATAAAGCCATATATTATTATATTTTTATTCAAATTTGCATCCTTCCCTTTTTATCAATTTACTTTCTGCGAGTCTGCACAGATCATTTATTTCATTTATATCAAATGACGTCTTATTCCATATATGGTGAGCCTTTACTGCTTGATATATTAACATTTGAAGGCCGTTAATAATTTTAATATCTTTTTCCTTAGCATAGGTCAATAGCAATGTTTCGATAGGATTGTATATACAATCGAAGACGCAATTACAATTCTCGAGGTTCTTTTCTATTGGACATGAATTTATATCAGGATACATTCCCACTGGCGTTGCATTTATTAATAAATCCATATTACTTATCTTTTCTTTCTTGATATTATGAATAGAAATTTCAACTCCTGCAAAGCTATTCTTGACATCTGAAACAAGTTTGTTAGCCAAATCCAAACTAGACTCACGTATATATAAACTTATCTCACATTTTTCCTGAGCGAGTCCAAAAGCTATTGTCCTGGCGACTCCCCCAGCTCCTAAAATTCCTGCTGTTTTATATTTGATCTCATTAATTTCAAGTGATTTCTTAAATCCGAATAGATCTGTATTAAATCCTTTCATTGATTTACAGTCGATTACGTTAACAGAGTTAATTATTCTTGCCAGATCGTCAAGTTTGTCAAGATATTTAATTATTTTCTGTTTGTATGGAGCCGTAACATTAAGTCCATCAAAAGATTTAATTACATTATATATATTATTATCAAATTCGTCAATAGCGATGTCTATTAGTTCGTACGAAGCGTCAATTTTTGAAAGACTAAATAATTCCTTATGGATTAAGTCTGATATAGAGTGGTTTATGTGATGCCCAATTAAAGCGAATCTTTTTTTAGCCATTATTACAAAGTCCTTTCAGATTAGTATTTAAAAGTTGTTATAACTGTCGTGGAATTTTGACATTTTTCAGCAGCAGGTCATCAACTGTTTGTATATGGGGAGGATTTATATTGACAAATGTTAAAGCGCACAATATAATATAAAAAGTTAAGTACTCAAAGAACATGGGATATACAGGAATTGTTTAGCATATAATTAGTATTGCTTGACAGAGATCAACGACCTGGTTGCGTAGGGGAATACATAACATGATATTTGTTAATGTCGATCATGTCAAGGGCTAGGATGATACTAAGAAATGATAACTAACATACAGTATCTTGATTATTATCTGTAAATTAATATTTTTGGGAGGCTCTTTATGGAAAAGAAAAATGAACTCACTGTTGAAGAAAAAGTAAAAGCTATGATTAGGGAAGTGTTTGATGTTAAAGATGAAAAATTAAGTTTGGAAACAACTGTGAAAGATCTAGGAGTGGACTCATTAGATATTTTGGATTTGGTTAATGAAATTGAAGGAGCATTTAATATCGAAGTAGAAGATAAAGACTTATATCGAATGAATACAGTTGGAGATATGGTTAAGTATATCAATGATGCTAAAAATGAAAACAAAAATAATGATAAAAATAATCAGATTGAGAACAAAAATTCAAAGTATCAATATGAATCGAATGAAAATTTCAATAAAAACGATAACAAAAATAAGAATAATAATAATTAATTTTTATAAGGAAATGCAGATTGGAAATAAATTTCTGATCTGCATTAGTAATTAATTGAGGAAATTAAGCATTCCTTAAGAATAAAGAACATTTTGGTCTTGAAACGGCGGGAAATAAGATATATAATTATATGGTCGGACATTGACGTGAGTGATGGCAGGTGATTTTGTATGATTGATATTACTAACTTTCTAGGAATATTAAAGAGTTTATTTAAAACATTTGTAATTTCTGACTTAATAGACATAATCGTTATTTCTTTTATTATCTATAATTTGATAAAAATTATCAGAGAGACAAGGGCTGGTCAACTTGTAAAAGGAATATTGATACTTTTGTTAGCTTATGTCTTCTCCAGGTATGTAAAATTAAAGGTTTTGACGATGTTTTTAAATACTTTTATTCAATTTGGAGTCATAGCTTTACTAATAGTCTTTCAACCGGAATTAAGAAGAATGTTAGAACAACTAGGACGTAATAAATTTGGAGAACTTTTCTCGTTAAATACGATACTTAATGAAAATAATTCAAATACTTCTTCTATGAAAAAGACTATTGATGCAGTGGTAGAAGCATGTGGAATATTTAGCAGGGATAAAGTTGGAGCATTGATTGTTTTCGAAAGGAAAACAAAACTAGGAGATATTATAAATTCCGGTACAATTATTAATGCAATGCCATCGAGTGCAATTATAGGTAACATTTTTTTTAATAAGGCACCGTTGCATGATGGAGCATTGATTATAAGGAACGGAATGTTATATGCAGCTGGATGTATATTACCTTTGGCAAAGAATAATAATAGCATAAGTATAGATTTGGGAACTAGACATAGAGCTGCAATTGGAATGAGTGAGAATTCTGATGCGGTTGTATTGGTAGTATCAGAAGAAACAGGTAGTATTTCAATAGCTATTGATGGATATTTAAAGAGAAATTATACTTTAGATGAACTAAAATGTGAATTGGAAGGATATTTTATCAAAAAGGAAGATCCGATAAAGAAAAACATAATGTGTTCATTTAAAAAGGTGAAAAAAATCATAAAATAGGTGACTTTATGATAAATAGAATTATAATAAATATTAAAGCTTTTTTTATATGGATTAAAAAAATATTAGAATCTTTATTTTTGCAAAGATTATTTAAGAGTAATCGAAGCGTGGCTATCATTTCTGTACTGATTGCAATAGTTTCTTGGATAATTGTATCAATTATGAGCACAGAGAACATTTCGATTGTAATTTCTAATATACCGGTGTCAGTTAGTCTTTCTGATTCAGCAATGGATGACGGACTTCGAATATTTTCAGGTCAGGACGTAACGGCTAGCGTAACAGCTGTAGGAAGTAGAATAGTTGTTGGCCAGCTTACGAAGAACGACATAAAAATAGTCGCACAACAGGCTAGCTTTATAAATGCACCAGGTAACTACACGCTTGCATTAACTGCAAAAAAAGCAGGAGTACTTACAGATTATGAGATATTGTCTGACATATCACCAGGATTTTTGAATATAGTCGTGGATAATTACAAAGAGGTTGAATTTAAGATAGAAAAGGACATAAAATATACTTCTCCGGATGAATATTATAAAGGGGATTTGAATTTCTCATTCGAAAATGTGACAATATCCGGCCCGGAGTCAGAAATATCTAAAGTAAGTAAAATAGTAGCGAAGAAAGAGTTTAACGAGCCGATAAAGCAAACAATAACAGAATCAATACCATTGATAATGCAAGACAAGGATGGGAATGTAATAAAAAGCAATAATATAGTATTGTCAAGTAATGAGGTTGACGTGACAATAGTAGTCTTATCAAAGAGGACATTAAATGTGTCTTGTGAATTCAATGGAATGCCAACAGGGATAGAGACATCTAACTTTGTAACGGCAATAATTCCTAATGTTTTGGATGTAGCAGCATCAGAAGAGACTTTTTCTAAATTACATAGCATAAAGTTAGGACCAATTGACTTCTCAACAATAGACACGTCTAAGAATAATATCGAAGTCCCAATAATATTACCAATGGATTGTAAGATATTGAATGACATATCTCATGCGAGGGTGAGTATAAATACGAAGGATTTAGTCCAAAAAGAAATATCGATAAATAAGTTTTCATTTATTAACTCAGCTGACAAAGATTCATTGAGATGTTACTCAAATAATATAAAAGTTATAGTGGTGGGACCTACAGATCAGATATTTAGACTAACAGCCAAAGATATAGAAGCAAGAATCGATATGAGCGGAAAAGAATCAATGGTTGGATATGCTGAAATGCCATTGAATTTAGTAATTGCTAATCATAATGCTTGCTGGGTATATGGAAAGTATAAAGTTATTGTGGGATGCAGGGAAGGTCAAGAAAAAGTTAATAATTAGTAAAGAATATTAAAAAAATTTAAGAAATCTCTGTCAAAAATACCTGGCAGAGATTTGTATTGACTTGAAATTTGTAATTACTTTTGATAAAATAATAGTATAATTAATATTGGGAACGAAAATAGCATACCATTGGATGACATTTAGTTTAAAAATTTTGACTTTTGCCTTGGGAAAGGAAGTCCTTTCAGAAAGATGTTGAAATGAATTGAGAAAGGTAAGAATCTAGTGAAAAGGTGGTGAACCCCGTTGTCAATATAATATAATGTAAGTTGAACTTGTAGAATTGAAAACTAAATAAGATTTCAAGATTTATGCTGACAACGGAATGCAAAAATTGAAATTAATTAATATAGGCTTTGGAAATTTAGTTTCGCTTGAGCATTTGATATCGGTAGTTAGCCCCGATTCAGCTCCTATTAAAAGAATAGTACAAGATGCAAAGGAACATGGTAACTTAATCGATGCATCATATGGAAGAAAAACGAAATCTGTGATAATAATGGACAGCGATCATGTTATTTTGTCAGCACTTTCATCTGAATCTATTCTGAATAGAGCAAATGATCAAGTAAATGATGTAGAAATATCTCAATGTTGATCAGAAAATAGACAAAAAGTTAACAATTGCAAGAAACATTAAGAAAATATTACTTAACAGAGAGGAGGCTCGCCTGAGGGCGAGAACGAATTGTTATCTGATTTTTAAAAATTGGATTGATTTCGTTTAAATTAAATGAAAAAAGATAAAAAAGGTTTACTAATAGTGATATCAGGGCCATCTGGCGCAGGAAAAGATACAGTCGCAAGTAAATTACTTGAAATTGATAGTAATATAAAACTATCTGTATCGGCAACGACTAGAGATAAAAGAGAAAATGAAGTTGATGGAGAAGATTACTTTTTCTTATCTAGAGAGGAATTCGAAGAAAAGGTTAGTAATGGGAAAATGTTAGAATATACTACGTACTGTGACAATTTGTATGGGACTCCATTAGAACAGATAGACAAATGGAGAAGTGAAGGCACGGATGTGTTATTGATAATTGAAGTCAATGGATGCATTAACGTGAAATCTAAGATCCCGGACTGCGTAACTATATTCATATTGCCTCCTTCAGAAGAGGAATTAAAAAGAAGATTGATAGAAAGAGGCACCGACAGCGAAGAAGAAATAAAGAAACGTCTAGAAATAGGAAGAATAGAGATAAATGAGTCTAATAATTATGACTACAAAGTACTTAATGAAGAAGTTGACGTTTGTGCAGAAAATATTTCAAAGATAATAAAAGAAGAACGTATATTGCATAATAAAGAAATAAATATATTGAAACCATCAGTCGAGGCAATGTTATCAGGTAAGGAAAATAGATATCCATTAGTAATAGGAGTGGCAAAAAGAGCAAGAGACATATCTGATGAATTAGAAAATAGAGGAGAGTCATCAACAGAAAAACCTGTTATGATGGCAATTAACGACTTCAAAGAAGGAAAGTACTTTATTTTGGAGCCTGATATAAATGAATGATATTTTTTTAGAGGGGGCAACCCCCTCTTATTTTTTAATTGCAAAAGTTGCGGTGGATAAGACTAGGTACGACTTTGATATATTATACAGCTACTATGTCCCGGATAAGATTAAGCATAAAGCAAGAGCAGGAAGTAGAGTTCTTGTTAGTTTTGGCAGAAATCGAGAAAAAAGAGAGGGACTAATAATATCGATTGAAAAGACATCAACGTACGATGAAAAAATAAAGAATATATCTGAATTAATAGACGATTCGCCTATCTTGAATGAGGAAATGATAAAATTAGCTATCTTTATGAAAAATAGATACTTTTGTACTCTATATGAAGCCATAAGGGCAATAACGCCTGTGGGAGCTAAGCTAAAAACAAGCAAGAAGTATAAAATTGTATCGCAGGAATATGTAAATGCTTTGTTGACAAAAGAAGAGCTGTCAGTGATAAATATATTGACCAGTAAGAAATGTGCAACGCTGGCTGACATAAGTAAGAAAATGGTAGACTTTGATAAGGATAAGCTTGAAAAAATTTTAAAAAAATTGATAGAATATGATATAGTGGAGGAATTTTCAGAGTCTAGTAATGCAATTAAAAGCGCAACGGCTATATTTGTAGAGATAAATAATCAAACTTCACCAGAAGATATAAAACTGACAGAAAAACAAAGGGTAGTATACGAATTTTTGAAGAATAAAAAAGATATATCATTAAAAGAATTATTATATTTTACAGGGATGACATCGGCAGTTGTTAAAGCTTTAGAAAAAAAAGATGTGGTTAGACTTGTAACAAGAATGCATTACCGAACGCCTTATAGAGATAAAGTTGAACAGAAAATAGAAAAGATTACTTTGACAGAGGATCAACAGAAGTCTTTTGATTATCTGTATGATAAATATAAGTCAGGCAAACCAAACGTATCTTTATTATTCGGAGTGACGGGAAGTGGAAAAACATCTGTATTTATGTCATTGATAGATAAAGCAATTGAAGATGACAAGGGCGTGATAGTTATGGTCCCAGAAATAGCACTCACCCCCCAACTGACTAGAATATTTCGAGAAAGATTTGGAGAAAATATAGCCGTATTTCACAGCGGATTGTCAGCAGGAGAAAGATTTGACGAATGGAGACGTATCAAAGAAAAAAAGGCAAAGATAGCAATAGGAACAAGATCTGCAATATTTGCACCATTAGATGATATCGGTTTGATAATTGTTGACGAAGAACAAGAAAGTTCTTATAGATCTGAATCAAATCCAAAGTTTCATGCGAGAGAATTGGCTAAGTTTAGATGCAATGAACATAAATGCTTACTGGTTTTATCTTCTGCAACCCCATGTGTGGAAAGTTACTACTTTGCAAGTAATGGCATATATGGATTGACAAAGATTAATAAAAGATATGGAAAAGCATTGCTACCAAAAGTACAAATAGTAGATATGAATGAAGAAGAATCGCTTACTGAAGAAAAAGAAATATTTAGTTTGGATTTGATGAGAGCAATTAAAGATAATTTAAAAAATCACTTGCAATCTGTCATATTGTTGAACAGACGAGGACATAGTACCTTTATCTCATGCTGCAAGTGCGGAGAAGTATTGACTTGCCCAAGATGTAGTGTCTCAATGGTCTACCATGCAAGAAATAATAGATTTATGTGCCATTATTGTGGATTTTCTCAGCAATATGATACGACCTGCCCAAAGTGCGGCGAGGATTCTTTAAGAGTAATTGGATGTGGGACACAAAAAGTTCAAGAAAAATTAAAGGATCTGTTTCCAAAAGCAAGAATTTTAAGGATGGACGCAGACTCTATTAACTCAAAGTTCTCTTATGAAGAAAATATAAGTAAGTTTTTGCAAGGGGACTACGATATTATGATAGGGACACAAATGGTTTCTAAAGGATTAAATTTCCCTAAGGTAACGTTGGCATGTATATTATCTGCCGACCAGACTTTGTATGGGGAAGATTTTAGAAGCAGCGAAAGGGCTTTTTCTTTGATTACTCAGACAATAGGAAGGTCTGGACGAGGAGACGATAAGGGAATAGCAATAATTCAAACGTATACCCCTGAAAATTCAATCATTAAGTTGGCTTCGGATCAGAATTATGAAAGATTTTATGACTCTGAGATAGAAATTCGTAGAACTATGTTATATCCGCCATTTTCAGATATCGTAGTGGTATCATTTTTTGGGAGCGAGGAAGCTAAAGCTAAGGAAGATTCGAAATTTTTTATAAATATATTAAAAACTGCTTTGAATGAGAAGTATAATGAAATACCAATATCAATATTTGGACCATCAGCAGCTTCGATCTTAAAAGTAAATGACGAATTTAGATATAAAATAATAATAAAATGCAAGAATTCAAAGAAATTTAGAAATATGTTATCAGAAGTTTATATTGAATTTCTAAAAAGGGCAAAACGTCCAAAGATATCTATAGATGTAAATCCTAATGTGACAGTTTAATTTACAATCGAAAGGCTAAATTAAGGACTTTGTGCTGAAATTTCACGAAAAGTTAACTCAGAGAAAGCAGAAATAAAAAAATATTATCATCCACTTGAAAAAATGGATGACAGATTAAAATAATTGAACTTTTACTTTGTAATTAAGTTTGGATTTTTTAAAATATCTTTAACTAAAACGTATATTCTTTGTTCCTGAAGATTGTTTCTAAGGTCTAGGTACTTATTTTATGTCTTTCAAAATTTAATATGTTTATGCCTTTTCCTTGAATTTCGTTGATAGATTGAAAAAGATCATAGATAATTCCTTGATTTTTCTAAATAATTTCACATTAACTCTTCGATTTTAAATGTCCTATAACCTTCGTAATAGTAGCTGTGGTCTATGCCTTTCATGTAGATTTCTCTACTATTTATCTCCTCTGTCAAAGCTTCTCTTAAAACATACTTTATCTCGATATCTTTAATTGGACTGCGTTCCATTGCAAGTAAATAGTCCTCTTTGTTCACCTTGCTCCAGTCAATCACTTCATTTATCTCATTTTTTAATATATGATCAAGCCAAATACGAGTGCTACGTCCATTTCCTTCTCTAAATGGGTGGGCGATATTCATTTCTACATATTTTTCAACTATTTCATTGAAACTTGATTGTGGCATTGTATCAATGCTTTTAAGTGCTGCTTCAAGATATATCGCTGATGCAAAGCGAAAGTTACCTTTTGCAATATTTACTGTTCGAATTCTTCCAGCGAAATCATAAATGTCTTCAAATAAATACTTATGGATCGCTTGTAAAGTCGAGAACTTCCCTACCTGAAGGTTGTCTAATATTTTATTTTCAAACAGTTGGATGGCTTTTTCCTTGCTTATTCTCTCTTCTTCTCGAGCTAGCTCTGCCGAATTCGTAATTCCTAATTTGTTTTCAATTATTATCATCATACACCTCTATTATCCTTCTTTTTGTAAACGATATGCTCATCTGTTTTAGTTAAAGCAAAATAAATATTTGCAAGTTAAATCTGCCTATTCTATGGCTTTATATTATATCAAATCTTGATGTGATATGCAAATTACTGGCAATTTAGCTCTCATTTGTGAATTTTATTGATAGATTAAGAAATCCCATAGTAATTTCTATGGGACTTTTGTTTATATATATTAAGAAACGATAGCAACCATCGTTGAATTATCGTCGCTATTGTTAATATTGATTAGTTTATTTGTAAAACGTCCTTAAATGCCTTTCCAAGCTTAACTCCATTTGGTTCATATATTGCAAATATTATTTTATCAAAATTAGTTCTAAGTCCGTCGTTGTCTATTAATAAATCTTTAAATACTCCTGCTACTACGTTTGGATCGCACTTAAACACTCCGCAGCCTACCGCTCCTAAAACAACGGCATATTTTTTGTCCTCTTCCATACTTGCTATGACGTTTAACAAACCTTGACCAATTTGCTGTGTTAAGCTTTCTTTTACTACTTCATTGATCTCATTCTTAGATTCAGCTAAAGCTTGCCCGGCAAGTTCATTGAATTTTTTATTTCTTTCTTCCTCTGGCATATCATTTAAGACTTTACCTTCATCTCTCTCAAATGCTATAAGTTTACCTGCAATTTTTTTATCAAGTGAAGGGATTACAGTTCTTAAGTCTGGGGCATTGATTACTATCATGCCTGGTTTTGTTCCGACTTCGTTATTAGACTCATCAAGTTTAGGGGCTGGAGCAATTGTTATAATTCTTCTAAACCCATTTCTTTTAACTAATTCTAATGATAGCTCTTTGACTTTGCTTGCTTCTTTGGTTTGTTTTTCTTCTATGAGTGTATCGATATCTTTACTTATGTCTACAGAATGTTTTATTTCGAGGTGCATTTCACTATATAGCTCTTTCATGGCTTTTCTCATTTTCTTAATTTTATCATCTTTTCTCCACTTGTTTGCGCTTTCATCCCATTTTTTGTCTGTATCTGATTGTAGTAATAATATCTTTTTAGCTTTGTCTTGGATTTCCTTAGAATACTCTCCGTTAGCATTTTCAATTATTTTATCAAGTGTAGCAAAGTCTTCTCTCGTTTCATTTGCACGTAATCCAGCTAAAAATTCATTTATCTTACTATCTCTTTCGTCTGACTTAGCGCTCATCACTTTTTCTGCTTCTGCCTGAAGTTTTTCTCCATATTTGCCACCTGCTATCTCTTTTATTAAATCTCTCTTGACTAAAATCTTTGCAGCCCTTCTTTTGTTTCTGGGCTCAGATGCCATTCTATCTAACTCCTCATTGTTTGCGTCATAATATTCTTTTGCTGCTACTAGACTAGGAAATGCATCTGGATAACATTGAAAAAGGCTCTCTTCTTGAGCAGACGCTCCTTGGACTGTTCCTCCACCTGGACGTAGTGCATTACCAAAGTCCGCTATGTATGTAGTATATTCTGACCCTAAATCTGTAGGTACGTCTTGAGCCATTTTGTTCTCAATAGTAATTATTCCTGCTCTGTTACCCTTTTCCATCTTT
>CAKSSR010000024.1 GCA_934489735.1 uncultured Eubacteriales bacterium | reverse complement strand
GGGGATAGCTTGGTAAATATCTTTCCGTTAGGAGAGAGTTCCCAAGAATCCTGAGACTTTAGTCGTGGGAGGTTCAGAGATGTCAACCAATAACCAATACAGGAGGAAGAAAAATGAAAAAAGCTATTATTGGTAAGAAAATCGGAATGACTCAGATTTTCGATGAAAATGGAAAAGTTATTCCGGTAACAGTTATTGAAGCAGGACCGTGTGTAGTTTCTCAAAAGAAAACTATGGAAAAAGACGGATATGAAGCAATGCAAATTGGCTTTGGTGAAGTGAAACCGTATAAGGTTAATAAACCACTTAAAGGTCATTTTGACAGAGCTGGTGTTGCACCTAAGAAATTTTTAAGAGAATTTAAGCTAGACGACATGTCAGCTTACAATTTGGGAGACATAATTAAGGCTGACATATTCGAAGTTGGAGAAGCTGTAGACGTTACTGGAACAAGTAAAGGTAAAGGATACGCAGGCGTTATCAAACGTTGGAACTTCAGAAGACTAAAAGAGACTCATGGTTCTGGACCTGTTGTTCGTCATGGCGGATCTATAGGAGCTTGTTCTGATCCTTCAAGAGTGTTCAAAGGCAAGAAAATGGCTGGACATTTAGGATGCGAGAGAGTTACAATACAAAATTTAAAAATTGTTAAAATAGATATAGAAGACAATTTAATAGCTGTAAAAGGAGCTGTACCAGGAACTAATGGTAGCGTAGTGCTCTTAAGAGACAGTATAAAAAAAGCGTAAGGAAAGGAGGATTTTTAAATGATTAAATTACCAATATTTGATATGGAAGGCAAAGAAGTTGGTGACATAGAGCTAAACGAAGGAATTTTCGGAATAGAGCCAAATATTTCAGTTATGCATCAAATGGTTGTTAATTTCTTAGCTAATAGACGTCAGGGAACTCAATCAGCTTTAACAAGATCAGAAGTTTCAGGCGGAGGAAGAAAACCTTGGAGACAAAAAGGAACAGGTCATGCAAGACAGGGATCAATCAGGGCACCTCAATGGAGACACGGTGGTGTTGTATTTGCTCCAAAGCCGAGAAGTTATAGATTTTCAGTTAATAAAAAAGTAAGAAGACTTGCAATGAAATCAGCATTTTCTAGCAAAGTTATAGATAAAGAAATTATAATTTTGGATTCTATTCAACTTGAAGAGTTTAAAACTAAGAAAATTAAAGCTATGTTAGACGCTCTTGGAATAGACAAGAAAGCAATGATAGTTCTTCCTGAAGTCGACAGAAAAGTGATAAATTCAGCTAGGAATATACCTGGGATAAAGACTACTCAAGTTAACACTTTGAATGTTTATGATATATTAAATGCAGGAAAACTTATCATATTAAAGGATTCAGTTCAAAAGATTGGGGAGGTGTATGCATAATGTTAGCGCAGGATATAATAATTCGCCCAATTGTTACTGAAAGAAGTATGTCTTTAATACCTATGAAGAAATACACTTTCAAGGTTGATAAAAATGCAAATAAAATTGAAATTTCTAAGGCTATAGAAGAAATATTTGGAGTAGAAGTTTCTAAAGTTAATACTATCAGCGTTAGAGGAAAGCATCGTCGCCAAGGGAAACATGAAGGATTTACTCCTAATTGGAAAAAGGCTGTTGTAACTTTAAAGAAAAGCAGTAAAGGAATCGATTTCTTCGATAGCATGTTATAAAAAATAAATGGCGTTTTATGGGGGAATACCCCCGATAAGCCGTAGATAAGGAGAGTGAAACGAAGTGGCAATAAAAAATTATAAGCCTACAACACCGTCAAGAAGACATATGACATCAATTGACTATTCAGGGCTTTCAAAAGTATCTCCAGAGAAGAGTTTGTTAAGACCATTGAATAAAAAATCTGGTAGAAATAGCTATGGTAGAATTACAGTTAGACATAGAGGTGGCGGAAATCGCAGAAAATATCGTATAATAGACTTTAAACGTCAGAAATTTGATATGCCAGCTCAAGTTCTTACTTTAGAATATGATCCAAACCGTTCAGCTCATATAGCTTTAGTTCAATATGAGGATGGAGAAAAGAGATATATAATAGCTCCTCATGGACTAAAAGTTGGAGATAGCATTGTATCAGGTAACGATGCGGATATAAAAGTAGGAAACGCATTACCTCTTTCAAACATCCCAACAGGTACTTTCATTCACAATGTTGAATTACATCCAGGAAAGGGAGCACAACTTGCAAGAGCTGCAGGAAATATGGCTCAACTCATGGCAAAGGAAGGCAAAATGGCATTATTAAGATTACCTTCAGGTGAGTTAAGGAATGTTTCTATTAACTGTATGGCGACAATTGGCCAAGTTGGAAACTTAGATCACGAAAATGTTAGCGTAGGTAAAGCAGGACGTAAACGTCATATGGGAATCAGACCTACAGTTCGTGGATCAGTAATGAACCCGTGTGATCACCCGCATGGTGGTGGAGAAGGTAAATCTCCTATTGGACGTCCAGGACCGGTTACTCCGTGGGGTAAACCAACACTTGGATACAAGACACGTAAGAAACGTAATAAGACAGATAAATTCATCATTAAACGTAGGAATGGTAAATAATATATACGGAAAGGAGTTTACAAATTATGGGCAGAAGCATAAAAAAAGGGCCTTATGTGCAACCTGTATTGCTTAAGAGAGTTCAAGCAATGAATGAGTCAGGAGAAAAGAAAATACTTAAGACTTGGAGCAGGGCTTCTACTATTTTCCCTGATTTTGTAGGGCACACGTTTGCGGTCCATGATGGACGTAAACATGTTCCGGTATACGTAACCGAAGATATGGTTGGGCATAAACTTGGCGAATTTGCGCCAACCAGAACATTTAAAGGTCATGCCGGTTCAAAAACAACTAAAAAATAATAGCCGAGAGGAGTTGTATCATATGGAAGCAAGGGCTTACACAAAATATGCCCGTATTTCTCCAAGAAAAGTATCTGTAGTACTTGATTTAATAAGAGGAAAGAATATAGAATTAGCAATGGCAATTTTGGATCATACTCCAAAAGCGGCTTGTGAATATTTAGTAAAATTATTAAAGTCAGCTACAGCTAATGCTACTAATAATTACAGCATGGATATAGAAAATTTATACGTGGCAGAGTGCTTTGTTAGTCCTGGACCAATCCTTAAAAGAATTCGTCCTTGCGCACGTGGCAGGGCACATAGAATAGAAAAAAGAACATCTCATATTACTATGGTTCTTAAGGAGAAAGAATAATCGAAGGAGGAGGTAACTATGGGCCAAAAAGTAAATCCACATGGACTTCGTGTGGGAGTAATAAAAGATTGGGACTCACGTTGGTTTGCAGTTAAGAAAGATTTTGGAGATATATTAATAGAAGATTATAATCTCAGAAAAGATTTAAAAAAGAAGCTCTATTCTGCGGGAATTTCTAAGATAGAAATAGAACGCGATCAAACTAGAGTAAGAATATTTATTCATTGTGCGAAACCTGGAATGGTTATAGGAAAAGGTGGAGCAGGGATTGAAAAATTAAAACAAGAGTGCCAGAAAATTGCGAGCAAGCCTGTTATAATTAACATTGTAGAAATAAAATCACCGGATTTAAATGCTCAATTGATAGCAGAAAACATAGCAGCTCAATTAGAGAAGAGAATATCTTTCCGTAGAGCGTTAAAACAAGCAATCGGAAGAGCTATGAAATTTGGAGCAAAAGGAATAAAGACTCAAGTTTCAGGAAGACTTGGTGGAGCTGAAATAGCTAGAACAGAACAATATCATGAAGGAACTATTCCACTTCAAACGCTTAGAGCTGATATTGATTACGGATTTGCAGAAGCTAAGACAACATATGGCCAACTAGGCGTAAAGGTTTGGTTGTACAATGGTGAAGTTTTGCAAGATTCACGTAAGCCTCAGGAGAAAGGAGGCAAAAAGTAATGCTATTACCGAAAAGAACTAAATTTAGAAAAGTTCACAGAGGACGTCTAAAGGGGAAAGCTCTTAGAGGCAATAAAGTGACTTATGGTGAGTATGGATTGCAAGCACTTGAGCCTTCTTGGATAACATCCAATCAGATAGAGGCTGCCCGTATTGCGATGACACGTTATTGCAAGAGATTTGGTAAAGTGTGGATAAAAATCTTCCCGGATAAGCCAATAACTCAGAAACCAGCAGAAACTCGTATGGGTAAGGGAAAAGGTTCACCTGAATACTGGGTAGCAGTTGTTAAACCAGGTAGAGTTATGTTTGAACTTTCTGGTGTTTCAGAAGAAATGGCTAGAGAAGCATTGAGATTAGCAGCAAATAAATTGCCTATAAAATGTAAATTTATAAAAAAAGAGAAAGAAATGGGTGGTGAGCAATAATGAAAGCGTCGGAAATCAGAGAAATGACAGAGACAGAATTAATAACAAAACTAAAGGACCTCAAGCAAGAGCTTTTTAATTTACGTTTCCAGCTTGCTATTAATCAGCTCGAAAACCCAAAACGCATAATGGCTGTAAAAAAAGATATTGCGCGAGTTAATACAATTAAACGTCAAAAAGAGCTTCAAAACAGCTTAAATGCGTAAGGGAAGGGAGGATATGACGTGAGCGATAGAAACATAAGAAAAACAAATGTTGGTACAGTCGTAAGCGACAAAATGGATAAAACTATAGTAGTTGCCATTAAAGACAGCGTGAAGCATAAACTTTATAAAAAAGTTGTAAAACGTACTATTAAATTTAAAGTACATGATGAAAATAATGAATGCCATATTGGCGATAGAGTAAAAATAATGGAAACTCGTCCTCTCTCTAAAGAAAAGAGATGGAGATTAGTCGAAATAATAGAAAAAGCAAAATAGTAAGTTAGAATTAGATTTATATAGGATATATCAGATATCGACCTCTACTCTAACTTAAAAAGGAGGAAATAACTGTGGTACAACAAGAGACCTATCTTAAGTCTGCCGACAACACTGGAGCAAAAGAATTAATGTGCATAAGAGTGCTTGGCGGGACAGGCAGAAGATATGCGAACATCGGTGACGTTGTAGTAGCTTCTGTTAAAAAGGCAGCTCCTGATGGCACTGTTAAAAAAGGTGACGTAGTGAAAGCAGTAATTGTACGTTCTAAAAAAGGCGTTCGTCGCGAAGATGGTACCTATATTCGTTTTGATGAAAATGCTGCTGTTATAATAAGGGAAGATAAAACCCCAAAAGGTACACGTATATTTGGGCCGGTTGCAAGGGAATTACGTGATAAAGGATATATGAAAATAGCAAGCCTTGCTCCCGAAACGATTTAATGGAGGTGTTCACTAATGATTAAAAAGATTCATGTAAGGAAAGGTGACACTGTAGTCGTTTTAAGTGGAAAAGATCGTGGTAAAAAAGGTAAGATATTGGCAGTAAGTCCTAAAGAGGGCAAAGTGTTAGTTGAGAGAGTCAATATGGTATCGAAGCACGTTAAACAAAGAAGAGCAGAACAACAAAGTGGGATAGTAAAGGCAGAAGGTGCTATGTATGCATGTAAAGTGCAGTTAGTATGTCCACATTGCGACAAAGCTACACGTGTTAAAAGAGAAATTTCCGAAGACGGCTCTAAAGTACGCGTTTGTAAGAAATGCGGAAAGTCGCTGTAAGGAGGATAAAAATGGCAAGACTTAAAACTTTTTATAAAGAGGAAGTTGCTCCATCGCTTATGGCGAAATTTAGCTATAAGAATGTCATGCAAATTCCGAAGCTTGAAAAAATTATTATAAATGTAGGCGCAGGTGAAGCAAGAGATAATTCTAAGGTTATACCTGCTATAATGAATGACTTAGGAATAATTACTGGTCAAAGGCCTACTGTATGTAAAGCTAGAAAATCTGTGGCTAACTTTAAATTGAGACAGGGAATGAATATAGGAGCTAAAGTTACTTTAAGAGGAGAAAAAATGTATGAATTTATAGATAGATTCTTTAACATAGCTCTTCCAAGGGTTAGAGACTTTAGAGGAATAAATCCAAATTCATTTGATGGTCGTGGTAACTATAACATGGGCATTAAAGAACAATTAATCTTCCCTGAAATTGAGTACGACAAGATCGATAAAGTACGTGGAATGGACATCTGTTTTGTAACTACTGCAAAAACTGATGAAGAAGCTCGTGAGTTATTAACTCTTATGGGCGCACCATTTGCGAAATAAGGAGGGATTATTGTGGCCAAGACAGCAATGAAAATGAAACAAAAGAGACCCCAGAAGTATGCAACTAGGGAATATAGCAGGTGTAAAATCTGCGGTAGGCCGCATGCATATCTTCGTAAATTTGGAATTTGCCGTATATGCTTTAGAGAACTTGCTTATAAAGGAGAAATTCCTGGAGTTAAAAAGGCTAGTTGGTAAAGGATCAGCAAAGGAGGTAAACGATATGCAAATAACAGATACGATTGCAGATTTGCTAACGAGAATCCGTAATGCAAGTAGTGCAAAACATGAAACTGTTGATATTCCTGCTTCTAATATGAAAAAAGCGATTGTTAGTATTCTAGAAGAAGAAGGCTATATTGAAAAGTTTAAAATAATTGAAGATGGCAAACAAAATGTTATAAAAGTTACTTTGAAATATGGAGAAGGAAGAACTCCGGCAATTACCGGATTGAAGAGAGTGTCTAAACCTGGTCTTCGTATTTATAGCAATGCTAAAGACATGCCTAAAGTAATGAAAGGCTTAGGTGTTGCTATCATTTCAACATCAAAGGGAATAATGACTGATAGAGCTGCTAGAAAAGAAAACATTGGTGGCGAAGTACTGGCATTTATTTGGTAAGGAGGTGCCGAGGTGTCAAGAATTGGAAGAAAACCTATAAATATTCCCGCAGGAGTCGACGTTAAAGTTGATAACGGCGTTATAACAGTTAAAGGCCCAAAAGGAACTTTGACTCAGAAAGTTAATAGTAACATAACAGTTTCAATAGAGGATTCTGTTATAAACGTAACTAGACCTGATGATGAGAAAGAAAACAGATCTTTACATGGTTTGACAAGATCTCTAATTTCAAATATGGTTGAGGGAGTTACTGAAGGTTTCAAAAAAGAATTAGAAGTTAACGGAGTAGGTTACCGTGTACAGAAAAACGGTAAAGACTTAGTGATGAATCTTGGATTTTCTCATCAAGTAATAGTATCAGATACTGATGATGTTACTACAGAAGTTCAAGGTAACAATAAGATAATAGTTCACGGCGCAGACAAACAAAAAGTAGGTCAATTCGCTGCTGAAATAAGAGAGAAACGTCCACCGGAACCTTATAAAGGTAAAGGAATTAAGTATGCGGACGAAGTTATTCATAAAAAAGAGGGAAAATCAGGTAAGAAATAATTATATTAATTTATATTATCTTGATTACCTTTTGAATAATTCAATAACAAGCGAACCGATGTTTCGCCTTTCGAGGAAATACGAAAGCAAAAAACAATCAAAATTTAGGAAGGGAGGGCTACTCGACGAGAATTTGAAATTAATTTTTAATATCCGCATTATATGGATTAATTTTAAATTTTTGTCCGTATTTTGGGTAGCAGTGAGTGAAAATGCTAAATAAGATTGACAAAAATCTGTCAAGACTTAAAAGGCACAAAAGAGTTCGTGGCAAGATCAATGGAACTGAGTCACGTCCTCGCTTAAATGTTTTTCGCTCAGCCAAGAATATCTATGCACAGTTGATAGATGACGTTGCAGGAACAACACTTACATCTGCATCAACGCTTGATAAAGAGATAAATGGATATGGTGGCAATAAAGATGCTGCTTTTGAAGTAGGAAAATTACTTGCTTCACGTGCAGCAGAGAAAAATATAAAAGATGTTGTCTTTGATCGTGGTGGATTTATATTCCATGGAAGAGTAAAGAGTTTAGCAGAAGGTGCGCGTGAGGGCGGTCTTAATTTCTAATAAGGAGGGATATCTTTGGCAAGAATCGATGCGACAACTATAGATTTAAAAGAGCGTGTAGTTGCTATAAATCGTGTTTCTAAGACTGTTAAGGGCGGTAGAATATTTAAATTCGCTGCATTAGTGGTTGTTGGAAATGGCGAAGGAATTGTTGGCTTCGGAATAGGAAAAGCAGGAGAAGTTCCGGATGCTATTAGAAAAGGAATTGAAGATGCTAAGAAAAATTTGATGAAAGTTTCTCTTAAAGGTTCTACTATTCCGCATGAAATTTTAGGATGCTTTGGAGCTGGTAGGGTTCTTATGAAACCGGCTGCGCCTGGTACAGGAGTTATTGCAGGTGGACCAGTTAGAGCAGTTGTTGAAGCAGTTGGAATTAAAGATATAAGAACAAAGGCTTTACGTTCAAGCAATCCTTGTAACGTAGTAAGAGCAACTCTTGATGGCTTAGCAAAACTTCGTACTTTGGAAGAAGTTGCAGCTATAAGAGGCAAATCGGTAAACGATATTTTATAATAAAGGGGGAGCAATATGGCAAAGTTAAAAATTACATTAAAACGTAGTCTTATAGGAAGAAAAAAAGACCAGATTGCAACCGCTGGGTCTATAAGTTTGAGAAAAATTGGAGATGTTAGTATGCAACCTAAGAATTCTCAGACTGAGGGCAAGGTGAGAAAGATAAGTCACCTTGTAACTGTAGAGGAGCAAGAAGATTAGGAGGTGTAAATATGGATCTAACGAGTCTTTATCCGCCTGCTGGTTCTAAGAAGGAAAGAAAGAGAATCGGTAGGGGACATGGTTCAGGTCAAGGTAAGACTGCGGGCAAAGGTCACAAGGGTCAAAAAGCTAGATCTGGTGGCGGAGTTCGTCCTGGTTTTGAAGGCGGTCAAATGCCTTTACAAAGACGTGTACCAAAGAGAGGATTTAATAATATTTTTGCAAAGAAATTTGTAGAAGTTCAGATTAAATCACTTGAGAAATTTGAGAATGATCAAAAGATTGATGCTCAGACATTGCTAGATGCTGGAATTATAAGCAAAATACAAGATGGCATAAGAATTATAGGCAATGATGACATCACTAAGAAATTAACTGTGCAAGCTAAAGGTTTTTCTAAGTCAGCGAAAGCGAAAATAGAAGCTGCCGGTGGAATTGCAGAGGTGATCTGATGCTTAAAACTATGATTAACGCATGGAAGGTGCCCGAGCTTAGGAAAAAGCTACTTTACACCTTTATGATGATTATCATATTTAGATTTGGTTCTTGGGTACCGATTCCTTTTTTAAACAGAGATGCATTGGCTGCGTTGATGAATGGAGTCATGTCATCGAATTCGAATACGATATTTTCGTTCTTGAATACATTTTCGGGTGGGGCATTTCAATATGCGACACTATTTGCGATGTCAGTGGGACCATATATTACATCGTCTATAATAATGCAACTTATGACAGTTGTATTGCCGTCATTGGAAAGGCTTACTAAAGAAGGTGAAGAAGGCAGAAAGAAGATGTCTAAGATCACTAGATACTTAGCAGTGGTTTTAGGAATTCTTCAAGGAACTCTTTATTACTTTTATCTTAGGAACAATCCAGAAGGACTTGATATAATTAAGTATACTAATGGATTTGAAGGATTTTTTACAGCGGCTGTTATCGTTATGGTACTTACTGCTGGTACTGCCCTTATGATGTGGTTTGGTGAGCAAATAAATCAAAAAGGTATAGGAAATGGAATATCTATTCTATTGTTTGCAGGAATAGTAGCTAGAATGCCAGATTTAGTTTTAAGCTTATCATATTATTGGAATCTAGCAATAGAAGATCCTTCAGCTAATGGAAAGTTCTTTGTACTAGTACCATTATTTGTTTTAATATTCTTAGGAGTTATAGCTCTAATAGTTCTTATGAATGATGCAGAACGCAGAATTCCTATTCAATATGCAAAGCGTGTTGTAGGGAGAAAGATGTACGGTGGGCAAAGTACCCATATGCCAATCAAAATTGGTTCGGCAGGTGTTATGCCTATAATCTTTGCCAGCACGATATTAGCAGTTCCAGGAACTATAAATCAATTAGCTCATCCAACTGGTTTTTGGAAGAGTTTCTTGGATACATTCTCGCATGAACATGCAATTTATCCATTGATATATTTCATATTGATTATAATGTTTGCATATTTCTACATTACGATTACTTATAATCCAATGGAAATGGCTAATAATTTACGTCAAAGCAGTGGAATGATACCAGGGATCAGACCAGGTAAGCCCACATCTGACTTTATTGGCAGAGTGTTATCTAAAATAACGTTAATAGGGGCATTATTCTTAGCCTTTATTGCGCTACTTCCAATATTCTTCGGAAAGGCTACCGGTATGGCAAGCATGTCTATTATGGGCGGAACTTCAATTATAATTTTAGTTGGCGTTGCACTTGAGACAGTAAAACAAATGGAATCACAGATGATGATGAGACATTATAAAGGATTTTTAGATTAAGAGATTTAGTTAGAGACTAGAGACATTTGTTGAAACAATAATACCACATCTCAGATGTACAATGTCTCTAACTGATAATAAATTATCTGGATACGATGTTAATTTATCGTAGGTTTAGATTTTTTTGTATTTGAGGGCGAAAGTGCATAGTAATTCTAAGAAAGACATATGAAAAGGTTTGCTTTTTTTTAGAATAAGAAGACATAATTTAAAAAACAATTGTAAAAATCATGGAAGGAGTAGCTACTTAAAGTAGCGAGATAAGAGCATTGAATATAATTTTGCTAGGAGCACCTGGTGCTGGGAAAGGCACTCAAGGAGAGGTAATAAGCAAGTTTCTTTCTATTCCAACGATTTCAACTGGAAACATAATAAGAGAGGCGCTTAAAAGCGGTTCTGAATTAGGGAATGTGGCAAAATCATATATAGAGCAAGGCGAACTTGTTCCAGATGAAGTAGTTATAAACATAATCAAAGAGAGACTCAAAGAGGATGATTGTAACGACGGATTCATACTAGATGGTTTTCCAAGGACTATTAATCAGGCCGAGGCACTGGATAAAATGAATGTCAATATAGACAAAGTCATTTGCATAAAAGTTGATGATGACAAGATAATTGACAGGATGTCTGGTCGCCGTGTCTGCGAAGATTGCGGTTCTACTTTTCATATAGAATATAAAAAGCCTGTTAAGGACGGAATTTGTGATGAATGTTCAGGCACCCTTATACAGCGCTCGGATGATCGAACAGAAATAGTTAAAGAAAGATTAAGAATATATCATAAACAAACAGCGCCACTTGAAGATTATTATAGAAATCAAGGTAAGTTGTTTATTATAGAAGGACAGGACGATGTCGAAGAGACAACTAAATTAACTCTTGCCGTATTTGAAAACAAAGATTAGGATTAATTTTTAATAGGGAAAAATAACATTAGGACTATCGAAACGGATGCTTAAATGATATCATTAATTAAGAAAATGAAGCAACCGAGAACGAATGATAGTTCAATGAATGAAAAGAGTTTAAATTATGATAGTTTTGAAGACAGATAGAGAAATAAAAATAATGCAAGAGGCTGGTAGAATATCAGCGATGGCATTAAAACTTGCAGGAGAAGCAGTAGAGCCTGGAGTTACTACTTATGAATTAGATAGTATAATAAAGAAATATATTATTAGTCAAGGAGCCAGTCCGTCTTTTTTTAATTATGATGGATTTCCAGCAAGTTCTTGTATTTCTGTTAACAACATGGTTATCCATGGCATACCAAGTAAGAAGCAAATACTTAAAGCCGGAGATATAGTTAGTATAGACGTGGGAGCAAATTTTGAAGGATTCCACGGAGATAATGCGAACACATTTGCCTGTGCTGACATATCAGACAGAGCGAGATCGCTTATTGATGCAACAAGAGAAAGTTTTTATGAGGCATTAAAAAAAGTTGTTACCGGTGCGAGAATAGGCGACATAGGTAATGCTGTTGAAGGGTATGTCAAAGTTCGTGGTTACTCGGTGGTACGCGATTTTGTTGGGCACGGAGTAGGGGCGAAGTTACACGAAGATCCTAGTGTACCGAATTATGGGACACCGGGCAGAGGAGCGAGACTTTTGAAAGGAATGACTATAGCCATAGAACCCATGATTAACGAAGGCACAAGCGATATTGAAATTCTTGACAATGGTTGGACAGTTGTAACCGCAGATGGGAAATTGTCTGCCCATTATGAAAATACTATTGCGATAACTGAAAATGGTCCAATTATTCTAACAAAAGCAGAGTAATTTAAAGGGATTGTAACCATTAAGGTAGTATTTATTTGAGAAGATTTCATGTTGTTGAGGGGTAAAGGGTAATGGCATTAGAAATTCAAAGAGGCATGGTAGTAAAATCGAAGGCAGGTCATGATAAAAATGAGTATTTTGTCATTGCGAAGAAACTAGATGATGAAGACAGATTTGTCATGATTATGAATGGAAAGTCAAGAAAGATAGAGAGTCCAAAGAAAAAAAATATGAGACATTTATCTATTGTTAACAAGATATTGCCGGAAGATTCACTTACTAGCGATAAGTCTATAAGAAAAGCATTAGCTCCATTTTATAAAGATTGAAAAATATTAAGTAATTTTAAGTTTGCAATAACGAGGGAAAGGAGGGCTACTCGACAGAGTATCCACATAAGATTTTAATATTAATGACAGTTTTAGACATGGATATGGTGTCTCATATTTTGAGTAGCAAAGTTTATTTTGGCTAAAGAAGAAACAATCGAACTGGAAGGAATAGTCGTTGAAGCTCTTCCGAATGCTTATTTTAAAGTTAAAGCATCAGTAATACCGAAAGAAAAATCTGCAGAATCACATGATAAAAATGAGAAAGTAGAGAAAGAAAAATCTACAGAATCATCTAATAAAAATGGGAAATCAGCAGGTGAACCTGAGAATAAAATAACAGTTTTAGCACATCTATCTGGAAAATTAAGAATGAATTACATTCGAATAATTCCTGGTGACAAAGTAGTAGTTGAAGTGTCACCTTATGATCTTACAAAAGGAAGAATAATATGGCGCTCTAAATAAAATAGAGAGCAAAATCATTAACAAGGGGGAATCGTAAATGAAAGTTAGACCTTCTGTAAAAAAGATTTGCGATAAATGCAAAGTAATCAAGCGTAAAGGGAAGATCATGGTAATTTGTGAAAATCCCAAGCACAAACAACGTCAAGGTTAATTAAAAAATATATTTTAGGAGGTGCAAGCAGTAATGGCACGTATATCTGGTGTTGACTTGCCAAGAGATAAAAGGATTGAAATAGGTCTTACTTATATATATGGAATAGGCCTAAAGACAGCTAGAGATATAATTTCTAATACTGGAATTAATCCTGATACTAGAGTGAGAGATTTAACAGAAGAAGAGATCGCAAAATTAAGAGAATATATTGATCATAACTGCAGAGTGGAGGGAGACCTTCGTAGAGACACTGCATTTGATATCAAGAGATTGATAGAGATAGGATCTTATAGAGGTATTCGTCATCGTAAAGGTTTGCCAGTAAGAGGTCAACGTTCTAAAACTAATGCTAGAACGAGAAAAGGACCTAAAAAGACTATGGCAAATAAGAAAAAGTAGAAAGGTTGAGGAGGTAATTAGATAATGGCAGCACAAAAAGGCGGTAAAAAAGCAAGTGTTGTTCGTAGACGTCGTGAGCGTAAGAATATTGAACGTGGTGCAGCTCATATACAATCTACATTTAACAATACTATAGTTACTATAACAGACGTTCAAGGGAATGCCGTTTCTTGGGCAAGCTCGGGAGGATTAGGCTTCAGAGGTTCAAGAAAATCTACTCCGTTTGCAGCTCAGACTGCAGCAGAGACAGCAGCAAAAGGTGCAATAGAGCACGGAATGAAAACAGTTGAAGTTTTCGTAAAAGGACCTGGTTCAGGTAGAGAAGCAGCTGTTAGAGCATTACAATCAGCAGGGCTTGAAGTTAGCATGATAAAAGATGTTACTCCAATTCCACACAATGGATGTCGTCCACCAAAAAGAAGACGTGTATAATTTTAGGAGGTGCAATAAATTTTATGGCAAGATATACAGGACCGGTATGTAGATTATGTCGTCGTGAAGGGCAGAAATTGTTTTTAAAAGGCGACAGATGCTATACAGATAAATGTGCTTTGTCAAGAAGAGCATATGCTCCTGGTCAACATGGACAAGGCAGGAAGAAAGTATCTGAATACGGAATTCAGTTAAGAGCAAAACAGAAGACAAGAAGATATTACGGAGTATTAGAAGGTCAATTTAGACATTACTATGAGCTTGCAACAAAGGTTAAAGAGGGTAAGACCGGTGAGAACCTACTTGCAATATTAGAGTCAAGACTTGACAATGTTATATATAGATTGGGTTGGGCTTGTTCGAGAGCAGAAGCTAGACAATTAGTTTTACATGGTCATTTTAGAGTAAATGGAAAGAAAGTTAACATTCCATCATTCTTAGTAAAAGTTTCTGATGAAATTTCTATCTGTGACAAAAGCAAATCTAGCGAAAAGATTAAAGCAATTTTAGAGACTCAATCATCTCGACCAGTTCCGAAGTGGCTAAATATTGACAGAGAAGCATGTAAAGCTACTGTTTTAGAGATGCCTAAGAGAGAAGATATAGACTTAGAAGTAGAAGAGACTCTAATCGTAGAGTTGTATTCTAAATAGTAATTGATATTAGTATGCAAGTGTTGTAATATTTGATTTATTGCAATATTTTAGGAGGCTCATTAATGATAGAAATAGAAAAACCCAAAATCACTACAGAGGAACTATCAGACGATAGGACTTATGGTAAATTTGTAGTAGAACCATTAGAACGTGGATTTGGTAATACTCTGGGTAATAGCCTTAGACGTATACTTTTATCATCTTTACCAGGAGTAGCACCGACTGCAGTTAAAATTGATGGAGTACTTCACGAATTTTCAACAATACCTGGAGTAAAAGAAGATGTTGCAGAGATAATACTTAATATTAAAGGATTAACGGCAAAACTTTACGGCGAGACTCCCAAAATGGTTACTATAAGGGAATCAGGCGAGTGTGAAGTTACAGCAGCGTCCATCAAATGTGATAGCGATGTAGAGATATTGAATCCTGGCATGCATATAGCTACTTTAGGTAAGAATGCGAGACTTTATATGGACATTATTCTTGATAAAGGGCGTGGTTACGTTCCGGCAGACAGGAATAAGACAAATAAAGAGATTTCAGTTATAGGTGTCATACCTGTAGACTCAATATATACTCCTGTACTAAAGGTTAATTATAGCGTGGAAAATACTAGAGTTGGGCAGATTACTGACTATGACAAACTAACGTTAGACGTCTGGACCAATGGAGTTATAGGAGCCGAGGAAGCAGTGTCTTTAGCTGCGAAGGTTTTAACAGAACATTTAAATCTTTTTGTCAATCTTTCAGGCAATACTGTTCACACAGAGATGTTAAGAGAAAAAGAAGAGAACAAAGAGAACAATGCTATTGACATGACCATAGAGGAGTTAGATTTATCTGTACGTTCATTCAATTGTCTAAAACGAGCTGGCATTAATACAGTAAGGGATTTAATAGGCAAAACTGAGGACGAAATGATGAAAGTTCGTAATTTGGGACGCAAATCATTAGAAGAAGTTATAAACAAGTTAAGCACACTTGGCTTCGACTTTAATAAAGAAGAGTAAATTAAAGATTTACTGACGGGAGTATGAAAGTCAGTAGAGAAGATATATAACTAGTAAATGGAGAGGGAGTGAATAGTAATGCCTGGTAGTAGAAAATTAGGAAGAGAAACTGCTCATAGAACAGCCATGTTAAGAGGAATGGTTACCTTCCTTTTAGATAATTCAAAGATTGAGACAACGGTTTCAAGAGCTAAGGAAGTTCGTTCATTAGTAGAGAAGATGATTACTTTAGCTAAGGTAAATGAACTTCATAATAGACGATTAGTAGCTTCATTTATTACAAAGAAAGAAGTAGTTAAGAAGTTATTTGATGAGATAGCGCCGAAATATACTGAAAGATCCGGAGGATATACGAGGATAACGAAATTGGGACCTCGTAGAGGAGACGCAGCAGAGATGGCTATTATAGAGTTAATATAATACAATTGATCCCCAGCCTAGATTAAAAGGGTTGGGGGGATTTTTTAGATTTAGGCCAGAAAAAGTCAGATATGATTAAGAATTGATAACGAAATTTGCATATTGCATTAGAATTTGGTACAATATAGATGACTGTGGTGGCATGCATGATTAGATATTTTTTGATATCTTTCCGTTAGGAGAGAGTTCCCAAGAACCCTGCGACTTTAGTCGTGGGAGGTTCAGTACTAATTGACTTTTCTTATCATTGGTTAAGGCGGGGAAGAGAAAATGTTATAGAAATAGAAGGTTTTCGATAAATATTTTTATTGCAAGATTGAGATACAATAGATATAATTTAAAGGAAAGAGAGAAATGGTTAGACATCATGAACCGAGTGCTGATAAAAAGATGGAAGATTTAATTAAAAGTTGTGAAGTTTGTCCAAGAAAGTGTCATGCAAATAGGAATAGAGAGACAGGTAACGGATTTTGCAAGATGGGCAGTTTACCAAGAATAGCAAAAGTAAGCATTCATTACGGGGAGGAACCATGTATAAGCGACGGAAAAGGTTCTGGGACGATATTTTTTAGTGGATGTACGTTGAGGTGTGTATATTGTCAGAATTTTGATATAAGTTCGCAAGCAAAGGGAAAGGTTTATAGTATTAAAGATCTAGTAAACATTTTCAAATATTTAGAAAAAACAGGCGTAAACAATATAAATTTAGTAAATCCCACTCATTTTGCAGAAGCTATAATTGAAGCGCTATGCACATATAAGCCAAATATACCGATAGTATATAATTCAAGTGGATATGAAAACCTAAGAACATTGGAAAGGCTTGATAAACTTATAGATATTTACTTGCTGGATTTGAAATATTATGATAATGATATAGCTAAGACTTATTCGAACGTGGATAATTACTTCGAAATAGCAAAAGAGGCTGTTCTAAAAGCTGTAGATCAAGTGGGAAAACCGAAGTTTTATGATACAGGCATCATGCAGTCAGGCGTCATAGTGAGGCACTTAGTTTTGCCGAACCATATTAAGAATTCGATAAATGTTCTCAAATGGATCCATGAGAATATGAATGGTAGGGCTTTAGTAAGCATTATGTCACAGTACACGCCACTAGGTAAAGCAAAGAATTATATAAAGATAAATAGACCATTGACTAAAAGAGAATATAAAAGAGTAGAAAATTTTATAATTGATAAAGATTTGGATGGATTTTTTCAAGACTTATCATCGGTCGGTAGCGAATATGTACCGGATTTTAATGATGAAGGATTGTTAAAATATATTAATTTAGGAGAGTGAAAGTGTATGTCATGTATTTTTTGTCAAATTGCAGCAGGGGAAGTGTCATGTGAGAAAGTATATGAGGACGGCAGTGTAATTGCATTCAAAGATCTTAACCCAGTAGCACCAATTCATATACTAGTGATACCTAAAGACCATATAGAGTCAACAAATTACATAGGTCACAGCAACAGTGGAATAGTCTCAAAGATTTTTGAAGTTATTGCCCAGTTATCGAGAGATGGCACTCTGGGAAATGGAGAATACAGAGTTGTAACGAATTGTGGAGGTTCGGCAGGGCAAAGCGTGAAACATTTACATTTTCATGTCATCGCAGGAAGAAATATGGAATGGCCTCCAGGCTGATGGTTAGAAATTATAAATAGCTTGGAGGTATTGACTTGAGATTTTTTGCGCTAGTTGGATTTTCTTATATGATTTCATTATTAGCTTCTATTTACTTAGGATGTTTGTTTGCATTCGTATCGTTATGCATTTTGATTATATTGATAATATTATTAATAGTCATAAAAAAGCTTCCCAAGAGTAAAATAATCTTCATTTCTTTAGGGTCCAGCTTAATTGCCTTAGTAGTTTACTTAATTTCTTTTAACTTTTTCGTCAAGCCCATATATGTTCTTGATAATGTTGATGCAACTTTAGTAGGACATATATGTGAAGACCCGTATAAGCAAAATGGAAGATTTAATTATTTTGTCCAAACAGAATCCATTAGTAAGGCTGACGCACCTCAACGAATAAAGATCAAATTATCTACAGAATCTCCAATTGATGCTGAATTGTATGATAAGATTTCTTTAAATGCTCACTTCTATTTGCCTTATGAATCTGAAGATTTTTCAAGTAGATTTCATTATGCGGCTATAGGAATTCACATGTTAGCTTATTCCTTAGATGAAGATGTTTCAGTTGAGGTAGATGAGTCTAAATTTATCTATTATTATGCGGTATCAATCAAAAGGTTTATCCTAAATAGGATAAATACAATCATGCCATCGTCAGTTTCTCCATTAGCATCTGGAGTTTTTTTAGGAGCTAAAGAAGATCTTCCTCAAGATGTCAAAGATGACTTTAGAGATACAGGTATTTATCACTTAATAGCGGTTTCTGGTATTCATGTGTCTATCATTGTTTCCTTTTTGATGACATTATTTGATCTTTTTAATCTTGATGTCAAGTTGTGCTCGATATTATTAATATTATCAATTTTTTCTTTCATGGCGGTGACTGGTTTCCCACATTCGGCAGTTAGAGCTGGCATTATGGCAATGGTATATTATTTTAGTACAGTCATAGACCGACCTCCTGATTCTCTAAATTCATTAGGTTTCTCAGTATTTGTTATATGTTTATCAAATCCCTTTGCGGCTGGTGACATTGGCTTATTATTATCCTTGTCTGCGACAGGGGGAATTGTCTCATTTTCAAGCAGTGCCAATAAATATGTTAAGAGCAGGTTCGATGTTGGTGAAAAATTGAAGACATTATTTAACGATTCTATTTTTTACAATGTACTGAACAAATTATGTGAGTTTGTAGTGTCTGTTTTTACGGTCTCTGTGATTGCCTACGTCTGTACTTTGCCTATATTAATCATAGCTTTTTCAAGGATATCGCTTATTGCACCCATTTCAAATATATTTGTTATCTATTTCATGTCAATACTGCTTATGCTGACTCCGTTTATATCTTTCTTAAGTATTTTTGAGTGTTTAAAGTTTATTTACATGCCTTTGATGTTGGTAGCAAGCGTTATTGCAAAATATGTCATGGATGTGACAAGATTCTTATCCCAGTTACCGATTTCAGCTATTTCTGTTAAGAGCAAGTTCATCCTGATATGGATAGCTGGTACACTTCTTCTTTGCGGCATAGGCTTGTTTTTAGAATGTACTTATGAATTTGTTAAGTGGAGAAGACAAGTTCCTTTACTATCGTTAATGATTCTATTATGCGGCATATTATCTTATCAAATGAAATTTAATAATAGCATACGAGTATCGTCAATAAATACTGGTAATGGGGTAGGAATAGCAGTAAATCAGGGGGATCATGCTGCGTTGATATCATTAAATGGAGACTCTTTTTACTCAAGCAGGGTAATAAATTGCCTGAGGAATAACAACATAAGGCATATTGACTGTGTAATTTTACCGAAGGAAGACAAAAATACAAGTGCATATATAGAAAGTTTATGTTCATCATACAAACCGGCAGTACTGGTTATGAATAAGAAAAGCAAGTTTTTACCGTCTGACAAATGTTATGAAAAGGTGATAGAGTTCAAGAAAGAGGTAGACTTAGATTTATTTAAGGACGTTCATGTGAAGACAGTGAGAAATGATAATAGTATATTTACTTATTTAAAGGTGGGGGACGTAAACTTTTTAATAATCCCATCGAATTCTGACATAGACATAGCAGACAGCAGCATAAAATGCGATTTTTTAATTGCATCGAAGCTACCAAAGAACTATGATAATATAAATAGTCTTTATGCGATAATAGGGGCGAAAGAGGAAGAGTTCAAGTCGATTAGGGAGAGGCTTGCATTTAGCGATCCTGAAACGAATATAATACCAACTTGTTTAAATGATGTGATATCGATTGACATAAAGAAGAGGAACAATATAACAATCAGGAAAGGAATATAGTTATAGATGTATGATATATCTAAAATAGAGAAGATCAATACTGAACGGTTTGACAATTTTTACTTTATATATGGCAGAGAGAAGTATCTTATAGACATATATACGAAGAAGATTTTGAATAAAATACTTCCCAAAGGCAGCAGGAACAGTTTTAATTATAAGAAGTTTACATTACTTGACTTTGACATGAGATCATTTAAGAATTCAGTAGAAACATTGCCATTTACTTCGAAAGTCAAATGCATTTTAATATCGGATTTAGACATTGAGTCGATGAAAGCAGAGGAAATGAAAGAACTCATTGAGGTACTGAGCGATTTACCTGACTTTGTATCGGTAATAGTGAGTCAGATTTCATTAAATGTTGATATAAGGAAGTCATCAAAGTACAAAAAATTTATATCATCGATCAAAAATAAGGCGACCATAATTGAACTCAATGAAATGGACAGTGGAAGTTTAGCAAAACATGTAATGGACTTTGCCAAAGAAAGAAATACAGAGATAAGTAAATCAAATGCATACAAAGTGGTGAAAATTTTAGGCAGTAATATTCTAAACATTAATAACGAGATGGAAAAACTGTGCGCCTTTTCATCATACGGAGAGATAACCGAAGAAATGATAGACAAATTGCTTATAAAAAACTTGGAAGCGACTGTGTTTGAGTTATCAAATGATATAATTTATGGAAAATATGAATCGGTTTTTAACAAACTTAATATCTTATTTAATAAGAAAGAAGACCCGATAATAATATTATCTACGATTATATCAGCATACGTAGACATATATAGAGTCAAATGTGCTATAAACAGTAAGAGCAACACTTCAGATATTATAAAAATGTTTAATTATAAGAATAAAGAGTTTAGAATTAATAATGCGAGAAGTCATAGTAACAAGATATCATTAAAATCATTATGCAATATATTAGAAATATTGCTTGAAACGGATATACTTCTTAAGAGTTCTAAAGTGGAAAGTAAGATTATAATTGAGACAATGATATCTAAAATTATTTGTGAATTGAGGAAATGTTGACGATGGACAAGGATAATTTAAGCAAAAATACTTTTTATTTAATATTATTAACTTCGTTTATGATATCGACTTACATAACGGCCAACGTAATGGCGGTAAAATTGATAAAAATATTTGATCTGTTTATAATAGATGGAGGCACACTTGTATTTCCAATTGCATTTATTATAGGAGACACGTTAACGGAGATATGGGGATTTAAAATAGCTAAAAAAGTTATCATAGTGTCGCTAGCTTGCAACTTATTCTTTGTATTGTTTACTTATATCGGAACATTTATTAAGTCATTGGACAGTATGGCAATGATTGATCAAGCATATATGACAATATTCAATATAGTCCCTAGAATTCTATTGGCATCCATTATAGCTTTTTTGATAGGAGAATTGATAAATTCATGGATTTTTGAAAAAATTAAGAATTCATCAAGAAAAGTTGACCATCAGCCACTGTGGATGAGAATTATTTTAAGCTCAGCTGTGGGATATATATTCGACACTCTTGTTTTTGTCATGATTGCATTTGCAGGCACTGTGACAATGAAAGATTTGTTATCCATGGCAATTGTACAGTACTTCATAAAGATAATATTAGAATTAGTAATAGGAACGCCAGTTACGTATATAATAGTGCACTGCTTGAAAAAATTGATAAATGAGAAGCAAGAGGTGAAAAATGAAGGATTTAATTAGATATTCTTTGATAAAAGATAAATTCCCAAGAGAGTTTTTATTATTAAAGGGTTCAGGCTGTAGATGGAAAAAGTGTATATTCTGTGATTACTATTTGGACGTCGGGAACGATTATTTAAAGGTAAATAAAGAAGCATTAGACAAAGTAACAGGCGAATTTGGCATTCTGGACATAATAAACTCAGGATCTATGATAGAATTGCACGACGAGACTATATCAATGATAAAAGAAGTAGTCGAAAAGAAAGATATAAAGACGCTTTGGTTTGAAAGCCATTGGATGTACAGAGACAAACTGGACTCATTTTCAATGAAATTTCCCAATGTGGAAGTAAAATATAGGACTGGGGTAGAAACATTTGATAAAAACTTTAGAACTTACTTAAGAAAAGGCATCCCAGAAGACGTTGAACCAGAAGAAATAGCGAAATATTTTAAAGGTATTTGTCTTTTGGTAGGATTAAAAGGGCAGACTAAAGACATGATATTAAAAGATATAGACATAGCCATAAAGAATTTTGAGTATTTTAGCATAAATGTCTTTAACGACAATACAACTGACGTAAAGAAGGATATAGACATAATCAACTGGATCAATAAAGAATTATATGAAGATCTTAAATCTTGCCCTAAGGCAGAGCTACTTTTAAATAATACAGATTTAGGAGTTGGTTAAAAAAATCAGATATTTGTTAGAAATTCTAACTTATATCTGACTTTTTCTTTATACTGCCGTTATTAATCGTTATTAATTTACTCTTATTACTTTACCATTTCCTGAAATTAGGCTCCCGTTCCTGCCATATTCTCCGTCTTCGCCATCCGATCCTGGGATTATCCAATAATTTGGATTCCTTTTTCGACCTTTTCCATTCTCTCCAGCACATCCTGCAACCAATCTACTTGAGTTGTCCAAACTTATCGTGCTGTTGTCCATTGCTAGAATTACATCTCCGCCATTTCCTGCATCTCCGCCGTTACCGCCGTTACCCGGGGTGAGAAATGGTAGATGATATAGCTTTTGATATCCTCCATTACCACCGTTACCGCCATTTCCTCCATACATCTTAACGGATAGTAATTTTAAACTTCCACTGACTACAGTTACAACAGGACTAGGAGTTGATCCATTTGTTCCATCTGCTGTGAAGTCCTTAAAGTCTTCTGCATCTATTCCATTTGCTGCATTTTCCATACGAATAGTCCCATTTTTTATAGTTATATCGATGTCATCGTCGTACTCATACTTATCTTTTATTATAGTAGTCATGAAATCTTTAGGTATCCATCTTTTTTTATATGTAGTCACCCAATAGCCATTGCACATTGTCTTTGTTTTTTTATCAAAATGTTCAGGAATATATTCATCATTCCCTTCAAAAATGTATCGTCCGCCATCATTTCTCTTCAAATAGACAGTGGTCCCATTAAATTTTCTATTCCCACAGATAAGTCCATATGTCCCACTCTTTATATCTATTTCATGATTATTAAGATCTATCAACATAGACCTTGTTATTTCTAATTTATTCTTAATCATGATATTATTTGATAGATATATAGTTCCATTATCTTCAATTGTCTTGATAGCGTCTATCAGTTCTGCTTCATCTTTGACATACATATAGTTTTCATTATTCTTATCGCACTCGTTAATTGTGCAATTACTTATCGTAAATATAGATCCCAGTAGAAGTAATGTAATGAAAGTATTAATCATTTTCAATTCATATCACTTCCTGCTTAAGAGAATAGTCCCATCCAAAAGTCGGATTTAGAATCGTTTTCGCCGCCACGAGTAGGCTTAAGTAAATTGTTTCTATCATATGACACGTTACCACTCATCAGTATATCCGAAGTAACTCCTCCTGCCACTCCGTTCATGTCATCTAAACTAATTTCTTTTTGAGCTTTTTCAAACTCGTCAAGGTCTTCCAAAGTAAAAGGAAGTCCCCATTCTTTTGCAATTGGAATAATATACTTTTCAATTATTTCTCGTTTTTTACTTTTATCTAACTTAGCACCATCAAATTGTTCATCTATTGCATCAAGTTTCTTATACAATCTCTCATCTGTTCTCAATGCGTTATAAAATTTCTGAATATTTTCAATTGATTTATTCTTTTCATTTGATTCCATTGACATATTTACTTATTTTGCTACCAAAATGCGTTAACAAATATATCATCATGCGTAAGATTTTTATAACGAAGACAAGGTATGGATGATATTTTGCTAAAGTAGCTCTCCTTTCTTCTATTAATATTAAATTATTTATCATTTTTTACTTTAACATTTAATGCTTCGATTAATCCTGTCATTTCAAATACTTCTTTGACGTCACCATATGCATTTATGATACTCAACTCTCCGCCGAATTGAGTCATCAATTTCTTAGATGCTATTAAAACTCGTATACCAGAGCTTGCAATATATTTTAAATTTCCAAAGTCATAAGTTAATTTTTTCAAAGAGCTGTTAATATCTTCTCTTATTTCGTCTTCCATTGCCACTGCGGCATTAGTATCTAGTCTTCCCTCTACCTTAATTACAAGTTCATCTTTGTTTTCGTTATACTCTTTAACTATGTTTAGTTTTTTATTGAACTCATTATCCTTAGCCTTGTCCACACTTTCATTTAAATTCATAATTTTTGCCTCCTATATAATTCTTTTTTCCATCGTTAATATGTTGGATCCATTTCTATAACAGTATTGAAAATCATCCATAGATTTTTTCATCAAATAGATACCAAGTCCACCTATTTTCAAGTCATTTTCATCACTTATATTTAGAATGTTATTAGGCGCAGATACTTCAAGTGGATTAAATTCTTTGCCATTGTCTATCATCCTGAGGATAAATATATCCTTATTCTTTGATAGACAACAAGAGACTGTCATTCGACCAATACTTTTACTGTAAGCATAGTTACAGATATTTATAAATATTTCTTCAGATGATAATAAGATCTTAGAAATTTTATCATGACTTATACTAAACTTATCAAGATAATTCTTTATAAATGATTGTACTTCGTTTAAGTTACTTCTAATTGCATCAACAGTTAATTCAATCGATTTAGGAATATCGCTATCAATAATATTGCATTCAGAGCTACATATATCCGTCGCCATATTTATCATAAGACCCACCTTCCTGATATAATAATTGTTGATTAATAATCTTTTATCATATCTATATTATCCTCTATTTTTATCAATATGTCAAATCCTTCTGTTTGATCTTTAATTAAATTTTCTACCCATTTTGATAATTTATCAATTTTTTTAGATATTCTTTTAGCCACATTATCTATATCTTCTTGATTGTTTTCTAAATAATTTTCGAGTCTTCCTCCGGCATATCCATTTTCATTGACTCCTAGAAAAAGTTTTGCAAGTTTTTTATCATAGTAGCCTAAAGCAAAGACTAGACCAATACAATCTGCCAATATTTCGTCTAAAAGTGCATCCTTGTTGTCTGGGTATAACTTTTTACATATGAAATGTGTGCATTCATGATACAATCTTATATTAAATGAAACATCTGTCCATTTACTTTGAGTATATCCAATATCACTTGCTTTTATAGCACTGTAGCCACCTTTTGATAAAACTATTATCGTATCTTTATAATTTTCTGGATTTTTAGTAAATAATTTAAATTCCTCGTCCCAATCTCGTCCTCCTTGGGTTATGAATTTCATTTTATGCTTATTTATTTTAGTCCAATTATTTATTCCACTTATAGTACTGGCTCCCATGCTCTTAGGATATTCTTTTGGTTCGCATTTATTATATATTATATTGATAAATCTTTCAAAATCTTCTCGATTTGCCAGATAAACCACTCTAACTTTTCCTGCCGGAGTATTTATATCAAAGATTTTGTCTTCCTTAGTCTGTACAAAACCTGACAAATCTTTATGCTCTGGTACTTTTCCTCTCAATGTTACATCCTTATACTCATCTGTTTGCGACATACCCACACCTGGAGTCAAGTATAGTTGAGGATATATCTCAGCTAATTCATTCAACGTCATTTGAATTGATCACCGTCTCTTCCATTTCTTTATTTGATATGTCAGCTCTCTGTCGTCTGACCAATTCTGCAAAGAAACCGTTCTTGTCTATTAATTCGTCGTAGGTTCCGTCTTCTATTATCTTGCCTGCGTCTAAAACTATTATTCTATCGCATTGCTTTATCGTTGATAGTCTGTGCGCTACTACTATTCTAGTACTTTTTAATTCAGCCAAAGCATCTGATACTTGTTTTTGAGTAATATTGTCAAGTGCTGATGTGGCTTCGTCTAAAATTAGTATTTTTGGCTTTGGAGCAACTGCTCTTGCTATCATCAACCTTTGCTTTTGGCCGCCTGATATTCCTCCACTTCCTTCACTTATCACAGTATACATTCCCATTGGCATATCTTCGATTTCTTTGTCTATTCCTGCAATTTTAGCTGCATTCCAAGCGTCATCCAATGAAAGCCAAGGTGCTGAAACTGTTATATTGGAATATATGTCTCCAGAGAAGGTGTCAGCATTTTGCATTACGACGCCTATATTTTTCCTCAATGACTTTATATCTACAGATGAAATGTCTCTTCCGTCGTAATATATTGCTCCTTTTTGAGGCTTTTCGAATCCCAGTAGAAGTCTCATAAGTGTAGATTTCCCGCAACCTGTCTTACCTACCACTGCTATATACTGACCTGGCTCTATTTTTAATGACAAGTTGTCTAAAATTAATGGCATATCGTCAGCATATCTAAATGATACGTTGTTTATTTCTATTGCTCCACTTATATTTCTGACTACTTTTTTCTTTTCTGATATCTCTGGTTCTGTTTCCATTATTACTCCTACCATTTCCAATATGACTCTGATGTTTGCAAATGTAAGCGCTATCCCTGCCAAAGACGACACTGCCCCAAATACATTTCCATAAGCTGTCATATATGCCATGTAATTTGCTACATTTACGCTGGATATCCCTGCAAAATAACAAATTATTATTCCCCCAATTGCTGATATTATCACAGATATTATAGACTGTATCTTTATTATCATAGGCGGATTGTAGGTCAATTCTGCCAGACTCTTGTACTGCGTCGCCCATTTTGAGAAAGCTCTCTTCTCTGCGCCAGCCAATTTTATCTTTTGTATGCCAGAGAACAAAGAATATACAATTCCGCTTAGTTTTACTGCTATATTCATCTTCTTTCTATATATCTTAAGCGATACTAATGTCGCCCAGATATTGAATACAACTGTCGTAAAGATGACGCATAGTGATGGGATAGCTAGTGATGGGGCTATGGTTGCTATCTGTGCCACATATCCTAAAGAAAAGATAGCTGTTAGTCCTGTCCCTAAGAAAACGTCAGCCAATTGTGCGCAAATCTGATTTAATCCATCGATCCTTTGAGATAGATCACCGGCGGCATAGTTTTTGAAGAAATTTGGAGGCAATGACATAAGTCTGGCCATCGATGCGGCTTCGACGGCTATATTAAGTTTTGTTCCTACTCTTGAAATTATAAAACTTTTCGTAATATCTATTAAAGTTGTCGATACCAGTATGCCAATTAGTAAAGCAGAGATAGGAAGTAGTAAACTCATTTTACCACTTTCCAATACTTTGCCATAAAGTAGTTGTTGGATGTATGTCGGTAGTAATCCTAGTAACATCGATACCAACGCTGCACAAACTATCATTATATAGTCTGCTAAAGATAGAATAGATAAGATATACTTTGACAAGTCTCTGAGTTTTAATTTCTTCTGAGGGAAAGGTTTATAAAAGCATAGCGCTTTGCTCGTCAACATTTTGTTAGTATTCTTATTTAATTTTACTTTTTGTCCTGTCTTATAATCAAAATATTCATATCCTCTCATTCCTTTCGGTATAAGTGCGACAACTGTTCCTTCTGTAGTCTGACCAATCATAGGTCCTATTGCATCCTTATACCAATCTCCTCTAAGGTTTACTTCTCGATACATTATACCGGACGGATATAAAAGATAGTCAAGTTGTTCATTCATGTCATCAAATTCTTCATGAGTTTCTTCTATTTTCACTCCGAAATAGTTTAAGACTTCACCAATAGCACTTTCTGTTCTTTGTCTGTCGTCGTTAAATGCCATAGATAAGGCAGAATTTCCTAAGACTACAGAAGAAAGATCTGCAAATGCATTTTCAAATGTCTCTTCATCTTTTGCTTTTCGAAGCTTTATTTGTTCGTCAAACCAGCCCATAATGTTCCCCCTATTCAGTAGTAATTAACTTAGTATAAACTCCACCGTTATTATATAGTTCGTCGTGAGTGCCTCTTTCTATTACTCTGCCCTCATCGAGTACAACTATTTCATCACAGTTCCTAATTGTAGATAGTCTATGAGCAATTATTATACAAGTTATGCCCCTGTTTTCAATTGCCTTGACTACTTCGTATTCGGTCTTAGCATCTAGTGAAGCGGTCGCCTCATCTAGTATTATAATTGTAGGATCTTGTGCCAATACTCTTGCAATTTCTAGTCGTTGCTTTTGACCTCCAGAAAAATTCTTACCTTTTTCTATTATTTTATAATTATACCCTCCATCTCTCTCCATAATGTCTTTATGGATCTGAGCGTCACGAGCTGCCATTATAACCTCATAGTCTTCTATTGACTTGTCCCACATTTTTATATTTTCTGATATACTGTCTTCAAAGATTATTATATCTTGATCCACAACTGCCAAAGACGATGTAAATACTCCTCTATCTATTTCACTTTTCTTCTTTCCATCAAAGAGAATTTCCCCTGACCATGGCTCGTATAGTCCTGATATTAATTTGGAAAGCGTCGACTTACCACATCCTGATGGTCCTACGAATGCAACTTTAGACCCTGGCTTGATAGACATACTAAAGTCGTGAATAACGGGTTCTCCCAGTGTAGCATATCCAAATGTAACGTTTTTAATTTCAATAGATCCACTTAATTTTTTATAATCTTTATCAATAATGTCGCTATTGTCTTCAGTTTTTACATCTGGTTCGTAATTCATAACGTCTTCTACTCTTTCCATATTTGTTCTCATTGTTTGAATTTTTTTACCTAGTTCAAGAAATGATTCAACCGGTGTCATGAAGTTGCTCATATATACTTGAAATAAAGATAAAATACCTAAGGAAAATAGTGATCCGTCTTGCATGATGAACATACATCCTATTATTATTATTGCTATATTGATGAGTTCTCTCACAAATTCAGGCACGTTGCCTAAAAATTGATATAGTCTGGCTGTTCTTACTGATCCAGTATTAACTGCTGCCTGAAATCCTGACCAGCGCCTAAAATAACCATTCTCTGCTCCTGCTGACTTAATTGTTTCTATCATGCTGATCCCTGAAACTGTAGCCGATGCTAAATTACCTTGGTCTCTCATCTGTGCCCTTGATATATTAACTTCTTTGTCTGCTATAGTACGAACCATAAAAATGTCAAGTACTAGTGACGATATTCCTATTAAAGTCAATATCCAGCTGATTCTTATCATCAATATTAAATAAAATACTAACATGATAAAGTCTAGGACAACCGGATATAATTCCCCTATTAAAGTTTTGGCTATATCTTGGTTTGATGATTGTCTGTAGGCTATATCTCCTGCATTCCGTTGAGAAAAGAAATTCATTGGTAATCTTAATACGTGCCACATAAACGTAGTATTGGCTACCATCGCTAGTTTGCCTTCCATTTTCAATTTGTACAGCACGCTTACTACATTTATAATGATTTGTAATATCGCTATTAAAATTAGTCCTCCGAGGACTGGATATAACCAATCTGGGCTTTCTTTTGATAGTACTCTGTCTATAAATATCCTTTGATTTAGTACTGGATAGATCAATTTAAGTACGCATAGTATAGTATAGACCAGTAAATTGAATATTATAAGACCGAGTGTTCCTGCTAATCTCTTCTTAGCAAATTCTATTACGCTCTTCTTTTTTCCACCTTTTTCAAATTTTTCAGACGGTTCAAAGCATAAGCATATCCCAGTAAAAGATTGATCAAATTCCTCCATACTTACTTCAACTTTTCCTCTAGCTGGGTCGTTTATTACTGCTTTATTCTTCCTGAACCCTGTTAAAACTACAAAATGATTAAAATTCCAATGTATTATTACTGGAAGCTTTACATTTTTTATGTCTTCTAGACCGTATTTGTATCCCTTTGCAATAAATCCGTAAGACCTTGCTGCTACCATCATGTTCTTGGCATTACTTCCGTCTCTCGACACTCCACAGTCTGCTCTGACTTTTTCAAGAGGAAGCCACTTGCCGTGATATGCTAGTATCATATCAAGACAGGCTGCTCCACATTCTAAGGCTTCCATTTGCATAATCATTGGTACTTTCACTACTTTATCTGCCAACTTAACCCTCTCCTTTAGTGTTGAATACAAAGCTTATAGGTTTCTCTTCTTTTAATATTATTTTTAGCATACATATAGAATTTGGTGAAATTTGCTTATCTGGTACAATCTTGATGAGAACATTGTAATTAGAAGTCAATGTGTCTATGAGGTAGTCGTATTTTAATATCTGCGATGCCTCATTCTTAGAGTAGTACATTGATGACTCTTGCACTACTGATCCAGATACTACTTCACCTTCGGTTAATGTAATGTCAACCTTGTGCTCTTTGCCTACTTCAAATTTCTTTGAATCCTCAATCGAAACAAAGCAATATACTGCCTCGCCGTCAGATATTCCTGTTGCCGACAAGTAAGTTGGTATACTCCCTGTACATGCCCAAAATATTGCCGATCCCAAAAGTATAAATGCTGCTGCCAGTATAACCCAAATGCTTGGATTTGTTACCTTGATATAATCATTAAGTTGTTCTGGTGATGACACTCTCTCTAAAGCTGTCTGCCTAAATAGTTTATTTTGTTTCTCTCCTGCCATAAAAAACATCTCTCCTTTCAGTAGATTCTTATTATACCATAAAATTTATAATAAGAGTCAACCTATTATTTTATAATATTATACATTAAATAAAAAGAAAATTCAAGTAATTTATTAAATATAACAATTATTTTTTAAATTTTAGAATATAGAAAAAAACAAGTATAATATGTTACTTTTGATCAATTTTAAAATTTTCAAGCATTTTATTGATTTTGTATACCGAACTTTATATTGTTTATAAGTCTATTATGTCCTATTTATTTTCCTTTACGCATTAATATTATTATAATTTGATTTTTTCAATTACATATGTTATAATTATCATAGAGGTGGTAATATTGGAAGTAACATGTGGCAGAGGATATG